>CBDVDV010000013.1:0-33284 GCA_965372835.1 uncultured bacterium | reverse complement strand
GGTGTGCTCGAGGGATGGGCGCCCGGTTTTCACTCTCAGGTGCTGGAAGGGCTCAAGGGACTCGGCCTCCGTACCAACTCTGAGATTAAGGTTTGCCGGGACGTTGACGAGGTGGTCCAGTTTTGTCGCGAGTTCGAAGATCGGCGCGAGGACCTGGACTACAACGTCGATGGTGTGGTGGTAAAGGTCGACGACCTGGCTCAGCAGCAACGTCTGGGCCACACGGCCAAGGCCCCCCGCTGGTGTGTCGCCTACAAGTACGCCCCCGAGGTCGCCGCCACCAAACTCGTGGGCATCACTGTCCAGGTGGGAAAGACGGGTACGCTGACCCCGGTGGCCGAACTGGAGCCGGTGTTTCTCTCGGGCACCACGGTCAAGCGGGCCACCCTCCACAATGCCGATGAGATCGAGCGCAAGGACATCCGCATCGGTGACACGGTCAAGGTCGAGAAGGCCGGCGAAATCATCCCCCAGGTGTTGGAGGTCGTCAAGAGCGATCGGACGGGTGAGGAAAAGTGTTTCGAGATGCCTGAGAAGTGTCCCGTCTGTGACGGCCCGGTGGTGAGGCTCCCGGACGAGGTCTACCACCGCTGCACCAATGTCGAATGCCCGGCGCAGATCAAGGAGCGCCTGCGCTACTACGCCCACCGCAACACCATGGACATCGACGGCCTGGGCCCGGCCGTCATCGACCAGTTGGTGGAGAAGGGGCTGGTCAGGGATTTTGGCGATCTCTATGGACTGACCCTCAACGATCTGGTCGGCCTGGAGCGGCTGGCCGGGAAGTCGGCTGAGAACCTGCTTCTGGCTATCGAGGGAAGCAAACGGAGACCCCTGGCCCGCCTCATCGCCGCCCTGGCTATTCTCCACGTCGGTTCCACAGTAGCCGACCTCTTGGTGAAGCATTTCCCGTCGCTCGACGAACTCGCATCCGCGAACAGGTACGATCTCTATCCTGACCTGAAGATCGAGAAGATCGGTCAGAAAAGCGCAGAGAACATCGCGAAGTTTCTGGTCAGCCCCCGCAACCAGGAGCTTATACAGGAGATCAAGGCAAAAGGCGGGTCAGTCGAAGAGCGCATACGAGCCCTTGAGATACCCGGTTTGACGGGTCAGCAGGCAAAGGCACTGGCGGACCATTTTGGAGCATTCGAGGCATTTGCCGAAACTCCGCCTGAACGTTTCAACCTCAAGCCGAGAATCGGGGGACTCGGGAACGAGATCGGCGAGGCACTCTACAACTTCTTCCACAATCCAGCCAATCTGAAAGTCATCGAGAAACTGAAAAAAGCGGGGGTCAACATGGAGGCTGAGCGCCCGGAAGCCCCCGCCGGCCCCGACCTGAGCGGCCGCACCTTCGTCATCACCGGTTCACTAAAAGGCCTCACCCGTCGGGAGGCAGAGGAAGCCATCCGCGCTCGTGGTGGCAAGGTCTCCTCGTCAGTGAGCAAAAAGACCGACTGCGTGGTGGTCGGTGAGGACCCCGGAAGCAAACTCGATAAGGCCCGGCAACTCGGCGTCAAAACCATCACCGAAACCGATTTCAGGAAGCTCCTCGGTTTGGACAGAACCGGAGCAATTACGGCCGTATAGTGGGTCGATGGGAACGCAGTTCATGTTGGATCGCCGCTGTTTCACGCTGACATGCACAAAAGACACCTTCCGTCCCTTTCCGTCGGAGGTCGTTCACTGGTTCGCGTGGGAAAGGGACAGCTACTTGCTGCAGGGGTTTGGGAAGGCGAAACCACCCATGTCGCGAAGGGAATGGGAACGCCTTCGCGAAAAGGGGTATCGCTACTGCTTTGCCGCGGAAAACGACCGTATGGTTGCGTGGGCGGGTGTTTGGCCTCGCACCGAGGAGGTGTGGGAGGTCATAGCCGTTTACACAGCTCCGGAGTTTCGTCGGCGAGGTTACGGGAAGGCTGTGGTCTCCCTTGCCACAGCATATATTCTGAAATGCGGGCGGGCGGCCTCCTGTGGCACAAAAGCTGGTAACCTGGCAATGATTCGGACTGCAGAGAGCGTGGGGTTTCGTCGCGTTCCCACGTCCCATAACTGAGGCATTTGACGTTGGCAAGTGGGGGTTAGCGTTCGTATAGGACGAATAGTCGCGGCCCTGGCCATCCCCCACGTGGGCGCGACCGCCGCGGGGCTTCTTGCCGACCGGTTTGACTCCCTGCACGCGCTCGCCGAGGTCGGCGAAGAGGAACTCGAGGAGGTTGGAGGGATCGGCCCCATCATGGCGCGGAGCATCGTAGCCTTCTTCCGCAACCCTCGGAACCGAACGGTCATCGACAAACTGAAGCAAGCCGGCGTCAACATGGAGGCTGAGCGGCGAGAAGTCCCTGCGGGGCCCGACCTCGGCGGCCTCACCTTCGTCGTCACCGGTTCTCTACAGAGCCTCACCCGCCGGGAGGCCGAGGAAGCCATCCACGCTCGGGGCGGCAAGGCCTCCTCGTCAGTGACCAGAAGAACGACTACGTGGTGGTCGGTGAGGACCCCGGAAGCAAACTGGACAAAGCCCGCTCCCTGGGCGTCAAGACCATCAGCGAAGCTGAGTTCAGAAAACTCCTTGCTGGTGGCTAAACTGGCGTGCGCGGGCGCGATGTTGAGGGGGGCCGCAGTCGGCACCTCTGACGGCAGACGCGTCGCTGCCATGTTCGGGGGCACACTCCTGTATTCAAGAGGGGAACCGGAGGATGCGAAGGACTGTGGTGGCATGCTCACTGGTGCTCCTCCTTGCGGGGCTGGTGGCTGGTGCGGAGCCGCCCTTGGCCAACGAGGGGCGCCAGGGGCTGCAAGCAAAGAGCATCGACGAGATGCTGGCGCTGCCTGACGACCAGATCGACATCGGGACCGCCGCGCTGCTCATCGGGAAGGAGTATCACCCCGGCGTCAACGTCTCCAGATACCTCGAGCAACTGGACCGGATGGCCCTCAGGCTGCGGGCGCGCATCGGCAACGAGAGCGACCCCAACACGGTGGTCGCGACCCTGAACCATTTCCTGTTCAGAGAGCAGGGCTACGAGGTGCTTCACGGCCACGACGCGCACCGTGTGCATGCCTTCCTGCATATGTTGGTCCGAGAACGGAAGGGCACTGCCGACTGTTTGTGCACGCTGTACCTGGCTCTGGCCGAGCGCGTCGGGCTGCCCATCGTCGGTGTGCGTTCAACTGAGCGCACATTCGTGAGATACAGTTTGGGCGCAGTGCGGCTCAACGTCGACGTGTCTGCGCAAGGGGCTGTCGTTGCCGACGCCGCGCTCACCGCGGATTTCCCCGTTCCCGACACGCCACAGGCCAAGTCGTTCTACATGCGGGGCCTCAAGCCCAGGGAATACGTTGCCGTCATGCTTCGCTGGCTTGCTTCGGCGCAAAAGGACAAGGGGGAGGCGGACCGGGCTGTCGAGACCTGCCGCAGGGCGTTGGCCATAACCCCCGACTGGGCCGGACTCTGGTATGACCTGGGCTTGATCCACCGTGACCAGGAGCGGCCATGGGAAGCTGTGCCGGCGTTCAAGAGCACGGTGGCTATCCTGCCCAATTTCGCTTTGGGGTGGTTCTACTTAGGGTATGCGTACGCGAAGCAACACGAGTGGGACGACGCCATTGACGCTTACCAGCACGCGGTTGACATCAACCCCCGTTTCGTCAACGCGTGGTACAACATCGGGTGCTGCTATTTCGGCAGTCACCGGAACCAGGAGGCCTTCCAAGCATTCAAGTCTGCCCTCAATATCAATCCCCGTTTGTCAGGGGCCTGGACCCGCGTGGCTGCGGCCCTGGCCAGACAGGATAAGTTGCACGAAGCGGTGGAGGCCAGCAAGCAGGCCATCGCCTACGAACCCAACGACGCAGAAGCCTGGTGGGGTCTGGGCAGCAACTACCTCAGGCTGGGCATGCTGGAGCAGGGGGTGGCAGCATCCGAGCGCGCCGTAGGAATCGACCCGGACCGGTATCAGGCCTGGTACGACTTGGGAGAATTCTACTGGAAGCAGGGAAGGCTGGAGGACTCCGCAGAGGCCTTCAAAAAAGTCCTGATCTTTCATCCGGATGCGAAGGTCGAATGGACGGCGCTTGCCGAGATCTACCAGGAACTGGGCAGGTCGGAAGAAGCCTTGCACGCGGCCAAGAGGGTGTCGGAGGTCGCCCAGGGGGCCGCCGACGCGCATGAGCGTGGCCTCTCACATTGGCGTCACGGGCGGATGGAGGAAGCCGTGGAGGCCTACACCGAGGCCGTGACCATCAGCCCCGAGTTCGCTAAGGCCTGGTGTGACCTCGGTGTGGTTCAGGATCACCTGGGCAACTTCGCCGAGGCGATCGAGGCATATCAGAAGGCCGTCGAGATCGCCCCCACCTTCGCCGAAGCCTGGTACAAGATGGGGCTGACCTACAAGAAGCAGGACGACCTCCGCCAAGCCGGCGAAGCCTTCCGACAGGCCACCACCGTCAATCCTTACGACGAAAAGGCCTGGACTGAGCGTGCCGATGCCTTCTACAGCCTCGACGAATGGGCGGAGGCCGTCCGAGCCTACGAGCACTTGCTCGACCTCAACCTGCGAAACGCCTTTGTCTGGGCGCGGTTGGGCTTCTCCTATGGAGGCCAGGGCAGATTGCACGACGCCATCGACGCCTACCGCCGAGCCGTGGACATCGCTCCGAACTACGCCTGGGCCTGGTTCAGGACTGGGAAGACCTACCAGGATATGGGTGATATCGAACAGGCTGTGACCCACTACGAAAGGGCCCTGGCCATCGACCCTGACTGCCCCAAAACGGCCAACAACCTGGGCTGGCGGTATTACGAGTTAGGTCGGCTGGATGATGCTATCGCCATGCTTGAGCGCTCGATCGAAGTTGACCCGGAGTTGCCCAACCCCTGGTACGGCTTAGCCAATGTCTACGCACGGAAGGGCGAATACGAACTGTCCTGGGAGCACCTCCAGAAGTGCATGGACCTGGGCTTCGCCGTCCACCAGGCGTTCGTTGACAAGGTGCGGAGGGGACTCGGCGAGCAACCCACAAGGTAGTGGAGTGTACCCTTCCGTCAATCGTCGGGGTTCAGTGTCGGCTGACCAGCTGCCGGCCCGGTGCCCAAGTGGGTGACATTTTGCGTTGACAAGGCTGGGTCTGATCGAGTACATTGAGAAACTGAGGGACTTCCGCCAAGGTGGTCCTGCGGGAAAGATAAACTACGAAAAGAAGGTCCGGTGGCTGAGGGGGTATGAGAAAGCACTTTCGCAGGAGTTGCTTCTACCGGCCCCCTTTCTCCCTACACGACGAGGTCTGTTCGTGAAATTGGCGGCCAGTGGAAAAGGCGGTGTGGGCAAGACCACCGTCATCGCCGCTTTGGCGCACCTGTTCGCTCGACAGGGGAGGGATGTCTTCGCCATCGACGCCGATCCCGCCGCCAACCTCGCCCAGGCCCTGGGTGACCGTTCCGACCAGCGGATAACCCCTCTGGCCCAGATGCGCGAACTCATTGCCGAGCGCACCGGCGCTCCCTTGGAAGGTTACGGGCAGTTTTTCCAACTCAATCCGCACGTCGATGACATCCCCGACGCCTACAGCCGGGAGATCGACGGGGTCAGGCTGCTGGTACTGGGCCGTATCCACAAGCCCGGCGGGGGCTGCTATTGTGCGGAGAACGTGTTCCTGAAGTCACTGCTGCGCCACCTGGTGCTTCGCCGCAACGAGGTCGTGCTCATCGACCTGGAGGCGGGCGTTGAGCACCTGGGTCGGGCCACCACCCAGGGGATTGACGCCATGCTGGTGGTGGTGGAGCCCAGCCTCCGCAGTCTCGCCACCGGGCGGGAGATCGCCGGGTTGGCCCGGGAGATGGGCGTGGAGAAGGTCGTCGCCGTAGCCAACAAGGTGGCCACTGAACGTCAAGAGGAACTCATCCGCCGGGAACTGAAGGAGGCCGAAATCCGTCTCGACCTGGCGGCTGTCGTGCACGACCATGAAGAACTACGCGAGGCCGACCTGACCGGAGAGGCCGTGTACCGGGCCTGTCCTGAGTTGCTGCACGAGGTGGAGGCCTTGCTGCGGGCTGTGTGCGGGTCCGGTGTCAGCGGGGGTACGATTGCGTCGAAGAGTTGAAAGCCGGAGAGGAGAGTCTGCATGAGCCGGATCATTGCCACCGCAGCCATCAAAGGCGCTCACAGTCTGGTGGCCCAGGCTGAGAAGAAGTGCGCGGAGGCGGTGGAGGAGAAAGGTGAGGACGCGGTCGTCGAGTTCCCCAACACCGCCTACTTTCTGCCCGTCATCCACAGCATCCTGGGGGAGGAGGTACGCACGCTGGGAGACATGAGACCGATCCTTGACCGGGCCAAGGCACTCCTTCCACCGGTGCCCGCCGAGCGGGTCTGGCTCCCCTACCTGGGCGAGACGCTGGACGCTGGGATGGCCGCGCTCTTTGCCGAGGAGATCATCGAGGCCTGCAAGTACGTCGTGGGGCCCGAGCCGGTTAGCGACATCTGGCTGGGAGCCGCTGACGACATCATCCTGCGGGAGCGGGGCATCGAGTTCGTCAGCGGCACCGCGCCGGGGTTTGCCGCCTGCGTGGGGGCGCTGCCCACCAACGAAGAGGCGGTCAAGTTGGCTCGCGAACTCCAGGAGCGCAGCCTCTACGTCTTCATGGCCGGTCATACCAACGGTCGCTCCATGGCCGAGCAACTGGCTGAGGAAGGTATCGAGTTGGGCTGGGAGACTCGCCTGGTGCCCTTTGGCAAGGAGATAACCGCGGCCATCTACGCCGCGGGGTTTGCTGTACGGGCGGCTATGACTTTCGGTGGCGTCAAGCCGGGCGACTATCAGCGGGTGCTCCGCTACAACAAGGACCGCATCTTCGCCTTCGTCCTGGCCCTGGGCGAGGTGGATGAGGAGAAGTACGCCACCGCCGCCGGGGTCATCAACTTCGGCTTCCCCACCATCGCCGACACCGACATTCCCCAGATTCTGCCCACCGGCGTCTGCACCTACGAGCACGTCGTCAGCAACGTCACTCACGACGAGATGGTGGACCGGGCGGTAGAGGTGCGAGGGCTCAAGGTGAAGGTGAGCGAGGTGCCCGTCCCCGTGCCTTACAGCCCTGCCTTCGAGGGTGAGCGCGTCCGCCGGGAGGACATGTACGTGGAGATGGGGGGCCGGGGTTCGACCGCCTTCGAACTGGTCACCACCCGGGACATGGACGAGGTGGAAGACGGCAAGATCGAGATCATCGGTCCGGGCATCGACTCCGTCGAGGAGGGGGGAGCGCTGCCGCTGGCCATCATCGTGGAGGTGGCCGGTCGGCGGATGCAGACCGACTTCGAGCCCATTGTCGAACGGCAGATCCACCGCTTCCTCAACGAGGCCCATGGCGTCTTCCACATGGGCCAGCGGGACATCAACTGGATCCGCATCTCCAAGGAGGCCGAGCAGGCTGGCTTCACCTTGGAGCACATCGCCAAGATAATACATGCCCGGTTCCACGACGAGTACAACGCCATCCTGGACAAGGTGCAGATACGCCTCTACACGGAGCAGGAGCAGGTGGAGCAGTTCATCGACACCGCCAGGCAGGTCTTTGCTGAGCGCGACGCTCGCCTCAAGGGCATGACTGACGATTCGGTCGAGCTGTACTACTCCTGCACACTGTGCCAGAGCTTCGCGCCGAACCACGTCTGTGTCATCTCTCCCGAGCGAAGTGGGCTCTGCGGCGCCTACAACTGGCTGGACGGCCGCGCCGCCTACGAGATCAGCCCCGCCGGGGCCAACCAACCCATCCAGAAGGGACGGGCTATGGATGAGGCCCTGGGGCAGTGGGAGGGCGTAAACACCTTTGTCTACGAACACTCCGGTAAGAGCCTGGAACGGGTCAGCATGTACTCCATGATCACAGACCCGATGACGTCCTGTGGCTGCTTCGAGTGCGTCTCGGCGGTGCTGCCCTCCTGTAACGGGGTCATGATCGTCCCCCGCGAGCATGGGGAAATGACGCCCTGCGGGATGAAGTTCAGCACCCTGGCCGGTCAGGTGGGTGGCGGCCAGCAGACCCCGGGCTTCATGGGACACTCCAAGCACTACATCAGTTCCCGCAAGTACGCCTCGGCCGATGGCGGTCTGGGCCGCATCGTCTGGATGACCAGCCACCTGAAGGAGGAGATTCGCGAGGCCTTTGCCGAGCGGGCCAAGGAGATGGGTCTGGGTGAGGACTTCTTGGCGAAGGTGGCTGACGAAATCGTGGCCACGACCGAGGAGGAAGTGCTCACCTACATTACCGAGAAAGAACACCCGGCGTTGAAGATGGATCCCATGTTCTGAGTGCGTCTCGGGAGGTGGGATACCACGAGGCCGTCGTGAGAATGCGCTGGAAGGAATGTCCAACATGTTGATGCTTGCCGGACTGCCGCCTCCGTGGGCCCGGAACGTCGCCGCCGCCGTCATCGCTGCGGCGGTGGTCTGGTGGTTTGCCGGACAGGCCCTCGTTCGCAATCGCCGAAAGTTAGACGCGCTCTGGTGCGCCCAGGGCTTCGCGCTTCTGGCGTCGACAGCCGCCATGGTGGGTTTTTTCTGTCGTCTTTTTGGCTCCAAGATCGAGCCGTTCCACGGATACGATGTGTTCGCGCCGGACCGCCCCGCGGCGCTGGGTTACATGACGGTGCTGGTCATCGTCATGGTGATGGTGGTCGTTTTGCTGACCCGGACGACGCGAACGGGCCTGCTGCTGGCGGCCCTTCAAGCCTTCTTGGGCGTGCTTGGAGGTGCCATCTGGGTGCCCTGGATCCTCCGAAGTTCGGCGTCGCTGGCTTACGGCATCTACCTGATGGAAGGTGGCTTCGCTGCCGTCGTCGTAGCCGCCCTCTGGCAGTTCAGAGTGGTGGCGGACCGGATGCCCGGTCCCCCGGGCTCGGGGGCTGCCGGCGGAGCAGGGCCCACGTGACCGCGTCCGTCGGGGTTGGCGGAGTCGCTTGGTAGCGAGGCCCGACGCAGGCCGAAGGTGCCCGTTCGGAACTGGGGCTGTACGACAGGAGCAAAACCATGGCACTCAGCGGCTTGGAAATATTCAAACTACTGCCGAAGACCAACTGTGGCGACTGCAGTCGGCCCACCTGTCTGGCCTTCGCCATGGCCTTGGCGCAGAAAAAGGCCTCCCTGGAGGAGTGTCCCCACGTCGGCGAGGAGGCCCAGGAGGCCCTGGGGGCCGCCTCCGCCCCTCCCATCAAGTTGGTGACTATCGGTACGGGTGATCGGGCGCTCAGCATCGGCGAAGAAACCGTCATGTTCCGTCATGACGAGAAGTTCTACCATCCGCCCGGCGTGGCCGTCACCGTGTCTGATTCCCTCGAAGCGCCGGCGCTCCAAGAGCGCCTGGCCGCCATCAACGACCTCCGCTTTCACCGTGTGGGTACGGACATCCAGGTAGACCTGGTGGAGGTCAAGAACGACAGCGGCGACCCCAGCCGCTTCGCCCAGGCCGTGGCCGCGGCCGCCTCGGCCACTGACCTTCACCTGATGCTCACCAGTGACAGCGTCGACGCCTTGAAGGCAGCCCTCACTGACGAGGTGAGGGCTCGCCGTCCGCTCCTCTCCGGAGCCAACCCGGAGAACTGGGAGGCGGTGGCGGCCCTGGCCACCGAGGCCAAGTGCCCGGTCGGGGTGCAGGCCGACGGCTTGGAGGGCCTGGCCGAGTTGACGGAAAAGCTCAAGGGGGCCGGGGTCAGTGAGCTGGTGCTGGACGTGACGGCCGAGAGTCCCCTGGACATCTTGCAGAACCTCACCCAGCTCCGCCGGCTGGCCCTCAAGCGCACCTTCCGACCCCTGGGCTTCCCCACTGTGGTGCGGGCCCCCGCCGGCGACGCTCACAACGAAGTGCTGTGGGCCAGCGCCTTCGTGGTCAAGTACGCCGGGATCGTTTGCACCCAGTGCTCCGAAAAGGCCCAAATCCTCCCCATTCTCACCGTCCGCCAGAACATCTACACCGACCCTCAGAAACCGGTCCAGGTCGAACCGGGCCTCTATCCTATCGGTGAGCCGGGGCCCGACTCCCCGCTCATGTTCACCACCAACTTCTCCCTCACTTACTACTCCGTGGAGGGCGAGGTGGAGGCCAGCCGGGTGCCCGCCTACATCCTGGCCGTCGATACTGAGGGCCTCTCCGTGCTGACTTCCTACTCCGGTGACAAACTCAACGAAAAGGTGGTCCACGAGGCGATGGACAAGGCCAAGGTCGAGGAAGTGGTCAACCACCGCAAACTCATCATCCCCGGCCACGTAGCCGTGCTCAGTGGCAAACTGGAAGAGGAGACCGGCTGGGAGATCGTGGTCGGCCCCAAGGAGGCCTCCCAACTCCCCAACTATCTGACCACCCAGTGGAAGGCGTCCGCATAGCCCAGCCGGCGAGCCCTCTGACGGACTGACGGCTCGACTGCGCCGGCCGAAGCCCATTCCGGGCTCCGTCGAGAGGGACCGGAGACTCAGATGTGAACCAAGAACCTCCCAGAACCGACAAAACCGTCGCCGGCGCCGAGGGCCCGGGCGCCGGTGCTCACGCGGTTGTTACCTTCCAGCCTGACGGTCTGCGCGCGCAGGTCTCCCTGGGGGTGACACTGCTGGAAGCCGCTAACCAGGCCGGGGTCTACGTCAATCAAATCTGTGGCGGCCACCAATCCTGCGGGAAGTGTCGGCTCATCGTCACCCGGGGCCAGGTGGACAGCCCGGAAGTGGGGTTACTCACAGAGAAGGAGCGTCGTCGGGGCTACGTGCTGGCGTGCGCTACCCAGGTGACGGGCGATGTCACCGTCATGGTCCCCGAGGAGAGTCGTCTGGGCGAGGCCCAGATACTGCTCGGCCGGGCCGACCGTCACCTCACTGCTGAGCAACTCGACCGGGCTCGCAAACTCCTGTTTCCCTTCGAGCCCCTGGTGGTCAAGCAATACCTGCAACTGGACCCGCCCACCGTCGAGAACAACCTGGCCGACCACGAGCGCCTCTACCACGGTATCCGTCGGGCGCTCGGCACCGAGATGCCGATGCAGACGGGCTACCGTATCCTCAAGAGCCTGCCACACGTGTTACGGCAGAGCGGCTTCAAGGTCACCACCACCATCGGCCACCGTGCCGGCGTCCTGGAGGTGATGCTGGTCGAGCCGGGCAACACCTCCCGCCGCAACTTCGGCGTGGCCGTCGATGTGGGTACTACCACGGTCGTCGTCCACCTGGTGGACCTGACCACCGGTGAGAGCCTCGCCGCCGAGGCCACCTACAACTCCCAGATGCGCTACGGCGAGGACTACATCCAGCGCATCATCTACGCCGAGGAGCACGACGCCTTCTCTGAGATGCAGGAACTCATCGTCAGCGACATCAACGGCCTCATCGAGCAGGTGGCCGCCTCGGCGGGGGTTCGGGTGGAGGACATCTTCGCGGCCATGTGCGCCGGCAACACTGCCATGCTCCACTTCCTCTTCGGCCTCGACCCCACGCGCATCCGCCGCGACCCCTACATCCCCAGCGCCAACTTCGTCCCGCCGTTGCGAGCCCGGGAGGTGGGCGTTCGCATCAACGAGCGCGGACTGCTCTTCTCCATGCCCAGCGTGGCTGCCTACATCGGCGGCGACATCACGGCCGGGGTGTTGGCCACTCGCCTCTACGACCGCCAGGACCTCGGCCTCTTCATCGACATCGGCACCAACGGTGAGGTGGTGCTGGGCAGCCGCGACTGGCTGGCGGCGGCCAGTTGTTCAGCCGGGCCGGCTTTCGAGGGCAGCGGTGTGGAGCACGGGATGCGGGCCGCCTCCGGCGCCATCCAGAAGTTGGAGGTGACCCCGAACCTGGAAGTCCACTACCACACCATCGGCGAGAAGCCACCCCGGGGACTGTGCGGCTCGGGGCTTCTGGATGCCATCGCCGAACTGTTCCTGGTCGGGGCCATCGACCGTCGGGGCAAGATCAGCCCAGATGTGGACGGTCGGCGGGTGCGGGAGATCGTCGGTGGGCGGGAGTTCGTCCTGGTCCCCGGCGAGGAGACGGTCACCGGTGAGGACATCACCCTCAACGACCACGACATCGCCAACCTGCTCCGCTCCAAGGCCGCGGTCTACGCCGCCATCTCCGTGCTCACCGAGAGCATGGACCTGACGCCCGACGCCATCCAGCGGGTCTTTCTCGCCGGTGGTTTCGGCAACTATCTCGACCCGCACAAGGCCGTGCTTATCGGCATGCTCCCCGACGTCACCCGCGACCGGGTGGAGTTCGCGGGCAACACTTCATTGGCCGGGGCCAAGACCGCCTTGCTCTCCCGCACCGCCTACGCCAAGGCCCATGAGATCGCCAGGCAGATAACCTACTTCGACCTGATGGGGAACCTGAAGTTCATGGACGAGTTTTCCCAGGCCAACTTTCTGCCCCACACCGACATTGAGGAGTTCCCGTCGGTAGTGGCTGAGTTGGAAGCGACGAGGGCTGCGCGCTCGGCCTCGAGCCCGACGTCCGCTGCGGACGCGGAGGAGGGCCGATGAAGCGTCTGGCCGCAGGGCTGGCTGCCTTGCTGGTGGCGGTCGGGGCGCTCATCGCCCAGGAGCCGCCCGAGGGACCGTTGTCCCTCCTCCCTCGAGGGCCGAGCCTCACCGACGCCCAACTCTCCGAACTGACCGACCGGATGGCCCGGCGGATGAGCGTCCTGCGGGGCCTGCAGCTTTCCGGCCCCGTCGCCAAGCGGGTTTACACCCCCGCCGAACTGCGGAAACTCTTCCTGGCCAAGTTGGATGAGGACTGGCCCCCGGAGGAACTGGGCCGCTGGGCGGAGGCCTATGAGGCCCTGGGGCTCCTGCCCCCGGGCACGGACCTGCGGGCAGTGCTGGCGGCGGTGATGACCGAGCAGTTAGTCGGGGCCTACGACCCGGACACCAAGACCATGTACCTGGTCAAGGGCGCGCCGGCCATGATTCTCCCACTGGTCCTGGTCCACGAACTGACGCACGCGGCGCAGGACGCCCATTTCAACCTGGGGGCTCTGCCCTGGGACCAGCACGATAACGACGACCTGGCCCTGGCTGTCCAGGCGCTGCTGGAAGGTGACGCCACGGCGGTGATGTTCGACCACATGGCAGGCCGCGACACCTCCACCATCGCTGACCTGGACCTGTTGCTGAGTTCCGGGCCCGAGTTGCTGGGGAGTCCGCAACTGGCCCTGGCCCCCCGGGCGGTTCGGGAACTCCTGGTTTTCCCCTACGTGGCCGGGTTCCGGATGGTGAGTGAACTGCGCCGCCGGGGAGGCTGGGAACGGGTCAACGCCGCCTACCGTGACCTTCCCCTTTCGACTGAGCAGATCCTTCACCCGGAGAAGTACCTGGACCAGAGGGACCCGCCGCAGCGGGTGAGGCTTCCGGAGGTGCCTCCGGGCGTGGTCGCCGGCACGCTCATTCAGGAGAACGTGCTCGGCGAGTTTGGCCTGAGGCTGCTCCTGGAGGAGTTCACCACCACGGAAGAGGCGGTGCAGGCCGCTGAGGGCTGGGACGGCGACCGCTTCCGGGTCTGGCGGCGTGGCGCTGCTGGTCCGGGGGGGGAGCGCTCCTGGCTCATCGTCCTGGTCACTACCTGGGACTCGCCCACCGACGCCCGAGAGTTCCACCAGGCCTACGTCCACCTGGTCACCAACAAGTACCGGCGAGAAGAGGAGCAGCCGACCGGGGTGCCGGGTCGGCGTCTGTGGCGAAGCGAGCGGGGTCTGGTGGAAGTGGTTCTCCAGGGGAGCGACGTGGTGGTGATCGAGGGTGTCGGTGAAGATGAACGGGAGGCGCTCTGGCAAGCGCTGAGCGATTATGGTAAAGAGGAGTTTCGTTGGCCGGCTGCCCAGGAGGTGGCTGCCGAGTGACGCAGCGGGGAGTGAGCCCCTGGGCCGGAGGGGATGACGAGCAGGAGGGAGCAGCGGATGGACCTGCCTGAGGTGAAAGAGCAGTGGAAGACGGGAGTGAATGAACTGACGCTGGGGGCCACGACGGCCGACGGCGGCTCCCGCACCTCGACCCTTACCATTGGTGGGGAGCGGACCGTCCCCTACATGGCGATAGACGGTGAGGTAGGCAAGCGGCCGGTGGTGGCGATGGACGTGCTGGACGTGGAGCCCGAGAACTGGCCCGAGCCGCTGCTGGCCCACTACCGTGACGTGGTCGGCGACCCGGGGGCCTGGGCCAAGAAGTGTGTGGAGGAGTTCGGCGCCGACCTCGTCTGCATCAAGTTGGAAGGGGTGGCAAAGGAACGGGGTGACAGGAGTCCAGCCGAGGCGACGGCCGTGGTCCGCTCGGTGGCCGAGGCCGTGGGCGTGCCCCTCATCGTCTGGGGCTCGGAGGACTGGGAAAAGGACGACGAGGTCATGCCCAAAGTCTCCGAGGCCCTCAAGGGCGAGAACGCCCTGCTCGGGGTGGTCACGGAGGACAACTACAAGACCCTGACCGCGGTGTGCATCGCCGACGGCCACGCCCTCATCGCCCTGGCACCACTGGACATCAACATCGCCAAGCAGGTCAACATCCTGGTCTCGGACATGGGCTTCCCGCTGGAGCGCATCGTGATGTTTCAGACCACGGGGGCCCTGGGCTACGGCATCGAATACGCCTACAGCATCCAGGAGCGGGAACGGCTGGCGGCTCTGGGTGGAGATAAGATGATGGCCATGCCGGTCATCTGCGACGTCGGCTACGAGGCCTGGCGGAGCAAGGAGGCCAGGACTCCCACCGAGGAGGCTCCGGGCTGGGGCGACCAGGAGGAGCGTGGCGTCCTCTGGGAGGCCAACACCGCGGTCACACTGCTGCAGGCGGGCTGCGACATCCTGCGCATGCGTCACCCCCAGGCGGTGGCTTCTGTCAAGCGGGTGATCGATGAACTGTTCGCCGGCAGGGGAGCCGGCGAGTAGCGGAACGGGGCTGAGGCGCCCCGCAAAAAAGGAGGCGGTTGATGATTGCCATCGGCGAGCGGATCAACGGGATGTTCACCGACGTCAAAAAGGCCATCCTGGAGAAGGATGGGTCGATCATTCACGACCTGGCTCGTCGACAGACCGAGGCCGGGGCCAAGTTCCTCGACTGCAACGTAGGCACCGCCGCCTCGGACCAGGAGGGGGCCATGCGCTGGTTGGTGGGTGAGATCCAGAACGCGGTCCAGACCCCCATCGCCGTAGACAGTCAGAAGTTCGACGTGGTCAAGGCCGGGGTGGAAGCCTGCGATGCACCCATGATGATCAACTCCGTCTCCGGCGACCCGGAAAAACTGCGCGCCTACATTACCTACGCCCTGGAGAAGGACGCCTCGCTCGTGACCCTCACCATGGACCGCCGAGGCGTACCCCAGGACGTCAACACCCGCGTGGAGATCGCGGCCACCATCGTCACTACGGCCATGGAGATGGGCTACTCCACGGACAAACTATACATCGATCCCATCATCATCCCCGTCAACGTGGCTCAGGATCAGCCGACCAAACTGGTGGAGGTCATCCAGCAGATTCGGATGCTGGCCGATCCGCCTCCCCACATTACCATCGGCCTGTCCAACGTGTCCCAGGGCACCAGCAAACGCTCGCTCATCAACCGCATCTTCCTGGTAATGGCTGCTTCGGTGGGTCTGGACTCCGCCATCGTCGACGTCCTGGACACCGAGTTGATGGACGCCTGGATCACTGCTGAGATGCTGCTGAACAAGCAAATCTACTCCGATTCGTTCCTCAAAGCCGGTCGGATGGTCTAAACCGGCGGCGCTGGTCGTGCGACTCGTATGAGTGGTGCGCACACAGGTAGGCGGGTCGCGAGGCCGCCCCAGGATGATGCTGGGCGTCCCTGGTGGGGGCCCAAGAGGGAGGGGGAGAGATGGTGAAACGTCGGCGCCGGAGACGGTGGCAACGTGGGGCACTGGGGTTGGCGGTGGTGCTGACGGCGGCCTCGGCCGCGTGCGCCGCTACGGCGACCAGTGGGCTTGACAGGATCCGGACCCGCTACTATCGGCTGCACACCGACCTGCCCACCGAGGAGGCCCGTGACCTGGCCAAGTTCCTGGACCAGATGTTCGTCTCCTACGCGCGCATCTTCAAGTACAAGGAGCACCGCAAGGCGCCCCTCGATGTCTACGTCTTCAGCAGCCGCGAGGGCTTCGTGGCCTACGGCGAGAGCAAGGGCCTGGGAGCGAGGGTCATGGGACTGCGCGGGTTCTTCAGCCTGCAGATCAAGGCGATGGCCAGTTACGGCTCCGGCGACGAACTGCGCAAGGTGCTGGCCCACGAGGGCACCCATCAGTTCATCACCCTGGTCACCAAACTCACCCACCAGCCCCCGCTCTGGTTCCACGAGGGACTGGCCACCTATTTCGAGACCGCCTCCTGGCAGGACGGCAAACTGACGCTGGGGGCGCTCAACCGTGAGCGCCTGGGCGCACTGGCCCTGATGTGTTCAGAGGGCCGCTTCGTCCCAATAATCCCGCTGCGCCACCTGCTCGCAGCACGCCAGTTCACGCCATTTCACTACGCGGAGGCCTGGTCCTTCGTCTACTTCCTGCTCCGCGCTGAGGGCGGCCGAAACGCCGATGTCCTCAACCGTTACTTCATCCTCATCCAGCAGCGCGAAGACCCGGTGGAGGCCTTCGCCAAGGCCTTCCGCGCCCCGCTGGACAAGGTGGAGGAGGTCTGGCGGACCTACGTGGACCAACTGCTGAAGAAGCACGCACCTCAGCCACCGGCTCGCTCCGCTGGTACCACGAACCCCCCGAGCCACTGACAGCCCGTCGGCAAGGCCGACGTAGGAGTTTCTCAGTGACCTGCTTCTTGCTTCAGGTGTCGGGGTGGGGGTTGTGGCCTCGCTGTGGGTGGAAGGGGACTTACTGGGCGATTTGCGCTGGCCGTTCGCGTTGATTCGATTGCTGAAGGGCCGGCTCCCTTTGAGTCTCGAACAGATGTGGTGCTCTCGATCCACAGCCCGGTCAGGCTCTTTGCCACATCCCAAGAAAACGTCATTGGCAAGACGTATCTGTTCCGTCTCGGCGGGAAAAGGGCGGGTACCAGGACCCGCTTCTACAGCATCTCGGCTCAGCGCCGGCAGGACTGACCGGTTAGGCCCCACCTCAGGTGCATAACCCGGTTACCCAGGACGTGCGCGCTTTGCGCCTGCTGTCAGAAGGAGGTCCGCGAAACGCCAGCGGCACAGGCTCTACGAGGCCGCCGAGGTAAGAGCATTCAATTTGCGGGCCAGGCGGGATTCGGTTCGGCTGGCGGCGTTGCCGTGGACGACGCCCTTGACTGCAGCTTTCTTGTAGGCTTTGACGATTCGGCGGAACTCGGTGGTGGCTACCTCGGGGTCGCCGGCGGCCACGGCGGCCAGGAACTTCTTGCGCTGGGTGGCCAGGGCGCTCTTGATGGACTTGTTATGCAGGCGCTGCTTGATACTTTGCCGCAGTCGCTTCTTGGCTGACTTGCTGTGGGGCATGGATGCTCGCTCCTGTCGGTATCTTTTGCGGCAGGGCCCGGGCGATAGGGACCTACGACCCTCCTGAGTCCGAAGTGGGTTCCTTGGCCTGGACTTCCTTGTATAGGGCCTCCAACTTCTGGCCCACGTCTCGGAACTGGATGTCCCGCTCGTAGATCTTCTCGTACTGGGCCTTGGCTTCGGCTTTATTGCCCATCTGCTCGTAGGCGGCGCCCAGGTTGTAGAGCAGTTCCTTGGTCCACTCGGTGAAGCCTTCCAGCCGACCCAGCGCTTGATTGAAGCGGCGGATGGCCAGCTCGTACATCCCCTTCTTCATGAAGGACAGGCCCATGTAACTTGATGCCCGCACCATGTGTCGGGGGTCCCCCTGGGCCTGTTGAAACTCGGCGATGGCCTTGTCGTACTCGGCGGTCTCGTAGAGCATCACACCCAGACGGGTTCTGAAGCCCATGTCGGTGGGGTGCGCCTGCACCCGGCTGGTGAGGTCCTCGATGCCCACCTGGAGCCGGCGCTGGTTGAGTTCCCCGAGTTTCTCCGTCAGCGCCGGGTCGTCAGGTTTGGCTTCCAGTTCGGTTTTGACCTGTTGGATCTCATCTTGGATGCGCTCCACCTTGAGGTCCCCGAGCCGTTCGACCGCGTCAAAACCCGTGGGGTTGACTTCTTTGGCCTTGAGGTAGGCCTGCTCGGCTTCGTCGTGCTCACGGTCCTGGCGCAGGAGGTCGCCCAGGCGGATGTAGTGGCCGGAGATGGAGGGTTCGCGTTCGATCAGCTGCCGCTGACGGGCGATGGTGCCCTCTAAGTCAGCAGCGGTTCGACTGAAGGCCCGCTCCTCCTCCAGCTGCTCGGCCTGAGCCACGTCCTTGACCACGTCACGATAACTGGTGCTCCCCTCCCAGCCACCCTTGATGATGGCCCCCTGAGCGGCCAGTTGTTTGGTCTCACGGTTGGCCTCGACATCCTGAGGGTCCAGTTGGCGGAGTTCCTCGTAGCGCTGCTGGGCTTTGGCGATCTCGTCCTTGGCCTTGTAGAGGCGCCCCAGGGCCCGGAGCGCTTCCTTGTGCTGGGGGTCTGAGTCGCGGACGGCTTCGTACTCACAGATGGCGCCGTCGTTGTAGCCTCGTTTGACCAGGACGCCGGCCAGCGTCTCGCGAATCAGCACGTGATCGGGGTCCCGGGCCAGATACTGGTCGCAGAGACGGATGGTTTTGGCCAGTCCCATCAGAGCGAAGCACTTGGCGAGTGCGAGGCTAAGGAAGCTGCTGACGGCGTTGGGCTTGCCCACGCCCCGTTCCCGTCGGCGGCGTGCGCTGGCCCACAGGTGGCGGCGAGCATCTGCGTGGTTAGGATCGCGGTCCAGCACTTTGAGCAGAAGTTCTATGGCACTCTCCAGGTCCCCTCGTTTCGCAGTTGTCTGCGCTTGCTCGTACAGCACTTGCTCTTCCACGAGTAGTTCCTCCGGACCCGGGCCCGACAGTGGACAGGAGCCGACGCGGACCTGTACCGCAGGCCCCCTGCTTGTGGTTCGTTCCCCGAAGCATTTATATATAATCCTCCCGGGCTCAATTGTCAATGAAAATTCGCTTGCTTGCCTTTTTGCTGATGAGCAGGTAGAATGCAGTCTGGGGCGTAATCCCGAGCGCAGCAAGGGAGGTCACGGCCACAATGCGCATATTGCTGTACCCCGACCCCGCTCTGCGGCAGCCTGCTGAGCCCGTCGTGCGCATCGACAAGGCTCTTCGCCGCGCGACCCGGGAGATGTTCGTCGCTATGTACGACGCCTCGGGGGTGGGCCTGGCGGCCACCCAGGTGGGTCTTCCTCTGCGCCTGTTAATCTTCAACCTGGGCGGCGACTCCGCCGAGGAAACTGTGCTCATCAACCCCGAAGTGCTGCGCGAGGGTGGTGAGCAAATCGTCGAAGAGGGCTGCCTCAGTCTGCCCGGGGTCGCGGCGAAGATCCGCCGACCGGTCGAACTGGTGATCCGGGGCTACGATCTCGAAGGCAACGAGTTGGAGTACGAGTGTCGGGACTTGTGCGCGCGGACAGTCAGCCACGAAATCGACCATCTGGAGGGGCGACTCATCATCGACCGTATGGGGTCGGCAGCCCGGCTCTCCAACCAGGCCAGACTCAAGGAGTTGGAAGAGCACTACCAGGGCGCCGGCACGTTTGCCGGCGAGCCGGCGCCCACCGGCGTTGACTCCGGTCTTCGGGCAGGAACCGATGACACAGCAGCGCTCCGCAAGAGCGACTCCTAATCGCACCGCGGTCTTCCTGGGCAGCGGCACCTTTTCGGTGCCCGTCCTGGAGGCCCTGCTCGCCGGGGGGGCTCGCGTGCGGGCCGTGGTCACTCGCCCTGACCGCCCCTGCGGCCGGGGCCGGCGGCGCCACTCGACACCTGTCAAACAGGCGGCCGTTGAGCATGGCCTGCTGGTACTGGAACCCGAGCGGGCTGACGCCCCCGAAGCGGTGACTGGTCTGCGGGAGTTGGCGCCTGACCTGCTCGTGGTCGCCGCCTACGGGCAGATACTCAGCCCACAGGTGCTTGCGGTTCCCCGGGTGGCTCCGCTCAACGTCCACCCTTCACTGTTGCCCAAGTATCGAGGCGCCGCGCCCGTGGCCTGGGCGCTGCTGCGCGGGGAGCGAGAGACCGGAGTCTCCATCATTCGCATGAGCGAGGAGGTGGACGGTGGGCCCCTCCTGGCCCAGCAGGCCACCTCCATCGGAGAGGACGAAACAGCGGGCGAACTGGAGGTCAGGCTCTCCCAACTCGGCGCCCGACTGTTGACTGAAGCCCTTGGCCGTTTGTCCGAGGCCCTGGCCGAAGCCCGGCCGCAGGGGCCGCCCCCTCAGGACGGCTCAGCCCACGCGCCGAAGCTGAGCAAGGCCGAAGGCCTGGTGGATTGGAGCCGTTCTGCTGAGGAGATTCACAACCGGGTGCGCGGACTGAATCCGTGGCCGGGCGCCCACAGTTTTCTGCGTCACGACGGGGACCTCCTTCGCGTGAAACTGCTGCGGGTGAAGGTCCGGAGGGGGCCGGCGCGTCGGTCGCCGGGGACGGTGGTGCAGGTGTCCAAGGACGTGCTGCTGGTCGAGGCCGCGGACGGGCTCGTCGATGTTCGGGAACTCCAGCCTGCCGGTAAGCGGGCCATGCAGGTCCGGGCGTTCCTGCGCGGCCACCAGGTGAGGGAAGGGGACCGGTTCGTTGGCGGTCAATGAGTTGGTGGTGGGACTTAACAACTGGCGGGTAAGGCGGCGGCGCCGACGGGTGGGACCCGGAGAGCTGCTCCTTCTCTTGCCCAGTTGCCTGCAGCGAACTGGCTGTGAGCGGAGCGTTCGCGCCGGGGTCGAGAACTGTGAGCGCTGCGGCCGGTGTCAGTTAGGTGAGGTGCTGGAGATGGCCGAGCGGCTCGGCGTATCGGTGTCGGTGGCCACGGGTGGGGAGTTGGCGCTGGAAGAGGCCCGTGGTGACGGGGTGCGGGCGGTAGTGGCGGTGGCCTGCGCCAAGGAACTGCGGGTGGGCATCTTCGGTACCTGGCCGAAGGCCGTCTTGGCCGTGAAGAACGAGCGCCCGCACGGCCCCTGCAAAGATACCCGCGTGGACATGGCCGCACTGAGCTCCGCTCTGGAGTTCTTTCTGGGAGAGTCCGAGCCAACGGAGTCCGGGGTCCGGGACGGTTCGCCGCCGGCCGACCACACGCCGGCCAGGGGGAGTGCTTGATGGAGTTTCTCAAGCAGAGGATGCTGGAGTTCTGGGAGTGGGTCCCCAAGTGGCAGTTCTACGGGGTCCTCGGTGTGGCCGTGGTCCTGTGGGTAGTGCGGCGGTATCGATTGACACAACTGGTCATCGTCGTGGCCGCACTGGCTTGGTTTGTGGGCTTCGTCGTCAGCCGAACGGACGTGGCCAGCGGCATCGGCAGCAATGCCCTCAACTTCGCGGTGCTCGCTGGCGGCGCTGCGGCCGCGGTACTGGCCTGGTTCCTCTTTATTCGCAAGGGCTGAAGGTCGGTGGCTGATGGCTGAGTCTCAAACCAAGCGCGTCTGGGTACGGGCCCTGGGCTGCCAGATGAACAAGTTGGACGGTCAACTCCTGCTCAGCCAGCTTGCGCCACTGGGCTATGAGCCCACTGGCTGCCAGGACGAGGCCGACCTCCTCATCTTCCACACCTGCTCTGTGCGCCGACATGCGGAGGACCGGGCCTACTCGCTCATCGGGGCGACCCGGCGACTGGTGCGCCGACGCCCCGAGGTGGTGGTGGCGGTGGTGGGCTGCATGGCCCAGCGGGAGGGGGAGGGGCTCCGACGGCGGGCGCCGCACGTCAGACTGGTGGTGGGGACGCGGATGCTCGGGCAGTTTACCCGGCTGCTGGCGGAGGTCGAACGGACCGGAGGAGCCGTGGTGGCTGTCGACGAGGGGACGCTGGTCTGGCCCCGTCGGCTGGCCGGCTTCCGCCGGTCGCCCTTCCAGGCCTTTGTGGCCATCATGCGGGGGTGCGACAACTTCTGCTCCTACTGCATCGTGCCTTACGTCCGCGGGCGGGCGGTCAGCCGAGCCCCGCAGGAGATCGTGGGCGAGGTCGAGGCCCTGGTCGCTGACGGTGTGGTCGAAGTGACGCTCTTGGGGCAGAACGTGGACGCCTACGGGCGGGACCGTCCGCGGGAGGGCTGGTCGCTGGCCGGGCTGCTGCGTCGGCTCCAGCCGGTGCCCGGGCTTCGGCGGCTGCGCTTTGTCACCTCTCACCCACGGGACATGACCGAGGAGTTGCTGCGGACGGTAGCGGAACTGCCTCCAGTTTGCCCCTGCCTGCATCTACCCGCTCAGAGCGGTTCGGACGCAGTGCTGGGGCGGATGAGGCGGGGGTACACACGCGCGGACTATGTGCGGTTGGCGGAACGAGCCCGGGAACTGATTCCCGAGTTGACCCTGGCCAGCGACTTCATCGTGGGCTTCCCCGGTGAGACGGAGGAGGATTTCCAGCAGACCGTGGCGCTGGTGCAGGAAGTGCGTTTCAGGAACTCCTTCATCTTCAAGTACTCGGCGCGGCCGGGAACCAAGGCCGCCCGGCTTCCCGACGACGTTCCCCTGTCGGTGAAGCAGCGGCGCAACCAGGAACTGCTGGCCGTCCAGGCCGAGGTCTCCCAGGCGGTGAACCGGGGCTGTGTCGGCCGGACGCTCTCGGTGCTGGTGGAGGGGCCGAGCAAGCGCGACCCCTCCCGGCTCACCGGCCGGAGCCCCGGCGACCACATCGTCTGCTTCCGGGGGCCGGGCGACCTGGTGGGCCGCGAGGTTGGGGTGCGCATTACGGACGCGACCGCGCTGACCCTCTTTGGTGAGGTGGCCGAGGAGCCCGGCCACCTGACCGCCGTGTCAGCCGAAGGGGCGACAGCCGAAGGGGACGCACACTGATGTTCGAGGCGGACGAGTCGAAGAGGTCGGAAACCCCACTTCCACCGGCGCCGGTGGTGGCCCTGCTGACGGACTTCGGCCTGGTGGACCCCTTCGTGGGGATGATGAAGGGGGTGATGTTGGGGATAAACCCGGCGCTCCGGGTGGTCGACCTCTGTCACCGGGTGCAGCCACAGAACGTCCGTCAGGCCGCTTTCATGCTGATGACCTCGTGTGGTTACTTCCCCCGGGGGACCATCCACGTGGCCGTGGTGGACCCCGAGGTGGGCACCGGACGAAAGATCCTGGCCTGCCGAACCGAGCGCTTTTACTTCCTTGCACCCGACAACGGGATTCTGGGACCGGTGTTGGAGCGGGAGCCACTGGTGGCCTGCGTGGCCGTCTCCAACCCCGACCACTTCCTCGATCACGTCTCCCCGACCTTCCACGGGCGAGACATCTTCGCCCCGGTGGCGGCGCATCTCTCCCTTGGGGTCCCTTTTGAGAGCCTGGGGCCACCCGCATCCCCCACCGAAATCTTCCGTTTCCCAAAACCGGCTCAGGTGGACGGGCACGCTGTGGTCGGCGAGGTGCTTTACACGGACCGCTTCGGCAACCTGGTGACCAACGTGGACGAAGAGGACATCAGGCGGGTGGCTGGTGAGCACGGCGACGTGCGCATCACTGTGGGGGAGACCACCGTTGAGGGCATGGCCTCGTCGTACGCGGCGGAGCATCCGGGTATTCTGCTGACTCTGGTGGGAAGCACGGGGTTCCTGGAAGTGGCCGTGAACTTGGGTTCGGCCCAGGAGTTTCTGGGGGTGGAGGCCGGGGCTCCGGTGGAGGTCCGACGAGTGGCAGCCCGGACGCGTTAGAGCCATCTGCTGGGGTTGGAGCCGAGTGGCCCGGTTGGGCATTGACTTGGGCGCGGGTCCCTGTAGGATGGGCCGGGCGCTGGTGGCCGGTGGTGAGGGAGAGTTCGTGCGGTGGAGACTTCGCAGCGGAGCAAGTTGGTCAGGCTGTTGGTGACGCTGGCCCTGTGCAACCTTGCCCTCGGGGTGCTGATGGCTATCGCTGGGCTCCAGGGCGTTTTCTGGGGTACGCTGGCGGAGGCGGGGGAGCAATTGCAGCAGTCCAGGACAGGCATCGCCTTGCCAAAGGAGTACATGGCCACTCCGCTTTACTTCTGGTGGCAAGTCATCCAGATCGCTGTCGGGCTTGGGCTTATCTTGGGGGCGACGGCGATGGTCCAGCGGATGCCGGGCGGTCGGGTTCTGAACGTGTTCGTGGCTGCGGGTGGGATAGGGCTTTTTCTGGTGGCCATCTTCGGCGGGCTGCTTGAGGGGCCCAGTGACTGGGGCTGGGCGCTCATTCGGATGGGGTACCTCATAGCGCTGGTCGTCCTGCTCTGGCAGCGTCCGGTAAGAGAGTTGTGGCGTCGGCCTATCGAGGCGAGCGAGTAGCCCCCGGTAGCGCGCTCCGTGCAAGTGTGACGTGACCAAGGAGGGAGTACAGAGATGCGACGACTTCTGCTGCTGGGGTTCGTGGTGCTGGTGCTGCCGGGCTGCCCCTGGTTCATCCCGCGCTACACGACGCTGGACGCCGAGGTGGATCTGACCGAGAAGACGCTGCTCGTGGTCCCCTTCTCCGACACCGACAACACCTATTTCGCCTCTCAAGACGGCAACGCCCTTGCCGGGCTGGTCATCAGAGAGGTGAGCGTGGGCGCCCCGAAAGCCCTTCTGGTCGACCCGGAGGAGGTCCGCAGGCTGTTCCCGGGCCGTGACCTGGAGGCGGTAGGGTGGCAGAACGTGGGTCAGGCCGTGGGCGCCGACTACGTCTTGGTCGGACACATCGAAAGCTTCAGACTCAAGGACCCGGGCAACCCCAACCTGTATATGGGTACCATCGTCCTGCGGCTCAAAGTGGTGAACGCAGTGGACGGTTCGGTGGTCTGGTCCGCGGCGCCACCGGACACGAGGTACCGCTGGAGCGCCAGCGGTCACCCGCGTGTGGGTACGCCCATCATCGACATCAGCGAGGAGGGGATGCGCCAGGGCACCCTGGCTTGGGCGTCCCGGCAGGTCGGCGACGTCTTTTGCCCGCGCAGGATCACGATAGCCGAGGCCAAGAGACGTGCGCGTGTCCGCGGGCGAATGCTCGGCCCCTGAGGTGGGACCGGGGGTGAGAGCGGCGCAGGCGCTTACGGCCGAGCGGTGACTTCGAGCGCCAACAGGGTGAGGTCATCCTGGAGTTCGGCCTTTTGGCTCTGCCTGAGGAGTTCTTCCTCGCAGGCGACGAGCATCTCCGATAACTCCCGGCGACGGTGCTCTTCCAGAATGGCTTGGAAGCGTTCGATGCAGGCCGGGGCCGAGAGGCCCAGAGCGTCTTCGATGCCGTCGGTGTAGCAGATGAGCCGATCACCCGGAGCCAAGGTGCAGTGGCCTTCCTCGTAGTCGTGCTCAAACACCCCTACCAGACCTCCTCCCACCTCCAGCCGCTCCTGGGAGCCGTCGGCCCGCAGGACGATCGGGTAGGGGTGCCCGCCACAGGTGTAAACGAGGTCCAGGGTATCGAGGTTGAGACTGGCATAGACCATGGTGATGAAGGGGTATTCGGCCAGTTCTTCCTGCAGCATGTCCCGGTTCAGTCTCCCCACCACCTCGCGCGGCGTCAGCAGACGGTAACTGTCGGGACCGATCTCCTTGGTGGTGATGCCTTTCTTCAAGAAAACGGTCAGCAGCGCCGCCCGCACCCCGTGGCCCACAGCGTCGGCGATGTAGAAACCCAGGTGGTGTTCGTCCAGCCGAAACGCATCGTAGAAGTCGCCACCCACGGCGCCGCTGGCCAGGTAGCGAGTGGCGAAACGGATCCCAGGGACTTGGGGCATCTGCTGAGGCAGCAGGCTCTGCTGCAGATGCCGGGCCAGTGTCAGGTCGGCCTGGATGGTCTGGTAGGCAGTTTGCAGCTTGTCATGCGTCTGCTGGAGTTCGTCGTTCTTGGCCCGAAGCTCGTCGTGCAGGTGTTTGATGCGAAGCAGCGACTTGACTCGGGCTGAGAGTTCTTCGGGGTAGAGAGGTTTGACCAGCGTGTCATCGGCCCCCAACTCCAGGCCCCGCACCTTGCTCGACACGTCTCCTCGTGGGGTGATGAGGATGAGGGGAATGAAGTCATCGCCGATGGCGGCCTTGAGTTCCCGGCAGAACTCAGCCCCCTCGTCCGGCGCGCCCTCGACGTCAAAGAGCACCAGGTCGTAGCGGCCATCGGCCAAGTGGCCCAGGTGGGCGGCCGAGGCAGCAGAGACCTCGACCTCGTAGCCGAGTTCCTCCAAGAGCGCCTGCGACTGCGGCAGTGTCGGGTCAGCGCTTTTGATGAGCAGAATCCGGTCTTTAGCCACTTCCCAACTCCTAACGCCGCTCCTCACACTCGGTCGCAGATACTCGAAAAACTTAGCTTACCTTCCCCGCACCCATGGTCAAGGCCAAAACCGGGGATGACTCAGGGCGCCACGGCCTTGACCGGGCCGCCCGGCGAGAGTATGTTAATTGTTTTGCGCAGGGCTCCGAGTCGCGCTTCACAGGTGGTGGCGGGGTAGTGGTGGAGGCAGAGGGCGTGTCTGTTGTTTCCCCCAGGATAGTTGGCGAAGTCGTAGCCGAGCACGTCGAGGAAGCCCGGGAGTTCCTGTGCGACCTCATTCGCTTTCCCAGCACGCAGGGCCGGGAGGCGGAGGTGCAGGAGTACACCCAGAAGCGCTTCGCTGACCTGGGATATGAAACCGAACTCGTGCCCATCCCGGAAGGAATAACCGGGGACCCGCAGTACACCGCCAGCGACGCCCAACAGCCTTACGAGGGTCGTCCGAACCTGGTCGTGCGTATGAGCGGGCAGGGCGGTGGTCGGAGCCTGATCCTCAATAGCCACAACGATGTCGTGCCGGCCGCTGAGTGGCCTGAAGCCTTTACGCCGAGGGTCGAGGGTGATGCGGTCGTCGGCCGAGGGGCCTCCGACTGCAAGGGTCAGGTCGCGGTGATGTACCTGATTGCTTGCGCCCTGAAGGAACTGGGCCTTCGCCTGGCCGGTGACCTGGAGCTCCAGGTGGTCATCGAGGAGGAGGTGGGCGGCAACGGCTCTTTGGCTCTCATCCGCCAGGCTCACATAGCCGATGGAGTCGTGGTGCTGGAGTGCTCGGATTTGAAGGTGCACTCGGCCAACCGCGGGGTCGTCTGGTTCAGGGCTACGGTGCAAGGCAAGTCCATCCACATGGGCAGGGCCGGCGAAGGCGTGAGCGCCATCGACAAGACCTACGAACTAATCCAGATCTGGCGTCGGCTGGAACAGCGCCTCCTGGCCGAGAGCGCTGAGCAGCCCCTGTTCACCATGTATGAGCAGCCCGTGCAGATGAACGTGGGTGTGATGCACGCCGGAGAATGGCCGTCCATGGTTCCGGGTCGCTCGGTGGTCGAAGGCGGTTTCGGGTTCCTGCCCAACCGCTCCTTGGAGGACATCAAACGCGACCTGCGCACGTCCATCGAGGAGGAGGGAAGCGACTGGCTCAGGAGTCATTACACGCTGGAGTTCCCCAAACTCCACAACGATGCCTTCGAGACGCCCGTTGACCATCCCTTGGTCACCGGGATGTCGCAGGCGGCCGGCGAGGTCGGCCTGGAGGGGACCCCCACCGGGTGGATTGTCAGTTGTGACGCCCGACTCTTTGCCAAGGCGGGAGGGATGCCGACGGTGGTCTTTGGCGCCGGGACGCTGGACGACGCCCATTCGGACCGGGAGCGAGTGCGGATGGGAGATGTGGCGCGGGCGGCGGAGGTGCTTGTGGTGTTTGCTGCTCGTTGGTGTGGTGCAGCACGCTCGCGGTTCGACGGGCTTCGACGGTGAGATCGCCTCGACTGACCTCGTCGCAGACAGTCGAGGCGAGCCGGCCGAAGCCCGCCCCGGGCGACGTCGAGGGGTGGGACCGTCGGCTAACGTCCGGAGGCGAGGGTGGGCCGGGAAAGACGCCGGGGTCGCTACGGAAGGGACACCGGCCCAGTGGCAGGCGGGGTTCGGCAAGAAGACTCTTGCCTGCGTGAGTATCTACACTACGATAGTATGCGGGGTTTTGCCTTGGACTTGGCTCACATCCTGGCCTGCGCGTGCCCGGTTGATCTGGCCGGCACTTGGGCCGATGGCACCGATGGCCTCCAGGTAGCCAAGATCGCCGAAGGCGCCCCAGAGGAACCTGGAGATCGGGAAAGTGATCGAGGTGGCAAGGCGCCTACGTACGCAGGTCGCCACAAGCGGGAAGAGGGAGCAAGACGATGGCCGGACGGCAGTACAGCCTGACGCCCAAGGAAGTCCCCACCGTCGAGACCGAGTATCGGCGGATCGTCACTAAGATCCCGGTGCCCGAGTCCCTGCCGATCCTGGAGGAGCTTCGCACCTATGAGCCGGCGTCCATGACTGGGCAGCCTCTGGTGGTGTGGGACCGGGCTGATGGGTTTCAGGTCTACGACAAGTGGGGGAACATGTGGCTGGACTTCAGTAGTGGCGTGCTGGTGACCTCGGCCGGCCACGGCCGCAAAGAACTCATTGACGCCATCGTGGGTCAGGCCCAGCACGGACTGCTTCACAACTACTGCTTCCCCAGCGAGATGCGGGCCAGGCTGGCCAAGCGGCTGGTTGACCTGTGCCCGGAGAAACTGACAAAGGCCTTCATCCTGACAACGGGTTCTGAGACCACCGAGTGCGCCATCAAACTCGCCAAGACCTACGGCCGCGGGGTCGGTGGCCCCGAGAAGAACGTGATCGTGACCTTCGAAAATGCCTTCCACGGCCGGACCCTGGCGGCGCAGTTGGCCGGGGGCATACCCTCGCTTAAAGAGTGGATCAACCCTAAAGACCCCTCCTTCGTCCAGGTGCCTTTCCCCGATGGGTACCACTGCAAGGACACCAGTTTCGACTACTTCCTGGCCGGCCTGGCCGAAAAAGGTGTTAAGCCGAGCCAGGTCGCCGCGGTCATGACCGAAACGTACCAGGGTGGAGGCGCCTCCTTCGCTCCCACGGAGTACGTCCAGGCGCTCGCCGAGTGGTGCAAGAAGCACGACATTGTGCTCATCTTCGACGAGGTCCAGGCTGGCTTCGGCCGAACCGGGGCCTTCTGGGGCTGGGAGCACTACGGTGTCGTGCCCGACCTTGTGTGCCTGGGTAAGGGCATCACCAGTTCACTGCCTCTGAGTGCCGTCCTCGGTCGGGCCGATCTCATGGACCAGTTCCCACCCGGCTCCATGACCAGCACCCACACCGGGAACCCCATCTGCTGCGCTGCCGCGCTCGCCAGCCTCGACCTCATCGAGAAGGAGAACCTGGTGGAGAGGTGCGCCACGGTTGGCCAGGTGATGCAGGACGAGTTGGACAAGGTCATGGCGAAGCATCCGGAGGTGGTCGGCGCCCGGCACGGGAAAGGTCTGGTTGCT
Organism: uncultured bacterium; assembly: GCA_965372835.1. Lineage (GTDB taxonomy): Bacteria > Planctomycetota > DG-23 > CBDVDV01 > CBDVDV01 > CBDVDV01. Next base: position 3,983 of record CBDVDV010000013.1, on the reverse strand, counting down.
GGTCTGCACATGAGGAAGCCCGGGACTAACGAGCCCGACGGCGACCTGGCCTTTGCCGTAGTTGCTCGCTGCATCGAGAAGGGGCTTCTGTTGTTCAGTCCGGTGGGCGTCAATGGCTCCACGATAAAGATCGCTCCCCCTCTGGTCATCACCGAGGAGGCGGTCCGTGAGGGTGTGGCTGTCGTCGAACAGTGCCTGGAAGAAGTGCTGGCCGAGGGGGCGGTGTAAGCCTTCGGCGACGCGGGGATTCGCAAGTGAAATCGGTCGTCGTGCTCGGGAGTACGGGGTCCATCGGTCGTCAGGCCCTCAAGGTCCTCGACGGTCTGAAGGACCGGTATCGGATCTGCGCCTTGGCCTGCGGGCAGCGTTGGGAGCTCCTGGTCGAGCAGGCTCGTGCCTACCAGCCTGAGCGGGTGGCCGTGGCGGAGCCGGGGGCGGCGGGCAAGGTTGAATCGGCGCTCGCGGGCACCGGCACGGAGGTGTTCAGCGGGCCGGAAGCAGTCCTGGAACTGGCCCGCACGTCTGCTGACGTGACCCTGGCTGCTATCCAGGGCTCGGCAGGGGTGGAACCCACGCTGGAGGCAGCGGGTTCGACAAAGGTCTTGGCCCTGGCCAGCAAAGAGGCCTTGGTCGAGGCCGGGGAACTGGTGCGGGAGCGCACGAGCACATCGGGAGCCAGGCTGGTTCCCGTTGACAGCGAGCACAGCGCTGTGTTTCAGGCCCTGCTGTCTGGTCGGCGGGAGGAGGTGCGACGGGTCATCCTCACGGCTTCAGGTGGCCCGTTCGCCAGTCTCTCCCGGGAAGAGCTTGAGCGGGTCACACCCGAGGAGGCCCTGGCTCACCCCACCTGGGAGATGGGGGAGAAGATAACGGTGGATTCGGCTACCTTGGTCAATAAGGCCTTCGAGGTGGTGGAGGCCCACTGGCTCTTCGGGTTGGGGGAAGATCAGATCCATGTTCTTGTCCATCCGGAAAGCATCGTCCACGGGCTGGTGGAGTTTTGCGACGGCTCTGTGGTGGCGCAGATGGGTGTGCCTGACATGCGGGTGCCCATTCAGTACGCCCTCACCTGGCCTGAGCGCGCCCCCATAGGCCTGGGATCGTTGTCCCTCGCCGAGGTCGGAGCGCTGCACTTTGAGCAGCCCGATCTTGAACGCTTTCCCGCTCTGGGATTGGGGTGGGAACTCATCCGCCGGGGGGGTACGGCCGGAGCGGTGGCCGTGCGGGCCAACGAAGTGGCCCGGGCCGCCTTCCTGCGCGGGGAACTCGCTTTCACGGATATCTACGAAGTCATCCGCCGGGCACTCGATGAGCACCGGGAGCAGCCGGTGAGGGAACTGGCGGATGTGCGCGAGGCCGAAGTCTGGGCCGAGCGGCAGTCGCGAACCGTGGTGGCAAGACTGGCCCGTGGGGCGACGCGCGCCGGCTGAGCCTCTGGAGCCGGGTTGCTGGCAGTAAAGGAGTCGATGGGGTGTCAATCGTCGGCGTCATTGGGGCCGTAGTGGCCGTGGGCATGCTCATTGTGGTCCACGAGTTGGGGCACTTCCTCGCTTGCCGGTGGGTTGGTGTCCGGGTGGAGCGCTTTTCGCTCGGCTTCGGGCCGTCACTTCTGCGTTGGAAGCCCGGGGCTACCGAGTACGTCCTGAGCGCCATCCCTCTGGGCGGCTACGTGAAGATGGCCGGCGATGAGCCGGGCGACCCTCAGACCCGCGCCCCCGACGAGTTCTTCAGTCAGCCCCCAGGCCGCCGGGCCTTCATCATTGTCGCCGGTGTCGTCGTGAATGCCATCTTGGCGCTGGTGTGTTTCATCGTTGCCTTTCAGATCGGTGTCGAGTTCCCCAAGGCCGAGGTCGGACGGGTGATTGCCGGCGGCCCGGCCGACGAGGCGGGGCTTCAGGCCGGTGACGAGATCGTGGGTGTGGGTGGATGGCGCGATGTGGACTTCTACGACGTGTACCAACTCATCGCCTTGAGCGACCCGAAGACGGGTGTGGACCTGGTTATCCGCCGGGATGGTCGCGAGCACACCGTCCGGCTGTTCCCCCGCTACAGCCCGGCTTTAGGCCGGCCTGCGGCCGGTTTCGATGCCGCCTTGTCGCTCACCATTTTGGCCCTTGTCAAAGGCTTCCCCGCGGAAAGTGCCGGCCTGCAGCCGGCGGATCGTGTGGTTGCCGTGGACGGTGTGCCCATGCGCTCCTGGAGCCACCTGTATGGGACCGTGCAGGAGAGCGGCGGGAGCGAACTGGCGGTGACCGTCGTGCGCCAGGGCAAGGAACTCGCGTTCCAAGTCACCCCTCAACCTACGTTCACCTATGGGTTGGGTGCGTCGCCCGAGGACGGTCGGCCCGTAATCGACAGGGTGGGAGCGCTGAGCCCGGCTGAGCGGGGCGGGCTTCGCCAGGGCGACCGGATCGCTGCCCTGGCGGGCCGTCGGGTGGAGTTCTGGAGCGAACTGGTGGGGGCGCTCGCCGAGGCCGAGTCAGGACCTCTGGAACTGACGGTCGAGCGCCAGGGTGAACTTCAGACGGTGACGGTCGAGGTGCCGGCAGAGCGCATGGGCTGGTACAACCGCATCGGAGTGCTCGGCCGCCCACCGGTCATCGGCGAGGTGAGGCCCGGGGGCCCGGCCGATGTCGCCGGGCTTCGTCCGGGAATGAGGGTCACACATTTCGGCTTCTCAAGCGACAAACTTCATCCGATCACCTACTGGGAAGAGATGGAACTGGAGGCGGCGGCGCTGCTCGGGCGCACGCTTGTGCTCCGCGCCGTCGCAGACGGGGCGGACGTGGAAGTGACGATCACTCCGGAGCCAGGTGAGCCGACGGGACGGTACCTGATCGGCATTGAGCCGGAGGCCAAAAAGATCGTGCGCAAGGCCGGCTTCTTCGGAGCCTGCCGGCTGGGCGTGAAGAAGTCGCTGCTGACGGCGCTCTCCATCTATCAGTTCCTCCGGCGTATGCTCTTTACCCATACCATCTCTTCAAACCAGCTGGCCGGGCCCCTGACCATCGGCGTCATTACCTACAAGGCCGCCGCCCAGGCCGACGTGGGCCTACTCCTCTACTTCCTTGGGATGGTGGGCATAAACCTGGCGCTGGTGAACCTGCTCCCCATTCCGATTCTCGACGGCGGACACCTGGCCGTCATCGGCGTCGAGAAGCTCAAAGGCTCCCCGGTCAGCCCCCGGGCCCTGGCTCTGGCCCAGTACATAGGTCTGACACTGATTATCAGCCTGTTCCTGCTGGTGACTTACAACGACATCACCCGGCACCTGAAGGTGCTGCTGGGCGGGTGAGAGCGGGCCCTCCTCTTCACTGCGATGGACGTTGCTGGCTCTGCTTGGCCCGGATAGCCTGGGCTCGCGCCTCCAACTCCTCCGCCTCCTTCCCTCGATCCATCTTGCGAAGAAGCAGGGAGTAGTTCTCCAGGCAGGTAGCGACGTTTGGATGCTCCGGTCCCAGAGCCTTCTCCCTGATGGCCAGGGCCCGTGCCCAGAGGGGCTCCGCTTCAGTGTGCCTCCCCTGGTCGAAGTAGAGCCCCGCCAGGTTGTTGAGGCACGTGGCGACGTCTGGATGCTCCGGCCCCAGGACTTTCTCCCTGATGGCCAGTGCTTGCTTGTACAGCGCCTCCGCCTCAGCGTACTTCCCCTGGTGGTGGTAGAGCCGTGCCAGGTTGTTGAGGTCCGTGGCCACGTTGGGATGCTCCGGCCCCAGGGTCTTCTCCGTCATGGCCAGCGCTCGCTTGTAGAGTGGCTCGGCCTGAGCGTACCTGCCCTGGGCGCAGTAGAGGAGCGCTAGGCCGGCGAGGCTCTGAGCCACGGCTGGATGCTCCGGCCCCAGGAGTTTCTCCCGGATAGCCAGCGCCCGCCTGTGAAGCGGCTCGGCCTCAGCGTATTTGCCCTGGTCGTGGTAGAGCAAAGCCAGGTTGCTGAGCGTCGTGGCTACGTCTGGATGGTGCGGTCCCAGGGCCTTCTCAGAGATCGC
>CBDVDV010000012.1:0-33562 GCA_965372835.1 uncultured bacterium | reverse complement strand
CGTGGGTGGGAGATGCCCACACCTAAGAGCCTGAGTTGCCCGTCGCTGACGATAGTGATCTCGGGGTGGGAAACGATATCGGCCACGTCCCGCTCGTCCATCAGCATACCGATGCAGGACGCTGAGCCGTGCAGGGCGATGTCGACAACCAGGTCGACGGGCTCCCGGCCCATCTCCTCGGCCAACTCGGCCAGCGTCTTACCCACATAAGCGGGGCGCTCGGGAGCGCGGGCCACGCGAATGCGCTCCGGCCCGCCCACCGAGTCGATGCGGCGGACAATGCCCTCGCGGGTCGCTTCGGTCGCGCCCTCGCCCTCGCGCTCCCAGTGGGGGATGGCCATGGCCCAGATGCCACCGTAACAACCGGGATACGGATAGGCATCCGCAGCAACGGTGACGCCCTCGGCCTGGGCCTCCTCGATGAGGCCAAGGAGTTCGCGACCTCGGCCCCAGTTCTTCCGGCCAATGACCTTCAGGTGGGAGATTTCAACCTGTGCTCCCGACTCCCGCGCAACCGTAATCGCCTCGCGCACACAGTCGAAGACGCCGTCACCCTCGTCGCGCATGTGCACGGCATAGGGGCGACCTCGCCGGGCGAGTACCTTGCACAGCGCGACCACTTCCTCTGTAGGGAGCGTCTCCTGGGACGCGTTGGCCTGACCGGAGGACATGCCCACGGCCCCCTCATCGAGGGCCTGCTCCAGGTCGCGGATCATGTGGGCCTGCCCCTCGGGAGTGCGGGGGTCGAGGCCGGCGTCGCGGGCCCGCCGACGAAGCACGCCGTGCCCGACGAACAGCGCGTAGTTGGTGCGGAGGTCCAGTTCTCCCGCCTTCTTCAGGTGCTCGGCTATGGGCCAGGGACTGCTGCCACAGTTCCCGGCCACCAGAGTGGTCACGCCCTGGCGGAGCATGTTGTCGGCGTGGGGGATGTGGAGGATGCCCCCCTCCATTTCGTTGTGGGCGTGGTGGTGAACGTCGATGAAACCCGGCGCCAGGGCCTGGCCGACCACGTCCACCACCTCACCAGGGGGCGCAGCATCTTCGGGCGGCAGGATTCGTTCGACCCGGCCGTCGGCAACGACCACCGTGCCCGGTCGTGGCCGTGCCCCAGTTCCGTCGATGATGATGCCACCTCTCAGAATCAAACGAGTGCTCTCAGAGGCGCTCATGCGCATCTCCTGCGGACGAACGTTGTCCTGCTCAGCGCCACGCCAGAGCGAAGCGACAAAGACGCCCCTCGACGTGCCAATGCTCTTCCGACCGGACGACAGCCCCCGTCACAGCCAGACGTCGCGCAGGTCGATGTCGTCCATGCTGGAGTGACCCACGTGGTAAGTGGTGTCGGCTTCCTCGATGTAGTCAGCCCGGGGTTCGAGGGGCCAGTCCCGACCGTGGTGAAGTCGTCGGCGCTCCAACAACATCCGCCGACCGACGACGTCAATGGCCACGGGGTCTTCGGAGACCAGGATGCTCTGCCGCCGCCAGCGGAGTTTGGGATCGTAGGCGGCACCGGAACCGAAGTAGGGCCAGAGCGCGTCCATGATGACCAACTTGTGCTTTGGGCGGAAAACGGGATTGGTCCAGAGCCTGCCGATGCCTTGGCCCCGGGCCTGGTAATAGGGCTCGGGGTCCCTGAGGAGGCCCAGGATGTTGGCCAGGGCCCCGACCATGCCCAGGCGCCAGTGAGCGTAAAGGCTGGGGATGCTGAAGATGACTGTGCACTCTTCCACGAAGCGACGGGCCAGGCCATCCTGGTTGTACTCCGCCGAACGCCCCTCCCAGAGCAGGATGTTCTCCTGCGGCACCCCCGATTGAGTCGCCCAGAGGTACATGAGTTCTACCAGGTTGGGGTCCGCCGCCAACCCCCAGGCCCGGTTAGGCAGCACGCCGACGCGGTCCTCAGGCTCAGCGTACATTCCCACTATGTCGGTAAGCGTGAACTTGCCGGTAAGACCCATCAGGGCCCGGTTAATCATTTCGAACATCTGTTCACGGTCCACCGCGCCGTAGGGGTCCAAGACCTTGGGTGAAGTGACACGGATGACGGGACTCCGCTCCCTGACACCCGGGTCCTGCCCGGGCGCTCCTGCCTGTCCGTAGACCATCTGTGGCCACCGCCCTGCGGCCAGAAGCGCCGCCGAGCCTCCCAGGGCCCTACGCAAGAACTGCCGGCGCGTCACACCTCGCCTCATCAGCCTCACCTCGCCTCTTCAGACAGCGCACCAACAAGCACACCCACACCGGGCCGTGGACACTCCGTGTCCCATACCCGCGAAGCGTACTCTACTGCCTTTGCAGGTCCCCGTCAACGATGAGCGCGCAGAAGCCCCGGAGCCGTGCTTCACCGGTGGGAAGGCCCTGCGGCGTTCCTCTCCCCTCGACGGCTGCGCACCTGAGCGGGCACCGACCTGGCTCTGTGCCAAAGCGCTTGAAGGCGACCCGTATGCCTGGTATTGCTGTACTCGGATGCACTGCTCGGCCTGGTTGCTTTGGGAGTGGTTCCATGAGGAGGGATAGCATGTCGCAGGGCAGCGTTAGCCGACGGGAACGGGTGAAGACGGCCATCGCCCACAGGCAGCCGGACAAGGTTCCCTGGGACTTGGGGATGGGCGGTCGGCTGCACGAGATGCTTGTCGCCTACTACGGCAGCGAAGAGAAAGTACCAAACCTGGGGAATCATTTCGCCCACGTCTCCACCCAAACACCCGCGGGGGAGCCCACCCAGGTGGAGACTGCTCCGGGCATCTGGCGAGACCGCTTCGGCGTGGTCTGGAACAAGAACGCCGCCAGCGGCTCCATCGGCCTGGTCCAGGAACATCCCCTGAAGAGTCGTTCGCTAAATGGCTACGAGTTCCCGGTGGCCGTGGGCGCCAAGACCTTCGAACTCTATCCGCAGACCATTGAGGAACGTAGCGATTATTTCTTGGTTACAGGCATCGGCTTCTCACTCTTCGAACGGGCGTGGACGTTACGGGGGATGGAAGAACTGTTGGTCGATATGGTGGAGGCCCCAGGCTTTGTGGATGAACTTCTGGACGCCATCACCGACTGGAACCTGGTCCTTCTTCGCCAGATGGTGACCTACGACCTCGACTGCGTTCGGCTGGGCGATGACTGGGGTGCGCAGAAGGGCCTGATCATGGGCCCCAGGTTGTGGCGGCGGTTCCTGAAGCCCAGGCTAGCCCGGATGTTTGAAGCCATCCACGCCGGTGGCAAGGCTGCCATGGTTCACTCCGACGGTGACATCCAGGCCGTCCTCCCCGACCTTATTGAAATCGGACTGGACATCTACAACCCGCTTCAGCCTGACGTCATGGACCCCTACGAGGTCAAGCGCCTCTACGGCGACCGGCTGAGTTTCCACGGTGGGGTGAGTGTGCAGCAGTTCCTCCCCTTTGCGACCGCTGAGGAGGTGCGGCGTGAGGTTAAGCGAATGCTCGTCGAGTTGGGTGCCGGAGGTGGCTTCATCATCACGCCCACCCACAGCATCCTGGAGGACGTTCCGGTCGAGAACCTCGCCGCCCTGCTCGAAACCGTGGCCGAGCAATAGGCCAAGTCGGCGAGGAGGTGGAGCAGTTTCGCCAGCGAAGGCAGTCGGCTATCGCTGCTTATATTCGGTGGCGAGAAGTCGGCTGAGGAGCAACTCCCGCATCTCGCCCTCTACGTCCACATAGTCAGGATCACCCAGGAGGTTCGTCTGTTCCTGCGGGTCGTTCTGGACGTCGGAGAGCATAAAGGCTCTGCCCTGCTGGTCGACGGCGTACTTGAATCGCTCGGTACGGATCATGGTGTCGAGATAAGAGTCGTAGGAGACCTCGCTCAAGACGGCCTCCCGGTGGGGCGCGCTGGGTTCTTTCAGCACCGGCCAGAGCGATTCGCCGAAACATCGCTGGGAGGGCTCAGCACCGACCGCTTCAAGCAGTGTGGGGTAGACGTCGATGATTTCCACCAAGGCTCGGCTCGCGGCTCCAGCGGGGACACGGGCGGGCCAGCGAACGATGAGTGGCACGCGGACGCTCCCCACGTGGTAGGAGCGCTTGTAGAGCCGACCGTGGTCACCCGCCAACTCGCCGTGGTCCGACCAAAACACGACCAGCGTCTCGTCCAGCCAGCCCCGACGCTCAAGCGCCGCCACAGTTTCACCCACCCAGTAATCCACGAGCGAGATCTTCCCGTAGTAGTTGGCCTTGAGTTCCCGGGTCGCCTCCTCGGTCAGCCCTTCGACGCGCCCGAAGCGCATCCGCTGGCGCGCGTATTCAGGCAAGTAGTCGGGCGGCTCCGCAGCCGGTATGGGAGCAGGCACCTCGGCTGGATCGTACATGGTCGCATACTCACCGGGAGCGTCCCAGGGCTCGTGCGGGCCGCCAAAGCCGACGAAAAGGCACATCGGCTCCGAGCGGCCGTACTCGTCAATAAAGCGCACAGCCTGGCGCCCGATGTAACTGTCCAGGAACTCCTCCACTGGAAGAGGGCTCGGCCAGACACCGGAGGGCCGGCTCCGTCGGCGCCGTTCGTAGTCCTCCCGGAAGGCGGCGAGCAAACCAAGCCTCTCCCAGCGGTCGGTCATGAAGGAGTCGGTCCGGCTGGTCGCCCAGGGGCCCGTAGTCTCGTGGACGTAGTCGAGGCCACGGGCGTGCATGTAGGACTCGTACGTCCGCAGGTGTTCGCCGGCGAGGTGGGAGTAATAATGGGACTTGCCGATGTGGGCGGTGTAGTAGCCGGCCTTCTGCAAATGGTGGAAGAAGGTCTCATCCTCGGCCGGGAGGCGACCGGCGTTGGCCCACATGTGGTGGTTGTGGGGATAGAGCCCGCTGACGAAGGAGGCCCGTGCCGGCATACACAGCGGGCTCACCGTGAACGCATTCGTAAAGAGCACACCTTCGCTGCACAGCCTGTCCAAGGCGGGTGTCTGGATGACGGGGTTACCGGCAGCGCCCAGGCAATCGGCCCGCATCTGGTCGGGCATCAGAATCAATATGTGGGGCCGCGGTGTCGGCATCAGAGAACCCCTTTCACTTTGGGCTGCGTCCTTTCCCAACTGAACCGGAGGCCCCCCTCATACTACGTGTGAGACAAGGAATCAACGGGATAGTAAGGGCCTCTAACTTCATTGTGTTAGAGGCTCTTAGGACCTCGGCACAAATGCGTTGCGGGTGGCCCGCCGACGAGCGTATGCTCTGGAGAAGTCAGGCTGTGGAGCCAGAGGATAGGGAGAGACATAGAATGGAGTATCGTGCGTTGGGTAGTACGGGCCTGCAGGTCTCAGCGGTGGGACTGGGTGCCTGGGAGCTCGGGGGCGCGGCCACCCTCACCTTTGAGAGTCTCGGCAGCATCGCCCACGGGTACGGCCACGTGGATGACCGAGAGGCCATCGGACTCGTCCACCGATGCGAGGGTCTGGGCATCAACTTTGTCGACACCGCGCCCATCTACGGCGATGGACACAGCGAAGAACTCCTGGGCAAGGCCCTCGTGGGTCGTCGCAACCGATGGATTCTGGCCACCAAGGGCGGCCACGGCGCCAGCGACGGCCAGGCGTGGACCGATTTCTCCGAGGTCCGCATCCTCTCCCAGATGGATGAGAGCCTGCGACGCCTGCGGACCGACCACGTCGATGTCTACCTTCTGCACGGCCCCAGGCCCGAGGACATCGCTCAGGGCGAGTGCCTCAGCGCCCTCTCCAAACTCAAAGCCCTGGGCAAGGCCCGTTTCGTCGGCGTCTCGTTGGGGAGGAACCAACTCGGTGTTGAACTGTGCGAGCGAAGACTTGCAGACGTCCTGCAGCAGTCGATCGGCCTGACGTCGCCCGCGGCAATCGTTGAACTCCTGCCTGCGGCCCAGGCTGCTGGTGTCGGCATCGTTGCCCGGGGTGCCTTTGCGTCCGGGTTCCTGACCGGGGCCATCTCCGACCGGACGGAGTTCGCCGATGACGATCGACGGGGTTGGATGGACGAGGGCTACAAGGCACAACTCACCGGCTTCGCCGACAAACTGCGTGAGTTAATCACCACCGACCGCACCCTGGCCCAACTGTGCATCCGCTTCGTGCTGGATCAGCCTGGGGTGAGCACCGTCATCGCCGGCTCTAAATCCATCGAGCACATGGTTGAGAACGCCGGCGCCGCCGACCTGCCCGCCTTGACCGCCGAAGAGGTAAGGCGACTGCGGGAACTCGGCTTCAGTTGGTAGCAAAGGCCGGGTCGAGGCCGGCACGCAACCTGCGATCCGACCAGAAACCGGAACGAGAACCTTCGGCGACTGCGGATGGCGCGCCCAGGAGGACTCGAACCTCCAACCTTCGGCTTCGTAGGCCGCTACTCTATCCGATTGAGCTATGGGCGCTACAGGAGGAGATACTTTTCCCTTGCCGCTTTTCACTATAGCATGTATTTTCCTTGTGCCAAGCGTTTTTTGCGTCTCGGCGGGCCAGTTTGCGAGCGCCTGAACGCCGCCAGTGTAGGTCGCGGACCTGGGACACTCAGGAAGTAGATGTAGCCATGACGACGACACCGTTGCGCGTGCTCCTGATTGAAGACAACCAAAGACACAGCACGGTCATGACTGACGAACTCCGTCGACGACTCGGCGCAACGGTCACCACCGTCACCAACGGAGAGGATGCCCTCAGCGAACTCGTCCAGAACACCTACGAGGTGGTGGTGATGGACTTCAGCCTCCCCGGCATGGATGGGCTGTCGGTCCTGCGGAGCATGAGCGAACGCCGATTCGACGTGCCCGTGGTGCTCGTGACCGGCATGGGAGACGAGCAGACGGCCGTCCGCGCCCTGAAGGCCGGGGCCTACGACTACGTGGTCAAAGGGCAGGGCCTGGACTTCGCCCGCCAACTCCCCGCAGCGGTGGAGGATGCCCTGAAAGCCTTCCAGGTCGACCGCCAGCGCCAGGATAGGATGCGCCAACTCACCCAGGAACGCGAGAGGCTGGCCCAACTGAGCATCCGTGACGACCTCACCGAACTCTTCAACCGCCGACACCTTGCCCGTGTGCTCCCGGCCGAGTTCGAGCGCGCCCACCGATACCAATACCCCCTATCGGCGATGATGACCGACATTGACGGCCTCAAGGCCATCAACAGTAAGCATGGTCATCGCTGCGGCAGTGTCGTCATTCGTCACGTGGCCGGAATCATCTGGCGTGGGGTTCGCATCAGCGATGTGTGCTTTCGTTATGGGGGCGACGAGTTCCTCCTGCTCCTGCCCAGCACCCCCGCGAAGGGGGCCCTGATCCTGGGCCGTCGACTCTGTCGCATGGTGGCCGAGGCCCCCCTCGATTTCGAGGGGGACACACTCTCGCTGAGCATCAGCATAGGCATCGCCACCTTCCACCGGGAGAGTTACGGCTCGCATGATGACTTGGTGAAGGTCTCCGACCAAGCCCTCTACGAAGCCAAGGCGGCCGGGGGGAACACCGTCGTCGCGGCAAAGAGCCCGTCCCCAGCAACCGAGTGAACCGGGCCGCCCGCCAGGCTTGACTCTATCGAAGCCCCATCCCCTTGGCCACCTGGCGACTCCGCCGGTGAACGTCCCTATGCAGACTGCTGCCGTGCGTGTCCATGGTGACCAGGGCGGGGAACCCCTCCACTTTGAGCACCCAGAAGGCTTCGGGCGAGCCAAACTCCTCGCGCTTGAAGACAGCATTCACCTCCTTGATGTGCCGGGCATAGAGGGCCCCGCAGCCCCCGTAGGCCGAGAGGTACACGCACCCAACTCGGCTGAAGGTCTCCAGGAGCTCGTCGGACATCCCTCCCTTGCCGACGATGCCCCGGATGCCGAACCGTTCCACCACCGCTGCCTGGTAGGGATTCATCCGGGCGCTGGTCGTGGGCCCGGCGGAGACGACGGCAAGGCCGGAGTCGGTCTCGCGGGCAATAGGTCCACAGTGGTAGAGGACGCCACCGTCCAGCTCGAAGGGGAGTTCCTTCTGGAGGCCCTCGTTCGCTAAATAAGCATGGGCGCGGTCGCGGGCGGTCACGACGACACCAGTGAGGGTGACGGCGTCTCCTACCCGAAGCCTCCTGACGTTCTTTTCGCAAAGAGGGATGTGAAGATCGACGGTGCTCACGCCTGTTCCTCCCCTTCCTCAGGAGGCCAGTCCAGGGTTCCCCGCCGGCACGCCCAGCAGCAGAAACTCACATCAACGAAGTACGATGCCGGGTGCCGGTACGTTAGGCCCACCTTAACGGCCAGCGCCGTCGTGCTGCCACCCAGGCCGGCCGGTCCGATCCCCAACCGGTTGACGGCGTCCGCTAACTCGCGCTCCAGCCCTGCCACTTCCGCTTCGGGCGCCTCATCATCCAGGCGGCGAAGCAGCTGGCGCTTGGCCACGGCGACGGCTTCATCGCGGCTCCCGGCCACACCGACCCCTACGACAACGGGCGGACACCCCCGCCCCTGCGCCCGGACCACCGCGTCAAGCACAGCGGCCTTGATGCCGGCTACATCCCGGCCAGCGCCTAACTCGCCGTCAGGCAAGGAGTAGAGACGACCGACGTTCTCGCTTCCTGCGCCCTTGAGCAGCAGGTGGATGTGGAGTTTTTCGTCCGGGCTCGGCTCGAAGTGGATGACCGGGATGCGCAGCCCCACGCCATCGCCCGGATTCTCTCCCGTGAGTGGATCGACGGCGTTCGAGCGCAATGGGACCTCAGCAACCGCCTGACGGGTCGCCGTGGTCAGGACCTCAGCCACACCTGCTAAGTCCGCGCCCGCAGGCGCCTCAACGAAGAAGACAGGCAGACCCGTATCCTGGCACATGGGCACCCGCTCTTGGGCGGCGATGGCAACGTCTTCAAGTATGGCTTCGAGGGCCGACCGCGCGGGGGAACCAGGTTTCTCGGTCTCTCTGGCCCTCCGTAAGGCCTGTGCCACATCGTCAGGGAGTTCCGTGGCCAGTCGCCGGTACAACTCAACCACCTCCGACACCAGCGGGTCATTCATCCCGGCGCTCCCGTGCTTCGTCCCCACCTGCTTCTGAGCCGACCCTCTTGGCGGGCTAAACGATCTTCGGTAGGAGTCGTGTCAATCTGCCTGCGCTTTACTTGCCCCCCGCAGAGCCGTACCTGAGCAAGAGCAGCCTGGGCTCGGTCATTTCCTCGATGGCGTACCTGGGCCCTTCCCGCCCCACACCGGAGGCCTTGACCCCGCCGTAGGGCATGTGATCGTGACGGTACGTGCTCACTTCGTTTACCATCAGCCCACCGACCTCGATGGTGTGGAAGGCGTGAAAGATGAGGCGGACGTCGTAAGTGAACAGGCCGGCCTGAAGCCCGTACTCCGAGTCGTTGACCCATCGACAGGCCTCCTCGAAGTCGTCGTAGGCCTCGACCAAGGCCACCGGGCCGAAGACTTCCCCCCGACTGACCTTGGCGTCGTGGGGCACGTCGGCGAGCAGTGTGGGGTTGATGATGGCGCCTTCGCGCGTGCCGCCGAGAAGCACCCGAGCGCCCCGGGCCTTGGCCTCCTCGATCCACTCCATGACCCGCTCGGCGTCGGCCAAACGGATGAGGGCCGAGATATCGGCGGTTTCCTCCCGGGGATGCCCGAGGCGGAGTTTTTTCGCCTCGGCGATGAACCCCTCAACGAACTCATTGAACACGGGTCGGTGCACGTAAATGCGCTGCACGGAAATGCACACCTGGCCCATGTAGAGGTAAGCGCCGAACACGCATCGGCTCACGGCGAGGGCCAGGTCGGCGTCGCTGTGGACGATGACGGCCGCGTTTCCGCCCAGTTCCAGAGCCACCCGCTTTTGACCCGCCACCTCCTTCAGGCGCCAGCCCACTTCGGCGCTGCCGGTGAAGCTCAGCAACCTGAGCCGTCGGTCGCGCACCATCCCCTCGGCCACCTCGGGCCGACAGGGAAGCACACTGATAGTGCCAGGCGGAACGCCTGCACCGGCAACGATCTCCCCCAACAAGAGTCCCGAAACGGGGGTATCGCTGGCTGGCTTCAGGATGATGGGACAGCCCGCAGCCAGGGCGGGCGCCACCTTGTGGGCAGCCAAGTTCAAGGGGAAGTTGAAGGGAGTGATGCCCAGCACCGGTCCAATGGGCGCCCGTCGAAGGATGCCGATGCGTCCCTCCCCCTTGGGTTCCACATCGGTCGCAATCACCTCAGCGGGGATGCGCTTGGCCTCCTCGCGCGCTTCCCGGAAGGTCACCGCAGCCCGCTCGGCTTCCACCCGGGCCAGGCGGATGGGCTTACCCGCTTCGGCGCAGATGGTCTGGGCCAGTTCCTCCTGACGCTCGGCTAAACCAGAGATCACCCGGTCCAGGACTTCCAGCCGGCGATAGACCGGCCAGCGGCCGAACTCAGCAAAGGCCTGCTCAGCGGCCTCGACGGCCCGGTCGCAATCCTCCTCCGACGCCCGGGCCACCTCCGCTACCACCGACCCGTCGTGCGGGTGGGTCACCTGGTAGCAGTCGGCCGAACCGACGTACTCCCCCGCCAAGAGCATCCCGATCTTTCGGGTCATGGCGAACACTCCTGCTATGCGCCCACTCCTTACCCCTCGAGCGCGAACCCTCCGTGCTTCTTGATGTGCTCCGCCAGTCCGCCGTCGGCCAGGATTCGCCGCATGACCGGAGGCAGTGGCGGGAACTTCACCGTCTGCGCCTTCGTCAGGTTCCGGACGGTGCCCCCTTTTAGGTCTACCTCCAGTTCGTCGCCTTCCTCGATGCCCGAGGTGTCGCACTCCAGAACGGGCAGCCCCACGTTGATGGCGTTTCGGAAGAAGATGCGAGCGAAGGATTGCGCCAGCACCGCACCCACCCCGGCCATCCTGATGATGGTGGGCGCGTGCTCCCGACTGCTGCCCAGCCCGAAGTTCCGTCCGGCCACCAGGAGGTCACCAGGCTCGATCTTCTTGGCGAAGTCGGGCTCCACGTCTTCCAGGAGATGTTTGGCCAGTTCGGGGAGGTTGCTCCTCAGGTGGAACAGCCGACCGGGAGCGATGAGGTCGGTCGATATGGAGTCACCCAGCACGTGGGCCTTGCCTCGCAGCGTCTGCTTGCTCATTTCAGATACTTCCTCGGGTCTGCAATCCGTCCTTCAATGGCCGTCGCTGCTGCGACCGCGGGCGAACCCAGGTAGAGGAATGCACTGGGATTGCCCATTCGCCCCTTGAAGTTGCGGTTGCTGGTGGCCAGGCAGCGTTCGCCGTCCGCCAAGGCTCCCGCATGGACACCCACACACGGTCCACACCCCGGAGTCACCACCGCAGCCCCCAAGTCCACCAGGTCGCCCAAGATGCCTTCCCTGAGCGCCTCCGCGTACACCCTTCGCGAGGCGGGCACAACGATGAGCCTTACTCTCCGATGGAGTTCATGCCCTTTAAAGATGTCCCTGGCGATGCGCAGGTCGGTCAGTCGTCCGTTGGTGCAACTGCCCAAGAACACCTGGTCTATGGGAACGTCCCCGACGTCCTCGATGGGGACCGTGTTGTCCACAGTGTGAGGCAGGGAAATGGTCGGCGAGAGGGCGCTGACGTCCACCGTCACCGTCCGCTCGTAGTCGGCCTCCGGGTCAGCAGTCACCGGCTTCCATTCGCTGGCGCGGCCATAACCCTCAAGGAACTGGCGCGCCTTCTCGTCCGAGGCGACCAGCCCCGTCTTTGCCCCCGCCTCCACGGCCATGTTGCAGAGGGTCATCCGGTCGTCCACGTCGAAGCCTGCAACCAGTGGACCGCCGAACTCCAGCGCCCGGTAGGTGGCCCCGTCGGCCCTTAGTAGCCCGATGACCTGAAGGATGACGTCCTTGGCGTAGACCCCCGCCGGCAGTTCCCCGACCAGTTGGACACGTATGGTCCGGGGGACGCGCAACCAGGTCTCCCCCAGGGCCATGCCCACCGCCACGTCGGTGGAACCCATCCCGGTGGCGAAGGCCCCCAGCGCACCGGCGGTGCAACTGTGGGAATCGGCGCCGATGAGCACGTCGCCCGGACGCACGTACGACTCGCAGATGACCTGGTGGCACACGCCCACGCCGACGTCACATAACTCACATCCCGTCTCCTCGGCGAACTCGCGCAGGAGTTTGTGGTCGTTGGAGAGTTCCTGGCGGGGACTGGGCGCTGCGTGATCCAGAAAAAGGACGGTGCGTTGAGGGTCGGCCGGCGCCTCCTTGCCCAACTCCCGGAAGACGCGGACCGCCAGCGGACCGGTCCCGTCCTGAAGCAGGGCCACATCCACCGGAAAGATGACGTACTCATCAGCCCGGACCTCGCGGCCCAGCCGGTCACTCAGGATTCGTTCTGCCAGGGTCTTCGGCGCCATCGTGCCGGTAACCTTTTCCGCGCTTCCGTCTCTACCCGTGGTCAGGTCACTCTCATATGCCCTTTTGAGAGCAGGGCGTCAAGGGCGCGCTGCACAGCAGTTACTCAAAGCCGAGTTGGGCCTTGACACGCGGGGCTGCAGGGATGATACTGTTTTTGTAGCGCATGTGGGCGTTTAGCTCAGTTGGTAGAGCGCTACACTCACATTGTAGAGGTCGGAGGTTCGAGTCCTCCAACGCCCACCATCACTCCGTCACCATGGCGTCCTGTTCCCGCAAGAGCAGCGTTCCCCAGGGACTCAGATCCTCGTAGTTACCGGGCCCATGTGCTCGGACAGTTCTGTAAAGACACCTTCGGTGTCGCGGTACGCCCAGTCCATCCCGAACGCGCCCGCCAACTCGGCGACGACCTCCCAGTTGGCCCGACCCCCGGGTGGGGCGAGGGCCGAGGCCACCCGCTGGATTCGTCCCTCGGGGTTGATCACGGTACCCTGGTCTTCCATCCAGTAGCAGCCCGGAACCACCACGTCAGCGCGCCCGGTCAGAGCCGACTCGGCTGCGTCCACGACGACCAGGAACTCAGGTTTCCGGCGAAGCCGTATCGGAGGAGGCCGATCCGTACTTCCCAGACCAAGAAGTATCAGCGCCCGCAGGTCGCCTGATCGACACCGGGACATCAGTTGCCGGCCGTCCTCGTGCTCCCCCAACCCCAGTTCGACAGCGCCCTGGGCGTTGCTCTCGCCCCGCAGGCCGAGCACGGCGACCTCACCGGCGAACCGCGCCCGCAGTTCTTCGAGGGCAGCTACCTCCCGCGCGCCCATCCGGTCCAGGTCAGCAACGACCAACTTTCGGCCTGCCTCCTGCCACAGTCGGTGCACGTCCCGTGCGCCCGTGCCACGGCTCCCCCCTGCAAGCGCTTCGAGGAGCGCTGCTGCCGATGCCGACCTCCGAGGTCGGAAAGTAGACGAGGCTATATCTTCAAGGCCGGTCTTAGCCCGACCCACAACGGCCAGGTTCACGCCCTTGCGGACCGCCTGCCTGGTCCTCACCGCGAGCACCGGGTACTTCACCGTCAGTTCCACGCCCACCAGGAAAATGGCGCCAACTGCGTCCAAGTCGTCGCAGGAACCGTCCGACCGGAACCGCGCCGCGGCCGACGACGACACCGACGGGGCAACGGCCAGCACGTTGGTCGTCCCCAGGCCTTCCTCGGCGAACCTGCGGGCCAGCCACATCGCCTCGTTGGTCCACCAAGGGGCCACCAACACGGCCACGTCACCCGGGCCGCCCCCTTCGAGAGCAAGGCGGACACCTTGCACACCGGCGTCCAACGCATCATCCCAGGAAGTCTCCCACAGGCGGCCCTGGCTGCGGACCATAGGCGCGCGGATGCGGCGCTTGCTGTGGGCTTGCTGCCAGCCAAAGAGTCCTCGGGCGCATAGGCTCCCCTGGTTCACCGGTGCCTCGAAGGGCGCCGATGCCCTGACCAGTCTCCGTCCCTTCCGCTGGAGTTCCACCGTGCAGCCCACGCCGCAGTACCCGCAGGTGGTGAGTGTGGGCACCGTCTCCCAGCGGCCGGGCTTGGGCAGCGCCATCTTGGCCGTCAGCGCCCCCGTCGGGCAGGCCCCGACACACAGGGCGCAGGCTGTACAGTCGGTTCTGTCGAGGGGAAGGCCGAACTCGGGCTCGATCCGCGTCTCGAAGCCACGATTCACGAAGCCCAGAGCGCCCACCCCAGCCAACTCGACGCAGGCTCGGACGCACCTGCCACAGAGAATGCACTTGGACGGGTCGCGCACCAGGAGGGGATGGCGGTCGTCCACCGGCTCTTGCCGACGCGCACCGGCCAGGCGCTCGGGACGGGCGCCATACTCCGTGGCCAACTTCCTGAGCGTGCACTCGTGGTAGTCGATACAGCCACAGGCCAGGCAGCGGTCGGCTTCCCGCCGGGCCGCTCGCTCGTCGAAACCCAGTTCCACAGGCTCGAAACCCCGGAGCCTCTGAGCGACGGGAACCAAAGGGTTGGGCTGGCGGCGCTTCCTGGGCTCGTCGGCATACTCAGCGGGGTCGATTTCTTCCAACTCGCCCTTGGTCACCTCCACCGGCTCGGCCACGGCCAGGCCCTCACCGCGGAGATAACGGTCGATGGACTCGGCGGCCCGGCGGCCGGCGCCGATGGCCTCGACCACGGTCGCCGCGCCGCTCACGCAGTCACCACCGGAGAAGCACGCCGAGCCGTTCACCTGACAGGTGCCCTCCTCGGCCTGGATGTAGCCGTAGCGGGTAAGGGATATATCCCCCTCCCCTTTGGCAGGCTGCTCGTCCATGTGCTGACCAATGGCCAGCACCGCGCTATCAACCGGGACGACGAACTCAGAGCCGTCGATGGGGAGGGGTCGTTTTCGGCCCGACGAGTCGGGCTCACCCAGACGCATGCGGATGCACTCGACGGCCTCCACCCGTCCGTCGCCGAGGAAGCGGACCGGGGTAGCGAGAAGTTCGAGTTTCACGCCTTCGTGCTCGGCCTCGGCCACCTCGTCTTGGTGGGCAGGCATCTCCACCCGGCTCCGTCGGTAGAGGATGGTTACGTCACCAGCGCCAAGTCGGCGAGCGGTGCGGGCAGCGTCGACGGCCGTGTTGCCCCCGCCCACAACGACCACCCGCTGACCCAGGTCGAGGTTCTTCCCCGAGGCGACCCCATCAAGAAACTCCACACCAGGGTGGACACCCGGGAGTTCCTCACCGGGGAGGCCCAAAGCGTGGGAGAGACCGGCACCGATCCCCACGAAGACAGGTTCGTACCCCCGCTCCCGCAATCCCTCCAGGGTGAAGTCCCTTCCCCACTGTGCGTTGCAGTGGAGGTCAATGCCCAGGGCCAGGATGCGGTCGATCTCCCGTCGGAGCACGTCGCGGGGAAGACGATACGCCGGGATGCCATAACGAAGCATGCCTCCAGGCTCGGGCTTGGCCTCAAAGACGGTGACCGCATGTCCCTTGCGGGCGAGGAAGTAGGCGCAGGTCAGCCCCGCGGGGCCCGCACCGATGACGGCGACCCGCTTCCCGGTGCCGGGAGCCTTGGGGGCGACGTAGCCGGGGTCCCACTCCAGGTCGAGGTCGGCCACGAAGCGCTTGAGCCAGTTGATGGCCACCGGTTCATCGACTAAGTTCCGCCGACAGACATCCTCACATAACCGTGGGCACACCCGCCCGCACACAGCCGGGAAGGGGTTGGTTTCCTTGATGAGTTCGAGGGCTTCGTCGTACTGGCCGTCGGCAATGAGGGCGATGAAGCCTTGGATGTCAATCCCCGCAGGACACGCACGCTGACACGGCGCCACACAGTCGCCGTAGTGAGCCGAAAGGAGCAGTTCGAGGGAGAGCCGACGGAGGCGAGCGACGTCATCAGTCCGGGTACGGACCACCATGCCCTCAGCCACCGCCGCGGTGCACGCCGGTAGCGGCCCCGGCGCCCCCTCCACCTCCACCACACAGAGCCAGCATGAGGTAAAGGGCTCCAGACGCGGATCGAAACACAGCGCCGGGATTTCGACTCCGACCTGCTTGGCCGCCTTTAGGATGGTGGTGCCGGTGGGCACCCGCGCCTCTTGATCGTCTATGGTCAGCGTCACGTCGCTCATTCGGTTCCTCAGGTTACGACTACGGCGTCCACCGGGCACACGTCTGCACACACGCCGCAACGGACGCACTTCTCAGCATCGATGGTGTGGGGCTTCTTGGTCTCGCCGCTGACGGCCTCGACGGGGCAGCGGCGTCGGCAGGCGCCACAGCCGGTACAGGTCTCCGGGTCGATGGTGTAGGTGAGGAGCGCTCGGCAGACCTTGGCCGGGCACGTCTTTTCCTCGATGTGTGCCTGGTACTCGTCGCGGAAGTAGCGAATGGTGGTCAGCACCGGGTTGGGCGCGGTTTGGCCCAGGCCGCAGAGCGAGGCCCGTTTCACCTGCGCGGCCAAGTCTTCCAGCAAGTCAATGTCCTCGGTGACACCTTGACCCTCAGTGATGCGGGTAAGCGTCTCCAACATTCGCAGCGTCCCCACCCGACAGAAGGTGCACTTGCCACAGGACTCCCGCTGGGTAAAGGAGAGGAAGAAGCGGGCAATGTCCACCATGCACGCTGACTCATCCAGAACCACCATCCCGCCTGAGCCCATGATGGCCCCGGTGGCGTTGAGCGACTCATAGTCCACCGGCGTATCGGCCAACTCGGCCGGGATACACCCGCCCGATGGTCCGCCCACGAGCACCGCCTTGAAGGGCGTGCCGGTGACGGTCCCGCCACCGATCTCTTCCACCACCTCCCGAAGCGTTATCCCCATAGGCACCTCCACCAGCCCGCCTCGGACCACCTTGCCGGCCAGGGCGAAGACCTTGGTGCCCTTGCTCCGTTCGGTGCCCATGGCGGCGAAGGCCTGGGCCCCCTCGGTGATGATCCAGGGGAGGTTGGCGAATGTCTCCACGTTATTGATGTTGGTGGGCTTCCCCCACAGGCCGCTGATGGCCGGGAAAGGCGGCCGGTAGCGGGGCATGCCTCGTCGGCCTTCGATGGAGGCGATGAGGGCCGTCTCTTCTCCGCAGACGAAGGCCCCGGCGCCCTCGCGGATGCTGATGGAGCAGTTGAACCCCTTCCCCAGGATGTCTTCGCCGAGCAGGCCTTTTTCGCCTGCCTGCTTCAAGGCCACGCGCAGCCGACGGACGGCCAGGGGGTACTCAGCCCGGACGTAGATGAAGGCCTGTTCAGCGCCGACGGCATAGCAGGCGATGAGCATCCCCTCGATGACGCTGTGCGGATCGCTTTCCAGGACGCCCCGATCCATGAAGGCGCCCGGATCGCCCTCGTCGGCGTTACAGATCACGTATTTGGGCGAGCCCGGCGCCTGGCGGGTGAGTTGCCACTTGCGCCCGGTGGGGAAGCCCGCCCCTCCCCGACCTCGCAGGCCCGACGCGGTCACCTCGGCAATGACCTCCTCGGGTGAGGCCGAGGTGAGGACCGACTCCAGGGCCTGGTAGCCGCCGGCCTGGAGGTAGTCGTCGACGTTCTCGGGATCGATGTGGCCGCAGTTCCGCAGTACGATCCGCTGCTGGCGGTCGAAGAAGGGGTCGGCCTCACCCTCCCGGCGGACGACCAGGTCCTCGACGGGTCGTCCTTTGAGGGCGTGCTCCCGCAGGATGCGCTCAGCGTCCTCTACGGTGACGCGGCCGTAGGTGACGGCGCTTCGGCCGTCGCCTCCCACTTCCAGCAACGGCTCGTGGTAGCACATCCCCACGCAGCCGACGCGACGGAGGGCAACGGGAAGCCTCTCATCGGTGATGATTCTTTGCAGCCCGTCGTAGATTTCCCGGGCGCCGGCGGCCACGCCACACGACCCCAGCCCCACGCTGACGACCCGCTCCCGCCTCCGACTCACGCTTCGGCCCCCTGACGGTAGCGACGCAGAACCCGCCGCACCGCCTGGCGTGTCAGCCGACCATAGGTCGTCTCGTCAACCATCATCACCGGAGCCAGGCTGCAACAACCCAGGCAGGCGACATGGTCCAGGGTGAAGAGGCGGTCAGCGGTGGTCTCCCCCTCTTCGACGTCCAGTTCCTCGCAGACGACCCAGCTGATGCGCTCGGCGCCGGCCACGTGGCAGGCAGTGCCGTGGCACACCCGGACGATGTGGCGCCCCACCGGCTCGAAGCGGAACTGACTGTAGAAGGTAGCCACCCCCAGCAGTTCGCTCACGGGCCGACCCAGTCGGCGGGCAGCTATTCTGAGAGCCGGCCGGGGCAGGCAGCCGAAGGTCCTCTGGAAGTCCTGAAGGACGGGGATGACGGCCCCGGACTCACCTGCGTGACGCTCGAGGATGGCACGTACCACCTTGCGGTCAACGGCCTTGGGTCGCTGCCGATTGCTCGTTTTTGCCACGCAATATTCCCTTCGCTTACCGCATCGTGACGTCGACCAGGGAAGTGCGAGGATCGCTCCATCACTCATATCCTACCGCCGCCATCGTGCTTCGGTCAAGCCTCGCGCACTTCGCCTGGACCGGTTCACAGCGAGCGTGGCGTGGGGTCCGCACTTTTCGCCGAAGAACCCAGAGGGAGAAACGTATAGTTGTATGGAAGGAGAGGAGGTCCTGGGGAGGCCAGGTATGGACGACATCAGGCCCTGTCCCTCGAACGTGGTAGTTCCCGCACGGAGGAGGTGACCCATGTTTCTGAGTTTCCGTGTCATCATCAGGGCGGTGCTGCTGGTCGGCGGCCTGTGGTGGTGCAAGGTGATCTTCGAACGGCTTCGGAGTGACGTGGCTCGCTTGAGGGAATCCGAAGACTCGGCGGAAAAAGGGGTCATCATCTTCCTCTGGGTCGTTACGGTGGGCATCCTCATCTATGTGGGGAACTTTCTAATCTGGATGGTCAGGAGCATCCTGTCCGCATTCTGAGGCCGGAGTGACGGGCACAACTGTCAGGGTCGTCG
Organism: uncultured bacterium; assembly: GCA_965372835.1. Lineage (GTDB taxonomy): Bacteria > Planctomycetota > DG-23 > CBDVDV01 > CBDVDV01 > CBDVDV01. Next base: position 14,804 of record CBDVDV010000012.1, on the reverse strand, counting down.
GTGGAGCCAGGATCGGGTGGGTAAACGCCACCTGGCCCTTCGCACTGCTTTCCGTGAGCGAACAGGCCTTGACGGTCACTGTTGCCGTCTTGGGACGCTACACCTTCCGACGTGACCAGATCGTTGCGATGGAACCCTACGCTGTGCTCCCTGTCCTTGGCGGGGGTGTGCGCATTGAGCACATCGTGGCCGAGTATCCGAGGCACATCGTCTTCGGATGCTTCGGACGTCCCCGCTCTCTCATCAACCGCATCCACGAGACCAGATTCATTCCTGAAGCACAACCGGATGAGACGCTCACTACGCGAGGCATGGCTGTGCGCTGGCAAGCGCTCGTCTTCAGCATCGGCCTCTACTGCGCATTGCTCTTGCCGGACTGGCTCCGTTCGCCAGATGAGCACCCGGGGGCCTCGTCATTCCTTGCAGTGTCGCTGCTCTTCCTGGGCACAACAGGCATGCGGTGTTCGCTGTCCTTGCAGAGACTCGTTCTGAAGCCAGGTCGAAGGGTATCCGAGATCAAACATTGGTTGGGCTTCCTTTCCCTGATCTCGGGGGTTCTCTGCATCTTCTTCGGCAGGGAACTCTTCGGGGGTCAGCGATGAACCCATCTGCGGGGACAACACACATCGAGTGTGGCCACAACGCCCGACCTTGCTGCTACATGGCCCGGAGTCGGCGGACGCGTTCCTCGATGGGAGGATGGGTGCTGAAGAGTCGGCTGCCCAAGCCGCTCTTGAGTGGGTTGATGATGTAGAGGTGGGCGGTGGCCTTGTTAGCTGCTTCCAGGGGCTCGGTGTCGCGGCCCAACTTCTCCAAGGCGTCGGCCAGGCCATCCGGGTAGCGGGTCATGAGTGCGGCGCTGGCGTCGGCCAGGTATTCGCGCCGTCGACTGACAGCCAGGCGAAGCAGTTGGGCCACCAGTGGTGCCAGGAGCGCCAGCACCAACGCCACCACGAAGAGGATGGCAGTCGCCTGGCCGCCACCACGAGAACGTCGCCCGCGACGGCCGTAGAACATCGACCGGAAAATCCAGTCACTCAGAAGCACCGTCGTCCCCACCAGCACCACCACCAAGCATTGCAACCTGGTGTCGTAGTTCTTGATGTGAGAGAGTTCGTGAGCCACCACCCCTTCCAGTTCCATCCGGTTCATCTTGCCCAGCAGGCCGGTAGTGACGCAGACGACCGCGTGCTCGGGGTCACGACCGGTGGCGAAGGCATTGGGGGCGGAGTCGCCGATGACGTAGCAGCGTGGGGTGGGGATGCCGGCGGCGATGGCCAGTCCTTCAACGGTGTGGAAGAGGTGGGGGTGCTCCGCTTTGCGGAGCGGGCGGGCGCGGCTCATGCGCAGGACAATCTGGTCGGAGTTATAGTAGGCGGCGTAGACCGAGCCCAGGGAGATGCCCAACGCGACGGCCAACCCAATCCAGGGGAACCCCCATACCTCCCCCAGCACCCAGCCCAACAACAGCACCACCACAGCAAAAATGATGCAGATGATGATGGAGACGCGACGGTTGTGAGCGATCTGCTCGTAGACCATAAGAGCTGGGGCCCCGGTTTACGACTCTCCGCTGGCTTGGCTTTCGCTCCTGGTGAAACTGACCTCCACCGGGGCCCGCGCCTCCGGCTCTTCGATTTCGAAGTAGTCGCGCTCCTTGAAGCCGAAGGTGCCGGCAACCAGATTGTGGGGGACGCGCTGAATGGTCATGTTGAAGGTCATGACCGAGTCGTTGTAGAACTGGCGGGCGTAGGCGATCTTGCCCTCGGTGCCGGCCAGTTCTTCCTGGAGCATCAGGAAGTTCTGGTTGGCCTTGAGGTCGGGGTAGTTCTCGACCAGGGCGAAGAGTCGGCGGAGGGCTCCGGTGAGCATGTTTTCGGCCTGCCCCTGTTCCGGCACCGTGCCGGCATCGATGCAGCGGGACCGGGCCTCAGTCACCTGCTCGAAGGTCTCCCGCTCGTGGGCGGCGTAGCCCTTGACCGTCTCCACCAGGTTGGGGATGAGGTCGTAGCGTCGGCGCAGCTGCACGTCGATCTGTGCCCAGGCCTGCTCGACGCGATTGCGCAAGGTGATCAGGCGATTGTAGATGACGACGAGGATCACGACCACCAGCACTATGACGCCGATGACCACGAGAAGGGGAACCATCGCCGACCTCCTTCAGGTGCCAAAAGACCTCGGCAGTCGTGCCCTCAGGAGCACCGCCACCGAGGTCCGCGTGGCTCTGTAAGTTGAAAGCGAACTTCAGAGCGTTGGGCCGGGCTCCTCGACCTTGACGATGTTGGTGGCCTTCGGTCCCTTTTCGCTTGGCCGCAAGTCAAACTCCACCACCATTCCTTCTTCCAGCGTCTTGTAATCCCCCTGTTCGCCGGCGATGTCAGAATAGTGGGCAAAAGCGTCCTGACCGTTCTCCATATTGATGAAGCCGTACCCCTTCGTATTACTGGACCACTTCACCACACCTCGCTCCGGCACCGGCACCCTCCGTCACGGCAACTTCTCAAACCCACGCCGTGTCCCGACTCAAGCACGGATCTTCCCCAGCATCTCCTTGCCCGGCTTGAAGGTGACGATGTTCTTGGCTGGCACGTCCACTTCCGTGCCGGTCCGAGGGTTGCGGGCCTTGCGCGCAGCGCGGCGTCTCACCTCGAAGACCCCGAAGTTGCGCAACTCGATGCGCCCCTCCTCCTGGAGCGCATCGATGATGGCATCGAAGGTCATCTGGACCACCTGCTTGGTCTTCACCTGAGGCAGTCCCAGATGATTGGATATGAGCTTGACAATGTCTTTCTTGGTCACACCCGCCCCTCCCCGGCCTCCTGCTGAAATTTGTGCCGCAAGGACACAGCCTCAGGCGAATCCCGCACGTTGAAGCGTGCTAACTCTACGCACCTGCGGGGGATGAGTCAAGCGAAAAAACTCTCTTTGTGCAGGTTTTCCCATCGGCCGCGCACCCCTGCCTCAAAGCCTGCCGGCGCCCGCCTCCCGCAGGAGCCCGAGGAACCGCTCGTAGCGCCAGGGGATGAGAGCGCGCCGACACAACGCTTTCACTTCGCTGAGGGCGCGTTCGTACCGGGCCTGATGTTCGTGCTCAGAGTCGTCCCGGCAGAAATACGTCCGGCAGCCCAACGGTCTGACCGGATACACCTGACAGCAACCATCTTGAAGGTACGGGCACACCTGGCCGACGCTCCGGGGGGCCTCACCCAGCCAACGAAGCACCAGGGCTACTTCCAGCAGTGAAGCAAAAAGTGTGGGCACCCCGCGGCCGAATCGGCAGCAGTCGCCGCATCGGACGCATTCGCCAGCGAGGGCGCCTTCCACCTGGCGGTAGAGCCGCTGCACCTCCACCAGGGTGGCCGAGGTGACCGTCGGTACCGGAAGTGCCCGGCCACTCACCGAGGCTCGGTCGGCCCGCAGGGACATCCTGATCTGGGTGGCCGAGTGCAGCGCTCCCCGGTTCACCCCGGGACATCGCAAGGCCAGTTGCTCCCACTCCCGAGGCGTACGCAGGTTACTTTCCCAGAAGGGGAAGATAGCGCACTGCGTAGGCCGCACGGGGTAAATGAGACACCCCTCCTGGTAAAAGACACAATCGCCGTCCTCACCTTCCTTCAGACTGAGCCTCGAGCCCACCTTCCGCACGAACTGCCGGCGAAAGGTGGCCGCCTCCAGACCCAAGAAGCGGGCGATGCGCTCTACCTCCCGGGGGCTCACCCAGACGTAGCCCGGCGCCCCCCGACAGCAGTCGCCGCACCGGGTGCACTCAAAACGGACTCCCTCCACATACCACACCCCGCCGGCCCGGTCTTTCCGCCGACCGCTCATCCCTCGGCCTCGGCGTCCCCCGTGGGTGACACCCCAGGCACTGTGCCCACCCGCGGCACCATCAGCGCCGACTCCCTCAGCACCACCGTCCCGGCCAAACGGTCACCCACCCGCTGACGTCGACCAGACAGACCGATGGAGATGAGGCCGATGAAGTACACAGGAAAGCTGTCCACGAGACGTACCAGGTTGCGAAGCAGCGAGCGGCCTGGGCCGATGACCTCGAGTCCGGGGGTCACGACCACGATGCCAACCAGCCTCTTGCCCAGCGTCCTTCCCCAGTAGGCTTCCAAAGCCGTGCCATAGACCAGGTGGCTGACGACGGTGATGGTAGCCGTCGTCGTTGGCTCATAGGACCCGCTCAGTACCAGGACGACAAAAAAGGCAAGAATCATGTCGAAGGCGTACGCGGCGCCTCGCTCCATGACCGACGCGTAGCCGATCTCGCTGCCCGGCCCGCCCTCCCCCAGCGGACCCGCACGCACGAAAAGCAGAGCCCCCGCCGAGCCCAGCACCACCAGCGCCCCCACGCTCACCAGCAACCAACTCCCCGCACCCAGCCCCCCCGGGCGCCCACCACTGCCTAACACCTCGACCCGCCTCCAGGCCTCCCCCTCACACACGTAACACTCCAGTGCACTGGCCCGGCTGACCACGAGCAGCGGCCCGCGGGGGTCGGCGGCTACACTGAAATCGAGCACCCGACCCGCCAGTGGAGAGCCGGGAAGACGCACCGGTCGAGGGCTGAGCCAGGTCCCGTAGCCGCGGCGACGTTCCCAGAAGCGCCGGCGGGCTCGCCGACCCGGGTCCGGTTCGGCCGAGATGAGGACGACCTCACCGTCGGCCGCCCCCAGGGCGCAGTCATCGACCTCGGACAGGGTCAGGACGCAGACAGGCTGCCACTGCCCGCCGCCGTAGCTGGTGACGAACAACCCCCGACGCCTGCCTCCTTCATCCCCTCCCTCCTGCCAGGCGACGACCACCTCCTCCCCCACCGCTGCAGCCTGGACGTTCTCCACTCGCTTCACCGTCGCAGCAAACGTGGGCCCCTCGGTCCACTCTCCCTGTCGCAGCTCCGCCACCCGGAGGACCTCTTCCCCCTCGCCACCCAAGGCCACCAGCCCCTCGCCCAGCGACACCACACTGGCCGGCGCCCAGGCGAAGGGGAAAAGGTGGCGTTCCACGTGGACGCCTTGACGATAACTGGAATACGATCGGTCGTCGAAAAACACGTACAGGAGCCCACGGAAGAAACACGCCGACTGGTACCGCCCACGGATCTCCTGCATCGGTGACCAACTTCCGTCCTCCCGCTCCCAAGCCTGCACGAAACTTGGCTGCCCAGCCAAAGGATTGCTATAGCCGGCCACCAAGTGCCGTTGGCCCATCGGCCCCACCAGCACCGGCGCCCGGTGCAACTCCCACCGGGAAGCCGCCACGAATGCCGCCAGCAGCAACAACAAGCAGGCGAGCAGCACCGTAGTCAGCAGCCGCCGCTGACGCTGCCGCGCCGAACGAAGCCACACGTCCTGACCAGCCACGCGCGCACCCCTCCGCCACCTACCGTCTCCACACAGACACTCCGGACGTAGTATAGCAGAGACAGACCAAGAGAACCAAGGAGCCACAGATGCTGGGGGGAGCCAGGGGGCTACGGACCGTTGACGCGCGCCGAGAGCGTCAGCACGACCACCTGGTGCTTATCCGGGAGCGAATCCCCGGTCACCTGGAGGCTGACGTGGGTGTGGACCTCGGGCTTTCCCCGCAGGAAGGCGCCCACACCCTCGACGGAGAGTGACAGTCCGTTGACCTGGTAATGCATAGGGATGGTAACCCGCGGAGCCAGTTGCTCCATGACCGACGTGGCCCCGGCCGCGTCCAAGGTGTAGGTGCCGCCCACGGGCACCAGCAGCACATCCGCCCGGCCGATGGCCCGGAGCTGTTCCTCGCTCAACTCGTGCCCCAGATCACCCAGGTGGCAGACCCGCACCCCGTCCGCCTCGAAAACGAAGATGATGTTGGCACCTCGGTCCAGGCCTCGGTTGTCGTCGTGGTAACTCTCAAGACCCAGGAAGGAGATGCCCTTGACTTCGTGCTCACCGGGGCTCTGCACGACTACCGGGTCGCCGGGCACCGTATCCACCGCTGCGTGGTCGAAGTGGCCGTGGCTCACGGTCACGATGTCAGCCGGAAGTGGCGACAGCTCGAAGCCCAGAGAACTGTCGTAGGGGTCGGTCCGAATGGCGACCCCGTCAGAGGTCGTGATATGAAAAGACGCCTGACCCAGCCACTGTATCTTCATCGGCCTTCTCCCACACGTACGCCCATGAGTGCATCTCTTCGTCCTCATGTAATTATATCCGGACGTCAAGGCGCTGAGCCGGGAGATCAGGTGCCGGCAGGGCTCGTTCGGGATCGGCGTGCGTGCTTCCGTGCGGTGTGGCGGGCGATTCGCTCAGCCTTGCGGACCACGGCCCGAGCCAATCGCTTGGAACCTGGCGACAGCCATCGTTCCTGCAAGTAGAAGCGGAGAAAACGGACTTTGTCCATGCGGGTGAACTGGGGGAACTGATCTGCTGAGTACAGGAGTTGGCCCAAGTCTTTGATCAGGTATCGGCGGGGCACGCGCTGCCGACGCTGCAATCGCTGCAAGTCCACCAGAAAGAGTCGTGGCGGCTCCTTCAGGGGCGCCTCGGCGGAGATGAAGAAGTGTCCCAGGTAGAAGTCCTGGTGGTTGATCCCTCGGCGGTGCAGTTCACGAGCGATGCGCGCGATCTCCCGGGTCAGGGCCCGCACGAAGGCCCGTTCCTCGGCCGAGCGCTCACCTGCGCGCCGCAGGCGCGTGCGTAGGAAGTCCTCCAGGCTGAGACAGTCCTGGAGGTGGGCGCTTACCGTCAGCCCCTCCCTTTCCAGGCCCCACCGCCGTCGGGCAGCAAAGGCCGCCGGCGTGGCCGTGGCGATGCCCAGGCGAGGCAGTTCGGTCATGCCCCACCACTCCGTGGCCGCGTTGGCGGTCACCGGCCGGGCCAGTGAAAGCAGCGGACCCAACACGTCACGGAAGCGAAGGCGATGAGCCTTCAGGTGGAAACGCCTCTTCAGTCCGTCCCCCCCGACCAACTCGAAGCGGGCCAGTCGTCGCCCCCGCTTTCGCCGGTCCGTCATCACCTTCTGGACTTCCGCGACCGCGGCGAAGGAGGTCAGCCCGGCCCCACGAAAGAGTCCGGCAAAGGCGCGGTTCAGCGTCAGTTCTCCCACTTGCTCCAAAGCCGGAGCCGCGGGAATGGGGCGAGCGACCTCCGCGAAGATGGCCTGCAACCTGTCCACATGGGCTTCGTGGGTGAAGCCTTCCATGCTCTGGCGAGCCCGCTGACCCATGGCCGTGCGGTCGGCCCGAGTGAAGAAGTGCAGAAGCAGGCGGGGCAGTTCACCGTCGTCCTCGGGGTCAGTGAGCAAATAGCCCGTCTGCCCCGGACGGACAAACTCGGCGGCCCCGTTGGTCAGGGTGGTAATGACGGGAGTGCCCGAAGCCAGGGCCTCGAGGCAGACGTTGGCGCACGGGTCATAGCGGGTGGGGAGCACGAAGATGTCGCTCGCTGCGTACAGCCGGTGCAAATCTCCGCGCCAGCCGGCAAAACGGGTCGCCTCCCCGACACCCAGACGACGAGCCAGCCTTTTGAAGGGACGCTCCCGCCCTCCGCCGGCGACGACCAGTCGGGCCTCTGGAAGGACTCTCCGAACAGCCGCTAAGCCACGGAGCAGCCTGCCGAGTCCCTTTCGGCCGAAGTTGTTGGCGGCAAAAAGGACCAGGGGATCGTCAGCGCCTATGCCCAACTCCTGCCGAACCACTTCCCGGTCCCGTCGCCACAATGGAGAGAAGCGCTCCAGGTCCACACCGTTGTATACCACCTCCACCATTTCAGGCAGGAGTGAATACTCCTGGAGTACCTGCCTGCGCACCAGGGCTGAGTTGGTAATGATACGTCGGCACAGACTGCGTCTAAACAGGTGCTCTTCCAGGGCGCCCAGGCGTCGCCGGGCCGGCCGCAGAACCCCGGCCAGGAATCGGCCGACAGCCGTCGGATGTTGAATGCGCCGCCAGACGCGCTGGAGCCCGCCGCCCACCCGGTAGACGTCAGCCCCCCGGACCTGGGTCAGGGCAAAGGTGACGTCGAAGTGCCCTGCGCCCAGTTCTCGCTCCACGGCCCGCACGAATGACCGGAGACTCCGGCCCGGCTCCCCTACCAGGTGCACGATCAGTCCGCCGGGCGGCTCTGCCTCCACCGAACGCACAAAGGCGTGCACCTGGTGACCCCGGCGGAGCAGTTCCTGACAGAGGGCATCGAAGTGCCGCTCGCCGCCTCCCTTTTGAGGGGCGTAGTCCTTCATGACGAGTGCAACCTTCAGCGGCCTGGTCACGCTCGCGCGCGCTTCCGGCGGCGCCGCTCTGGGAACCGTTCGGGACAGCGCGGCCATGTCCGCTTCGACCGTCTCTATGTCAGGCCGCCGAGTCGCTTCCCGGAGCCCCGGCCCTTCCGGGCACCCCTTGAGATGCCAACCAAGGTCCGAGCCGACCACCTCGAAGCGCCGCCGGACGCCCCCGGCCCGGCCCATACTCAACGCCGTTATCAGACCGTGCGCCAGCAGTGTCACGAACAGACGAATCACAACGCCAACCTTCAGGACCCACAGCGCCCCGGCAGAGCGATGCTTGCGGAAGAAGACGTAACGGGACCGGTGCCTCTCGATGCTTCGACCCCGAGCAAAGCCCTTGACCGTGCCGCCGGTCAGATGCACGGCAGAAACGTCGGGCAGGAACACCACCTGCCAGCCCGAGCGCTTCATCCGCAGACACCAGTCCGTCTCCTCGTAATAGAAGAAGTACTCCTCGTCCAACAGTCCCACCTGTTTGGCCGCCTCCGCCCGGACGCACATCGCCGCCCCCAGGACCGCGTCGACCTCGGCCGGTCCTTCGAAGCGGGTGCGCTTGCTGGGGTATCGGCGAGGGAAAAGCATCCGGAGCAGGCTCCGATTCAGCAACTCTGTGGCCAGGCTGGGGAAACTGTGCACCGAGTTCTGGGACTGGCCGTCCTCGTTCACCAGTTGCGGGCCGAGGACAGCTACCTGGGGGTGCGCATCCAGGTAGTGGACCATGCTTTCCAGAGCCCCTGCGGTGAGGAGGGTGTCGGTATTGAGCAGCAGCCAGTACCGACCGCGGGCACGACGGAGGGCCTGGTTGTTGGCCGCAGCGAAGCCCAGGTTAGAGTCGTTCTCGATGAAGCTCACCCGGGGGAAGGCCGCGCGCACGGCTTCGGTGGTGCCGTCCAGAGACCCATTGTCCACCAGCCAGACCTCAGCAGGCGTGGTCTCAGTGGCTTTCAGGGCCGCCTCCACACAGCGCAGGGTCATCCGTCTGCTGTTGAGCGTCACCACGACAATGGAGACGACAGGTTCAGGACTGTCAGCCTTCATGGCGCTTCCGGAGCTCGGGCCCCTGAGGGGTCAGTGGGCGAAGTCGCCGGGCTCATAGCGCACCGTCGTTTCGGCACCGGCCACCTCCACCGTTCGGGTGTTGAAAAACCAGGTGCCGTGGTCCAGGAAGAAACTGCTGACCACCAGCGGACCCGGGGTCACGGCCAAGGTGTGCCTGGTCAAATCCCTTTCCACGGAGCGCAGTCTCACGACCTGACTCCCCTCTCCGCTGCCCTTCAGGTACACGTTGGCCAGGAAGGGCGTGTTGCGGGCGACCGAGGCCAGGCTGCTGTAGTCCAGTACGAGCAAGGCGGAGGGGGCGGGTGCTTCCGCCCCAGCCGCGGCGACGGGCCAGCGCTCCAGCCGAATGTTGTCCACGTAGAGCACCGTGTCGGCAGCAGGCTGGGAGACGAAAAGGCACAGCCCGTTGATGGTCCGCAGGCGAAGTTGACTGAGGAAGTCCACGGGGATCTGGATTCGGTTGGCGCCGGGCCGCAGGACGGTGGCCACGGTGACCTTGCTCACACCGTCCCGTACCCAGACGCCCACCATCATCGTGTCGTCGGTATCGTTGTAGACGTCCAGCAGGAGCCAGTCGTAAGGGAGCCAGTTGCGGGGCAGATCAAAGAGACTGACTCCCGGCCAAGGCTCCCCGGGCAGCCTCACCCGAAGTGACCGCTCCCCTTCCGTCGCCTGTTCGGTCGACGGTGCCACCTGCACCCCTTCGGTTGCCTGCCAGGCCTCCAGCCGACCGGCCTCCTCGAAACCGTCGATGACCGCCGGCGAGGGAAACGCGCGCAGGTCCAAGGCTTCCAGCCTGACGTTGTCCAGGAAGATGGTGCGCTCAGGACGGTCGCCGAGGGGAAAGAGGTAAAGGCTGCGGATGCGGGTCAGGTCAACGCCCCGGGAGCCGGGCCGGCCCGAGGCCAGTTCGCGCATGGAGATCTCAATCTCATTCCGTCCCGGTGTGAGTGTGATGGAGCCGTCATCGAGGTTGAAACGGGTGGCGTAGTTCGAACTGTCCTCATCGTCCACCCGCACGGCCAACACCAAGCGGTCCTCGTAGGGATAGACCACATCCATCCGCAGCGAAGTATACCCGCTCCAGTCGCCCTCGCCCAACTGGCACTCCACGCCAGCCAGACCGTTCTCAGGCAGGGTCACACGCAGCGCCCGATTTCCCTCGGTCGCGTGCTCGCCGCTCCTCTCCATGGTGACCCCGGAGCCGGCCGCCCAGCCCACCATCTCCCCGTCGTCCTCGAAACTGCTCAGCAGCCGCTCTGCTGACACCGTTCCCCGCTCCGGCTCGGGGCCATCCACGCACCCCAACAGTCCCATCACCAGACACAGGGCCGCCGAGGCAGCCATCAGCCGACCGGTCATTGCCCCACCTCCCGTCAGTTCGTATCTCCGTCCACTTTGGCCCCCTGCTGCGCTCCTTCGCTCGGCCGCCGGCGGAAGAGCCGTCCTGCGTCGAGTGTCCGGTAAGGCCCGCTGGTGGTCGGCGGGCTCCCCAGGGCCAGGTGAAGTCTCATGGCCCCAGGCTCGAAGATCATGCTCTGCATGGTCAGGGGCCCTTGGTGGACCATTCCCAAAAGCTCCGCTGCCTGCGTGACCCCCAGCCGGCCGTGCAGCCTGGCCAACTCCCGCCTCAGGATGTCGTAGCGACGACACGGCCAGACCCCGCCCCCGCCGCGCCCGCGGAAGTGGTTGGTGGCGCACAGCACTCCCCTCTGCAACCTTCGCCGGACGACCGCGCTCCGTGTCACTTCCAACACAGCCGCATGGCCTCCACCATCCAGAAGCACAACGCTATTGGCCATGGTGCGGGGCGCTCGGCGAATCAGCTCCTCCGCCTGCTCCACCGTGTCGCACTCCTCCAACGCCCTGCGGTAGAGCAACTGGTAGGGGATGCCATCCAGGCTCTGCTCCCTGTCGCTCACCTCCGACATCACCAGCACCAGCCCCGCTTGGTTCATTCCGCTGACCACGCCCGGGAGCCCCGGCCAGGTCACGCTGAGGAAACTGCGAAAGCCCTCGGGATGATAGACGGCCACCATCGAGTAGCGGTGAGTCACACCCAACGTCGGGAAGTCGAGGTTCCGAGCAAGCAACGGCTTCCCGGCCGCTGCCGGCGGCACGGCCACCACGGTGCTGCACCCCACCAGCCGGTACACGTCCAGGAACGTGGCCAGCAGGAGTACGTCCTCCCGGCTCTCTCCCGCCGCTTCGGCCAGGGCGCCCAGTTCACGCAGGTAGCGCTCGGGTATGTGCCGCTCCATGGGCCGGGCCATATCCAGGGCCAGTTGCTTCAGCCGACCGGTACCAAGGACACGTTCCAAATAGTGAACCCGCAGATAGCGCATCTGCTCGCCCACAAGCCTGCCGTAGGCCTCCCCCAGTACCCGGGGAGAACCAGCCACCTGGAGCACCGGCACCCCACTTTCGATGCCTAACTCCCCACTGGCACAGGCGCTCGGCGAGAACGCCGGGCCTGGGTCCGGAGCAGATGCCTCACCCGGCAGCGTACCGGCCAGCAGCAGCGCCAGGGCTGCGGCGCCGACGGGTGAGAGTCTCGGAAGGTGCATGCAGCCTCACCTCTATCAATACGCAGTGTCTCTCCAGAGTAGATTGTAGAGGAGAGGGCGACGGCTGGTCAAGACAGTGCGTGCGCTGCCCCCGTCGGGTCGACTCAGTGGACGACGACCAGAGTGGGATCGTCAGCCAGGTCCGAGCGTTTGGCTTCGGTGTAAGTGGCCCGGGTGAGGGCCAGCAACCGGCGCTGAAGTTCGAGGCGGTGTTTTTCGAGTTGCTCATCCGAAAGCTCCCCTGGCACCAGATACAGGTCGCCAGCACGGACCACGGCCCGAGCGAAGGGTTTGGGCAGGAGGAACTCGTCCCATTTGCTCGGCAGCACCCAATGCCGGTCCAGGCCCACAGCCACGGGGAGGATGGGAAGGCCGCTCCGTTGGGCCAGATAGATGACGCCGGGGGCCACCTGATGGCGGGGGCCGCGGGGGCCGTCGGGGGTGAAGGCGAGGTGGGTGATTTTTCCCCGGGCCACTTCAAGGAGTTCCTTCACAGCGACGGTCGCCCCGCGGGAGGTAGAGCCCCGCACCGCCCCCATGCCGAAGTGACGAGCAACCTGGGCAATACGCTCCCCGTCCCGACTTCTACTGACCAGGATCGAGATGGGCAGGTGGCGGCAGACGAACAGCGGGAGCAGCATGTGACCGTGCCAGAAGGCGCCGATAATCGGTCCCTCGGGGCGGTGAAGCGCCCGGATGAACCCCCGGTCCACGTAGATGCGCAGGCTCATCATGTACGTCTTGATGAGAAGCGAGGCCAGCCAAGCCACCACGTCGAAGGCGAGTCCGCCGAAGCCCACCGGTCACCTCCCCACATGGCCGCGCGGCGTGTGCCAGCGTCCCTCGAAGACGGTCTCGGCCGGCCCGCCGAGATAGACCTCACCGCCCCGGGGCCAGCGGACGCCCAGCCTCCCCCCCAACACCTCCACCGTCACCCGCCGACTCAGCCCTTTGGCCAACACCCCAGCCACCACGGCCGCTGCGGCTCCCGTTCCACACGCCTGGGTCTCCCCAGCCCCACGTTCCCAGGTCCGCAGACGAATGCGCCGAGGAGAAACCACCTCGACAAACTCGACGTTCGTCCGCTGGGGGAAGAAGGAATGGTTTTCCACCTGCGGACCCAGTTCCCCCACGGGAAAGTCGGCCAACCCCTCATCAGCGCTCAGGTCATCGAGGAAAATCACACAGTGAGGATTGCCCATCGACAGGCAGTTCACCGTGACCTCCCGGTCGCCCACCGACAGGACCTCCCCCAGACACCGCCCCCGGCCCCCGGCGACGGGGATGGCTGCCCGCTCAAGCACCGGCTCACCCATCCCCACTTCGAGTTGAGCCCGGCGCCCGGCCCCGCGGGTCAGGCGCAAACGCCTCACCCCAGCCTTGGTCTCGACCGTAAACTTCTTTGCCTTCACGTAGCCTCGCTCGTAGGCCAACTTGCCGAGACAGCGGATGCCGTTGCCACACATCTCGGCCTCCGAGCCGTCGGGGTTGAACATGCGCATCCGCAGGTCGGCCCTTGACGAGGGCAGAAGCAGGACGAGGCCGTCGCTCCCCACACCGAACCGCCGGTCACACATCCGCCTGGCCAAGGGGCCGGGTCGGCCGACTCGCTCCTGGAAGCCGTCGATGACCACGTAATCGTTGCCGGCACCGTGCATTTTCACGAAGTTCACGTGTCCCGCTCCTCACCTCCGCCAGTCGGCGGACACGACCGCAGCAGTGCCCCCGGGTCGCTGCGGACCAACGCCAGGGCGTACTCGACCATTGGCTTGGCCCTGATGGCCCGCACCTGGGCCGCACCTACCTGGGTGCTGAGCATGATGGCTCGTCGGCGGAGTTCAGGCTCCAACCTGGGGAAGTCCCGGACCGGGCCGTAGCGGTGAATGCCAACCCAGACGGTTCGTGAGGAGCCGTGGTAGTCCACCACGGTGGCTGGGACCGGCTCAGGCTGCATGTGGTAGGGAAGCCCGGCGACTTCCTCCACGTGGTGAAGCAGGGTCACCTTCTCCAGCCCCACCCCCAGCAGCAGCACCCAGCCATCGGCCTCGACCAGTCGGCCGTACGGCGTTTCCATCCCGCAGGGGGTGGGTGAGAGTTCGTGCCCGGCGAGCATCCCCCGGGCCCGCGGGCCGATGGCGGCCACCGAGTGGGTCGGGTGAAGGCTGCGAAGGGCTCTGGGCCCGCGACGAAAGGTCTCCGGTATCCTGCCCGTCCAGCAGGGCGAGGCGCGCACGTCGAAGTAAGGCGGATAGTCAGGTCCGAGTTCCCGCGACCCCGTCAAGGTGGGCACCATGACCGTGCCATCCGGAGCCACCGCGGCCAGGAGACCCGCGATAACGCCCTCGGCCCCACCCTGGAAATGCCCGAAACCCGACAAGGAACTGTGAACGAAGATGACGTCCATACTCCCAATGCCCAACGAGTTCAGGGCCCGGGCCAGATCGGTGCAGGTAACCACAGGGGTGGCGCAGCCCGGCCGAGCGGCGTTCGCTTCACAAGAAGATGCTCTTGAGGACGTTACTGATCGGCTTGAGGAAACCAATTTCGAGAACCTCCCCCCCGATGTAGATCAGCGCGGCCACCACCAGCACAACCAACACGACCGCGACGATGCGCCCGATGATGGTGCCTACGGGGGTCTTGGCGTGGTCGGCTTCGTACGCGCGGTGGAAGGTCCGGTACCGACTGACGCACTTCTTACTACAGAATGGGTCACCCTCGTCGCGGATGACACAATCGTCACAGAGGGGCTTGTGACACTGGATGCAGCGGTTGTCGGCCGGCCTTCCGGGGTGGTTCGTGCAGTAGCCCGCCCGTCCCATCGCCATGCCCTCCTATTTCAGAGCACCGGGGATGCCCGTCGTCCCTGTGAGGGAATTCTACCCGGAAAGGAGCTGCTGTCAAGAGCCACTGTGGTCC
>CBDVDV010000011.1:0-33710 GCA_965372835.1 uncultured bacterium | reverse complement strand
TTAGGGTGGTGCCCCCTGGAGGACTCGAACCTCCAACCTCCGGATTAAGAATCCGCTGCTCTGCCAGTTGAGCTAAGAGGGCATCTACACTCCGCACGAGAACAGGAGACCAAGGCCGCAAGCACCTCACGCTCCTGCATCTGAAATCCTACCACCCACTCTTTCACCTGTCAAGCCGCAGTCGGCTCAACTTCCTTGGTCCGTTGGCAACTCTCCCCTTGACCCGGGCCCAGCGCAGCAGGACACTGGTCTGGGAGCGGGCGAGTCGCGGGTATATGTCGAGCAAGCGCGAAGGGAGACCTCTATGGCGGACATCCTGGCTGTCGGCGCCCACCCCGACGACGTGGAGATTGCCGTGGGTGGCACACTGCTCAAGATGCGCGACCGAGGCCACTCGGTGGTGCTCTGTCCCTTGAGCGACGGTGAGCCCACACCGTTCGGCGCCCCCGAGACCCGGCTGGCCGAAGCCCGGGCCGCGGCCGGTTTTCTGGGTGCCGAACTGGAGATCCTCTCCCTTCGCAATCGCTACATCATGGACACGCTCGATGCCCGCCGGGAACTGGCCCTGGTCATCCGCAAGCACCAGCCCAAACTGATGCTTTCGCCGTGGCCGGTCGGGGAACATCCCGACCACCGGGCCGCGGCCCGCCTGGCCGACGCGGCCCGCTTCTATGCCAAACTCACCAAGACCGACCACCGAGGCCAGCCCTGGGAACTGCCTCCCTGGTGGACGCCCCGTCAACTTTACTACCACCTGGCCCTGGAGGTGGAAGACCCGCGACCCGCTTTCGTGGTGGACATCACGGAGGAATACCCACGGAAAAAGGAACTCCTGGCTTGCTACGAGTCGCAGCAGAACGTGGACATGGAGAGGCTGGCCAAGAGCGCCTTCTGGGGTGAGTTCATTGGGGCGAGATACGGGGAAGCGTTTTTCCTGCGCGGGGGCCTGCCCCTACCCGACCTCGAACTCTTTCTCTGACCTTCCGTTGTCGGGCCCGTCACCTTGCGCGGAGGCGGAGGTGAGAGCGAGTGAGGTGCGCTTTCGGGTTCAAGGTGCACCCGCACCCCTACTCGGGTCAGCCGGGCCCTGGCCCGTGCTGACCTCGACGTCCACGCGCCGGCCCTTCAGGTTCCGGTAGAACTGCACCAGAAGGGTGGACTGGTCCAGGAGGACGGCCTCGAAGTGCTGGCCCCGGCGCCATTCCTCTCCGTTGACCCGAAGGGTTCTGGGGCTGGGGCCGTGCCAGTTGCTGAAGTGGAAGACGGGTGTAACCAGCAGTGAATCGGAAAGGTCCAGGCTGAATCGGCTCCCCGTCCGGGCCGCCCGCAAGGTGTAGCAGCCTTGGCGCTCGGAGAAGCCGTCCAGGTTGTCGTCGCCCACGTCTCCCCGGCGTACTTCGCCCTCACCCGGCCGGACGCGAAGAAGGGGCGGCTTCTGGTACGCCTCGGCGGCGATCGCTGCCAGGTCGGCCCGGTCCATCCAGTCCGGCTCAATCTGGAGCAGACAGCACCACGGATGCGTCTCCGCCCCGATGACGGCATCGGCAGGAAGCATTTCGAGAGCACTTCGCACGGCCCCCATCTCGTCGCGGCCAACCAGGAAGCGTTCCCCCCATCGGCTGACGGGGAGGTCGGCTCGGGCGGGGACGAGCAGAACGTCAGCGTGGTACTGGGGTCCGCTGCTGGTGTGCAGCACAAAGTCGCTCAAAGTCCTTGGCTCAGGCCCGCCCGGAGAGCCGGCAACCTGGAACTGGGTGCTCGGAGCCGTGGCCAGCACCCACTGACACCCGGCCACCCGCAGCACGGTCGCCCGCCTAACGATCCGGTGGCACACGTAGAGTTGTCCGGTCGGGTACACCGTGTAAGTCGTGGTGAACCGGTTGCTCGGATCGCGCCCCCGGCGACGTCTCAGGGAGCGCTCATCGGCGCTTCCCCCGCGGAACCCCGCCGCCACCTCGACCCCACTATATACACCTTCCAAGCGGACCCGCACGCGCACCACGTTGCTTTCCAACACCGCGATCTTCTCCGCCGGGGCGCTGTAGAGCACCTTCGAGGGGCGACGGCCCGCCCCTCGACTCCGCTCGGGGCGGCGAGCCCGTCGAACCGCCGGCGCCAGGGTGTGCATGAGCAGGGTCACGGGGGGCAGGTTCCCGCGACCAGCCAGATTCAGGCTGTGGGAGGGGTCGCGGTCCAGATCGTACCAGGAGGCGATGCCACCGGCCCTTCGGCTGAAGGTCAGTTGGAAGTGACCTTCGGCACTCGGACCCCAGGACCGAACCAGTACGTCCCCATCGCTTTCGTACTGGTGGACATCCAGGAGTCCGTCCGCCAGCACGGAGGGCACACAGCTCACCGCCAGCACGAGCACAAGCAATCGACCCAGCCAGCGTGTCATCGCGGTCCTACTCCAGAGCCCACGACACCCGACCCCTATGCTATCTGCCTTCACTCCCCGCCTCTATCCAAATCTGGCGGAGAGAGGGGTGGGCACTCAGCAGACCACCAAAAGACCTTGCACGGACCTCGCCTCACGCTATCCTACCACAGAGCCGTCGACGAAGCAGCCTCCGACCTGGAGCAAGACCGTGGCCCGAAAACGACAGACGAGCGGCCTGGAGGCCCTGGCCCTGGGGGCGCTCTCGGCCGGCGTCCGCGTGCTCACTGGCTACCCGGGCTCACCGGCCACCGGCCTGTGGGAGGCCGTCGTCGAACTCGACCGCTCGGGCCTCGCCCCCTGCGGGCAGTTGCTCCACGCCGAGTGGGCCACAAATGAGAAGGTGGCGTTCGAGATCGCCTTCGGCGCTGCCGCCTCCGGCCTGGCCAGCCTGGTGGTGACCAAGGGTGTGGGGTTCAACGTTCTTGTGGATCCGATCATGACGGCGAACCTCTCGGGTGTGCGAGGTGGGCTGGTGATAGCCGTGGGTGACGATCCCGGAGCGGCCTGGTCGCAGAACGAACAGGACACCCGCCCCCTGGCCGCAGCCTGCCAACTCCCGGTGCTGGAGCCGATTTCAGCGGAACTGGCAGCCGAGACCATGAAGTCGGCCTTCGCCCTCAGTCGGCGACTGGCCCTCCCCGTGGTCGTCCGCTTTACCGGCGCCTTCGCGCAAGACACCGCCGCCTTACCTTTTGCGCTCCCGCCCGACGGGCCAGGACCCGGCGACGACGCCGACGATGACTTCCCCGCCGACGGTCGCCTGCGGGCCACGGCGAGGCGGGCTGTGCACCTGCACCAGGAACTATACCAAAAACTCGATGAAGCCTCGCAACTCGCTGACGACTCGGACCTCAACCACTACTGCTCCCCCGGCGACGTCGGCCGCGCCGTTCTCGCCGTGGGGCACGTAGCGACCCTCTTCGAAAAGGCCGCCGGTCAGTCGCCCCCCGTGGCCACCGGCCGACTGACCACCTCCTTTCCCCTGCCGGAGCGTCGACTGGCCGAGTTCCTCGCCCCCCGGTCTGAAGTCCTGGTACTGGAAGAAGGTGGGGCCTTCGTCGAAACCAACCTGCGCGCCTTCGTCCAACGGAGAGGCCTGGAGATCGCCGTCCTGGGTAAGGACACAGCTCACCTCCCGCGCGTCGGCCAAACCACGCTGGAACACGTGACAGACGCCCTGGGCTTCCGTCCCAGCCGGCAGCCACCCCGGGAACCCGATCGAAGCGCCCACGCCGGCTTCTGCCAGGACTGCCCTTTCGTGGCGGTGTTCGACTTACTGAGCGGCCTGCAGGCCGAAGTGTCGGCCAAACGCGCCCGTCCGCTTTTCCTGGCCGACCCGGGCTGCGCCGTGTACGCTGACCTGCCTCCCTTCGAACTGCTGGAGGTGAAGCAGGTCCTGGGTTCCAGCATCGCCATCGGCACCGGGCTGGCGCGGGCCCTCCCCCACCGGCGGGTGGTAGCACTCACCGGGGACGGCGCCTTTTTCCACAGCGGACTGCAGGCTCTCATCGACGCCGCCAGCCAGCGGGCCCCCCTGGGGGTCGTCATTTTGGACAACGCCTCGGCGGCGATGACGGGCTTTCAGCCCACACCCATCAGCCTGGCCACTGGAGGCGGAGAGGGCCGGCGGCCCAATCTGATGAAGTTGGTGCGCGCTTGTGGCGCCGGTCGGGTCAGTCAGGTGAACTCGGCGAACCGCCGCGCACTGGCTCGCCGACTCAGACAACTCCTCTTTTCCCGTCGGCTGGAGGTGCTGGTCGTGTCCGGGCGCTGTCCCAGCGGGCCCGAGCAGTGAGCACCGACCTTCGTCCAAGGGATGAGCAGGTGCTTGGCGAGCCGGCCCAAAAGGGAAACTGGAGCCACCCCCGTCATCGGCTGGCGGCCGACTCGGCCAGTTCGGGGATGAGCCTGAGAACTCGCTCACGGTGGCTCCGATCCAGGTCGGGCAGCGCCACCCGCACCATCTCGGGCTGGGTCTGGTAGAGTCCCCGAAGACCCGAGAGAGACAGGTGGGGGATGATCCGCACCAGCAGACTCCCATCTTCCAACTGCTCATGGTTGGGGAAGATCTCGATAAACTCGAGATAGGCATCCCCGGCCTGCTCCCAGTCCTCAGCCTGCTCCAGGGCCTCTGCCCGAGCGAGCAGGGCCTCGCCGCCCCTGACCCACTCGGAGTCCTTAGCCTCGTCAATCAGCGCAGCGGCCGCCTCGGCCTGTTCGGACCAGAGTTCCGCCTTACCCAGAGTCCCGACCAGAGCCCACTGGGCCCCGGGCCAGAGGCCCGTCCCCTGGGCTTCGGTGGCTGCCCGCCTGGCCCAGGCGACAGCGACCGACGGTTCCTTTAACGGTGAGCCGTAGAGGCTGGCGATTTCCTGGAGCAGCGTCACCCGGGCCTGGGGACGCACCTCAAGAAGTTCCTCCAGCCAGCGCGCGGCCAGCCAGTAGTTACCCCTGTCCTCCAGGTCGTCAACCATCATGCGCCTGGCTTCGTCCCAATGCAAACTCTCGGGATGCCCGTGAAGGAGGGCTCGTAACGCCCGGATGCGCTGCGGGCCCGGCAACAGGCTGGCGCCGTAATAGCCGGCGGCGCTGCGGAGCGGCCACTCCGGGTGGTCATCGAGAAACCGCGCGAGGACGGCGCGTCCGTACTCCGGGTCGCAACCTTTGAGGCGGGGAGGGGGAGGCAGCCGCTCGCTCAACGCGGCCGGCATTGGCCCTCCCTCCGGCCCCATCAGCACGGTCACTGCGGCCACCAGCTCTCCCACCTGAGCCCAGACTAACAGACGACTCTCCCGCAGCGCCAGCACCCAATCCCTGACCGCGTCGCCACGGGTGGCCACCATCTTCTCCAGGGCGCGGAAATGTGCGGCGTCCGCGTCCTGGTCATTCAGTTGGAAGAGCTCGGCGAAGCAGCGAAGCGCCTCGGCAACGCGACCGGCGTTCAGGGCCCGATTCCCCGCCAGGTAAAGCAACCCGACGCGCGCCTGGCGCTGCTCCTTGCCCGTACCCAGACTGTGCAAGAGCGCCTGCAAGGCCGCTGTGGTTGCCTGCGGGCTGGCAGCCAGCTGCAAGACGGCCCCCAGGAGCTGCTGCCGCTCAGGCTCGAGCCCTCGGGAGGCCAACTCCAACCGTCGGATCAACCACTCAGGCAGAGCCTCCGCCCTGACCTCAAACACCACCTCTTCAGGCAGCCAGTGGGCCGCCGAGACCAGACTCGATAAGGCAACCTGCTCCGCGCGCTGGTCGGAGAAAACAGGCGCAAGAATGGCGTTCGCCTGCTCGTGTTCTCCATACAGGTCAAGCACCCAGGCCGCGCTCAAGGCCTCCTCGGTACCGACCAGGCCAGCCGCGACCAGCGGCACAAGCACCTCACTCACCTGAGACAGGGCCTCCTGCCGCCCGCTCGCGCTCCCGCTCTTCAGGCCCAGACGAACCTGATTCAGGCGCGAAAAAAACTCCTCCCTTCGTGTTCTCGCGTGCAGGGCGTGTAGCCGGGCAAACTGGAGGGCTTCGGCCGGTAGCCCTAACTCCTCGGCCAGCGCACTCGCCTCCCCAGCGGCTTCCTTGGCGAACATCTCCACCGGCGCGTTGCGGGCCAGCCAACGGAACGAAGCCAGCGCCTGGTCTCGTCGACCCAAGGCCTTCTGAAGACCGGCCACCTCCGAGACCAGCAGCGACCGACCCGACCTCGAAAGGGACCGCCGAAGCAGCCTCTGGTAGGAGGCGAGCGCTTCCCGGTGCCGTCCCTCCAGCCGCCAGCGCACCGCCTCCCGCAACCGCTCCCGGTCGGCCCCATCCAACTCTTCCAGCAGCCGGGCCATCTCCACTGCCCAGGGGTCCTGTGACCGGCCGAGGCCCTTCAGCGCATCCCCGGAGTCCTTCGCGTAGGCCAGGGCCAGCACCCCCGCAGCCAGGCTGTCCTTCAACTGCCGATCAGCCCACTCCATGGCTTCCCGGGTCCGACCCACTTTGGCCAGGGCGAAGGCGTAAGCCGAATGCGCATTGGCATCCGACTGCTGAGCCGGCCGTGCTTTCAGTATCGCCCCCAACAGCTCCGCCTCACCTTCGAAGTCGCCCAGCGCCGCCATCTCCCGGGCCGCAGCCAACAGCGTGGGCTCCTCGGCATAGACACACTGGTACTGTTCCACTGGCAGTTGGCCGAGGAGGATGAGGCGGGGGGCCTGCGGCTCCGGCTGCCACCGCGGATCGCCGAGCAGCGGCAGGCCGGGCACACCACCAGAGGCCGGACCCGGCTCCACCACCCAGGCCAGACAACGATCCTTTGGCGCGAGTCTGGGAAGCGTGCCCGCAAACTTCCCGTCCCAGGAGGGACGACCACCTTCGAACGCGTACCCCCGAACCCGGCCCGTCCCGTCCACAAAAACCACCAGGTCACCGCCAAAGGACCAGGCCACATCGCGGGCCGCACCCAGCCGGCTCCAACTTCGCGCGCGGACGGCCCGGCGAAAGCCCCGGCCACTACCCGGCGCCAACGAGTACACCAACAGTTCACCCCCAGAAACCACCGCCACCCGCTGACGACCGGGAGCGACAGCCACCTCACTGACTTCGCGAAGCCCCTCGGCCACCACTCCATGAGCCCCCGAGTTGAGGTCCACCGCCCGCAACTGAGCCACCCCTCCCTCAGTCGTCCGCAGGTAATATAAGAGCGCCCGGTCCACGCCGAAACCCGGCGCCGACTCCTCCGCCTGGTCGTCGGTGAGCGGCCGAGATGGACCTTCGGCCAACTGCCTGAGCCAGATGTCGCACTGCCCGCCCCGGTAGGAAAGGTAGACGAACCGACGGCCATCCGGAACGAACACAGCGCCCCAGTCCTTGGCCGGATGGCTGGTCACCTGGATGGGCTGCCAGCGGCCGTCTTCGGTGAGGTGGGCCCGCCAAATGTTCCAGCCTCCCTCAGCCGTTGACGTGAAGAGGAGTTCCCGGCTACTTGGCGACCAGGAGAAGTGGGGTTCCGGCACCGTCCCGACCAGCAGATCGGCCTTGAGGGCACGGGCGGGGGTCACCGGGGCGATGTAGAGGCCCTCTCCCCGTACGTAGGCCAGCCAGCGGCCGTCCGGGGACCAGGCCAGTTCCAGAATGGCCTCCTCCTCACACCCAGCCAGCACCAGGAGGCACCCCAGAAGGATGAACCACTGGCTCACCCGGCGACACACTGACAGGAGCGACCTCATCCGAACCACCGACACAGCAGGATCCCCACCTCGTAGAGCGCGTACATGGGACCGGCCAACATCAACTGGGTGATCGCCGAGGGGTCGGTCAGCACCATCCCCAGAACCACACAACCCAACAGGGCGAACCGGCGGCCACCAGCCAACTGCTTCACCGTGACCACCCCCATCTTCTCCAGCCCCAACATCACCAGCGGCAACTGAAACACCACACCCAGCACCAGGGACAACCTGATGACGAAGTTGATGTTCTCCCTGAGCGTGGGGGTGGTGCGGATCAGGGCTTCATCACCGAAACTGTAGAGGAAACGAAGCCCGAAGCGCACCAGGACAAAGTAGGCGAAAAGCATACCCAGGATGAAACTCACAGTGCTGAAAGGAAAGATGAAGTGCACGTACCGACGCTCCTTCGGGTAGAGCCCAGCGGCCACGAACCCCCAGAGGTGGTAGATGATGATGGGGCTGCTCAGGAACAGGGCCAGCAGACCGCTTACCTTGACGTGGGCCAGGAAACTGTCCTCAGGCCGAAGGGCTATCAGCCTGGCGTCGTAGTTGAGTCCGACAAGGGTGTCCACGATGGGATCGGCAACCAGGGCCAGGGCCTGCTCCCGGAAAAGGAAGAAAAGGAGGAGGAACGCGACCACCAGCGCACCCAGACTGTAGAAGATGCGCCGGCGCAACTCCTCCAGGTGATCGCCAAGACTCATTCGGGTTTCGTCAACCACGTCCCTGTCACTCATCGAGGACCCCGCCCTGTCTGCTCTTCCGCAGCAAAGATGATTCTACGCCCTGACCCGCCCAGCAGGCAAGTCACATCTCGCGCGAGGGGCCGCCGTCAGACCTGTGGGTAACTGATGCCCGGCAGCGCAGCGAGGCGCCCGGCCACACTCCGATGCCCGTGCCAGCCGTCGTTGGATATGAGCGGGTCGCGGCCGGCTTTCGAAAAGGGCTTGCTTCAACCTCCCCGTGGAGTATAATGGCTTCAGGTGGAGGAACCCTGGACGCTCCCAGTGAAGGAGACCGCATCGTGGGCGCGCGCGTGGAAGGTTCGCTCATTGCCACCGGGTTGAAGTTCGCCCTGGTGGTGAGTCGATTCAACGAGTTCATTACCGGCAAACTGCTGGAAGGAGCCCTGGACGCTCTGCGACGGCACGGAGCCGCGGACCAGGACTGTGAGGTGTACTGGACGCCCGGCTCTTTCGAGATTCCGTTGGTGGCTCAGCAGGCGGCCCGCAGCGGCCGCTACGACGCGGTGGTCTGTCTCGGCGCGGTGATTCGAGGCGACACCCCGCATTTCCAGTACATCGCCAGTGAGGTCACCAAAGGCATCGCCCAGGTGTCCCTGGCGACTGGGGTGCCGGTGGCTTACGGGGTCATCACCCCCGACACTCTGGAGCAGGCCATCGAACGGGCCGGCACCAAGGCCGGCAACAAGGGCGCCCAGGCCGCCCTCAGCGCCGTCGAGATGGTCAATCTGCTCAAACAGGTACCGACGGACGCCTCCGACCGGTGAGCCATGGGCATGCCAGAGCGGGGAGCCGTGACGCTTCCACACAGCAGTAGTCTCATGTCCGGTACCACAATCTCGTGAACGCGAGTGGGGAGCGGCGAAGACGGACACGCTAGCGGCCAGTCAGGTCCTCATGGGTGTCCTCGTGCCGCTGCCAGAGCGTCTTGGCACCTGCGTTCTTGGTGTGGCGCTTGTAGTGGTGGTTGTTCTCGCGATTGCCAAGCGGTGGTTCAGCCTCGGCTCAGCAATCGTCACCGTCGTGCTGGCCGTACTCGTCGTACTGGCGGTGCTGCCAGCTCGCAGTCGCGTCCGGACCGGGTGGGAGCCGAACAGTAGGAGCAATCTCAAGACCATCGGCATTGCTCTGTTCATGTATGCGAATCGGCAAGGGGACAGCTTCCCGGCAAGCCTCGATGACGTTGTCGTTCATTTAGAGGGCCGAGAGTGTTTCAACAATCTGGACAGCCCGGAAACCGGCTACATCTATGTCTTGGGCCTGCCACCGCACACAGAGATCGAATTCCCACCCGAACGCATCGTCATGTTCGAAGAGAAGCCCTTTCTCTGGGGTCGAGGCCACAGCAGGGACAGGGAAGGGTACTATACGAACGTCCTCTTCGCTGACGGGCATGTTGAGGGGCTGCCGATGACACCGGCCGAGGTCGCGAGAAACGTAATCATACAGTTCGGCAGTGTACCTGTCACCTTTGAGCTCGTACGCGAGAGCCATTCAGAGCCGCTCGCCAATATGCCCACGTACGGGTCAGAAGCTTCCTCCAACGAATGAACCGCGGACGACTTCGACGCGCTCGTGTCCTTGCCCTCCAGGCGCTCTACCAACTGGACAGCGGGCGCGACCGGGAAGACGTTTCCTCCTTTTTGGCGGAGCCCCAGGATCCCACCGGCGACCTGGCACGCTCACTGACCCACTGCGTCTGGCAAGCGCGCACCGAACTGGACGACGTGCTCCAGCGGCACCTTCACGACTGGTCGGTAGCCCGGCTGGGGCTGGTGGAGCGGGCGGTGCTCCGACTGGCCCTCTACGAACTCCTGCACCAGCCTGAGGTGCCGGTGGCCGTGGTCATCAACGAAGCAGTGGCCCTGGCCAAACGGTTCGCGTCCAAAGAAGCCGGCGGCCTGGTCAACGCCGTCCTGGATCACGCAAAGGCCCTGCGCAATGAGCCTCCGGAAACGGGCTGACCTGCACACCCACAGCCACTTCTCCGACGGCACCTCCTCGCCGGCGGAGGTGGTGGGCTTGGCCGCCCAACTCCAACTGGAGGCGGTGGCCCTGACCGACCACGACACCGTGGCCGGGCTCTCCCAGGCCGAGGAAGAGGCCCGGCGACTGGGCGTCGGCTTCATCCCGGGCACCGAACTGACGGCAGACCACGCCGGAGGCGAGCGCCACATACTGGGCTACTGGATAGACCCCTCCCACCCCGAACTGGTGGCCCTGCTGGCCCGGATGACCGGGGAGCGCCGTCGGCGGATCGACCTCATCGTCGAGAGGCTCGGGGCGTGCGGTGTCCAACTCGATGCGGAGGCGGTGCTTGAGGTCCCCCACCAGGGGGCGCTGGGTCGGATGCACGTGGCCGAGGCCCTCTGCCGAGAGGGGCTGACCTACAGCCTACAGGAGGCGTTCGACCGGTTCCTTCGGGACGGCGGCCCGGCCTACGTGCCCAAGTACGCCCTGCCGGTGGAAGAGACCATCGCCCTCATCCACCGGGCCGGGGGTGTGGCCGTGCTGGCACACCCGGGTGGGGAGCCGAACCAAGAGGAGATAACAGAGTTCGCGCAGGCCGGGCTGGACGGGCTGGAGGCTTTCTACCTGGGGTACCCCCGGTCGTTGACTGACTACTACTGCCAGTTGGCTGGTCGCCTGAACCTGGTTCCCACCGGCGGCTCAGACTACCATGGCGAGCGCAAGAGTCAGGGAGTGGGGGCCGCGACGGTTTCCCTGGAGACGGTCCACCGGCTGAAGGCCGGCGTCCCTTCGGGCTCCGGCGGTTCCGTCTGAGCGCTTTGGCGGGCCCGGCCGCCTATACCGGCGGCGGGGAAGGTGCCAGGCGTGGCGCAGAAGTGAGAGGACGTGAGCACATGCCTTTACGCGCGCTCATCGGCAAACTTCGCCAGGGACTGGCCAAGACCCGGGCCAGGCTCACCGATCAACTGCGCGACCTCTTCAGCCGGGGACTGGACGAAGCCACCCTGGAAGAGGTGGAGGAGTTGCTCTACAGCGCCGACATCGGCCCGACCCTCGTCGCCCGGGTGGTGGAGGACCTGCGCACCGCGGTGCGGGAAAAGCGACTGGCAAGCGCTGAGGGCCCGCTGGCTTTCCTGGAGGAGGACTTTGTCAAACAGTTCAGTTCGGTCGACACTTCCCTACACCTGCCGACCGAGCCACCGGCGGTCATCCTCGTCGTCGGTGTCAACGGCTCGGGCAAGACCACCTCCATCGCCAAACTGGCCAAGATGTTCCGCGACGAGGGCAAAAAAGTGTTGCTGGCGGCCAGTGATACCTTCCGCGCTGCCGGCATCGAGCAGTTGCTCATCTGGGCCGAGCGGGTGGGTGCCGACGTGGTCAAGCACCAGCCCGGCGCCGACCCGGCCGCGGTGGCCTACGACGCCGCCGAAGCCGCGCTCGCCCGTGGGACCGACGTGCTCATCGTTGACACCGCCGGTCGGGTGCACACCCGCACCAACCTCATGCGCGAACTGGAAAAGATCGGGCGGGTGCTGGGCAACAAGGTCCCCCAGGCCCCCCACGAGGTGCTCCTGGTGCTGGACGCCACCACCGGGCAGAACGCCATCTCCCAGGCCCGCATCTTCCAGGAAGTGGTGCAGGTCACGGGCATCGTGCTGGCCAAGTTGGACGGGACGGCCAAGGGAGGCATCGTCCTGGCCATCCAACAGCAGTTAGGTATTCCGGTGAAGTTCATCGGCCTGGGTGAGGGCACGGACGACCTCCAGCCCTTCGAACCCCGCACCTTCGTGCAGGCACTGCTGGAGTAGATCCCGATC
The DNA here is from genome assembly GCA_965372835.1 of uncultured bacterium. GTDB lineage: Bacteria > Planctomycetota > DG-23 > CBDVDV01 > CBDVDV01 > CBDVDV01. Next base: position 21,541 of record CBDVDV010000011.1, on the reverse strand, counting down.
GCCACCGCACACAGCCACCGGGCTTGAACTCCTCCCGCCAAATCAGTTACAATAAAAAAAGGAACTCGAGGAGACTGGCATGAAGAGAAGCGCGGTGTTGGGACTGTGCCTGGCCGGCTGCACCCTGGTGGCCGGATGCACCAGCGCAGCGGAGCCTCCAGCGATAGAACTCTCTCCGCACCCGCCGCTGGCAGTCACCGCGCTGGTACCGCCTTCGCAGGTGGTGCCCGGGTGGTCGATGGACGAGGAAGTGCGGGAGTACCCGGGACGCAAACTCTTCGACTTTATCGACGGGGCCGGCGAGGTGCACATGACCTATAACTTCGTCACCGCCGCCACCGCCGACTACGTCAACGAGAAAGACCAGTACGTGACCGTGAGCATCTTCCAGGTGGCTACGTCAAAGGACGCCTACGGCCTCAACTCGTACTACTCGCCAAGACGCGGTCGGCCCGTGCAGGTGGGCCACGACGGCAAGAACATCCTGGGTAACTACCTGTTTTGGAAAGGTCCCTACTACGTCAGCGTCGAAGGTGACCACCTGCCTGAACCCGACCCCACCAAAGAGGCCTTTGCCCGCTGGGTTGCCGACCGGATACCTGAGGAAGGCTCCCCTCCCGACCTGCTGGCACTGCTGCCGAGGGAGGGCCGCAAGACCGATCCACCCGTCTTTCTGCACAAGCCACTCATCCTTTCGGGGCTGAGTTTCCAGGCGGTGGCCGTCGAGCCCGACGCCTTGGGTTTGAATGAAAGATGCGACATGGTCGTCGCCTCCTACGAGGGGCGGTTCGCCCTGTCGGTGACCCGCTACCCCGAAGAGGCTTCAGCCCAGTCGGCTTTCGAGGCTTACGCCCACGCGAGCGTCCTGGTGACCCGGGTCGGGCGGTACCTGGTGGCCACGACCTCAGCCTCTGAAGCGGCCCGGTCGGCCTTTGAGGAGGCGGTGAGCCGGGTGAAGGCTCGCGTGACTGAGTAGCCACCTGGCCCCGGGGCCCGGGCCTCCACCGGAGGTACCCAGGAGAGGAGTTGACTGTGACGAGCCGCCACTGCCACATCAGCCGTCGGCAGTTCTTGCGGACGCTCGCCGCTCTGGGGGTAGCCTGTGGTGCCCGCCCGCTGCTCCGCGACGCCTGGGCGCAGTCGGCAGGGCAGCCCCGCCGACGTCCCGAAGGCCTGGCTGACTTGGACTCCGTGGTGGCCGTGGCCGACGGCCGGGGACCGGTCGCCAACACCGAGGCGGTGCTGGAGGCAGTGGGAGGCATGGGCCGGTTCGTCAAGAAAGGCGACCTGGTGGCGGTCAAGCCCAACATCGCCTGGAACCGTTCGGTGGCCCAGGGGGCGAACACCCATCCGGAGGTGGTGGCCACAGTGGTCAAGGCCTGCCTGCGGGCGGGCGCTCGTCGGGTGGTCGTTTTCGACCGCAGTTGCGAGGACAGCCGACGCACCTACCGCCGAAGTGGCATCGGCCGGGCGGCTGAGAGTGCCGGCGCCAAGGTCGAGCACGTCAAGTCGAGCGACTTCGTGGACACCAGCATCCCTGAGGGCAAGGCGCTCACCCGCTGGCCCTTCCACCGTTACGCCCTGGAGGCCGACGTCTTCATCAACGTCCCGGTGGCCAAGAGCCACAACCAGGCCGTCCTCACCATGGCCATGAAAAACCTGATGGGCGTCATGGGCGGCGAACGGGGTGACATCCACATCGACATCCACCAGAAACTTGCCGACGTCAGCACCCTCATCCAGCCCGACCTCAACATCATCGACGCCACCCGCATCATGGTGGCTCACGGACCCCAGGGCACCTCACCCGACGACCTGCGCTCCGTCGACACCATCATCGCCGGCGTCAACCAGGTCACCGCCGACGCCTATGCGGCTCAGACCCTCCCCTTCGAGAACCTGCCCGCGGGTGGGCTCTTCGGCTACATCAAGGCCGCCGGCGAGATGGGTCTGGGCGAGACCGACCTCTCCCGGATGACGGCGCGAAAGGCCTGAGCCCGGTGCGCGCAACCACACCAGTGAAAGGCACCAGATGAAGCACCTTCGCCGGGTGAGTCAGGCCCTGTTCCTGCTCCTCTTCCTCTTTCTGCTCTCCCGGGCCATGTACCCGTTCGACGCTTCGCTTCACGAAGAAGTTCTGGGCATTTTCTCGCCCCTGGTGGAGCGGTCAGGGGGCCTGGGCTCGGCGGCCGTCAAGGTCTTTTCCGCCGTGGTATGGAAACCCCTCTGGAAACTTCCGCCCGAAACCTTCATGAGGCTGGACCCGTTGATTGCGGCGGCGACGATGCTGGCGACCCGGAGCGTGGGCGCTCTCTGGGGGCTCCTCTGGCCCGCAGCCGTGGTCCTGGGGCTGGCTTTTCTCGTTGGACGGGTGTTCTGCGGGTGGGTCTGCCCGCTGGGGAGCACCTTCGATATCTTCGACCGCATCTTCATTTCGCGTCGTCGACCGCGGGCCGTCCACACCCCCCGGCTGGCCCGCCTCAAGTACCTGCTGCTGGCGCTGGTGGTGTTGTGGGCGCTCTTTGGCGTGCAACTGGTCGGCTGGCTCGACCCCCTGAGCATTGCCACCCGCAGTTACGGCCTGGTGGTGCACCCGGCCGCCGACTTCACCTACCGGCACACGCTGCTCCCACTCATTGAGAGGAGCGAGGGTCTGAGCGACAGGCTCTACCCGGCCCAGGAACTCATCAACGCCCACGCCAAGCGGCGGGAAGACGCCTTCCTCTCCCCGGTCTTCCAGCAACAGCGCCTCTTCGCCGGGATACTGCTGGGGCTCTTTCTGGTGCTCTTCTATCAGAAGCGCTTCTGGTGTCGGAACCTGTGCCCGCTGGGGGCGCTTTTGGGGTTGTGTGCCAAGACCCGGGCCGTCAGAGTGAGCATCGACGACCGCTGCACCGACTGCCAGGCCTGCGAACGGGTCTGTCCGGTGGGAGCGATCAAAGACCGCCGGGTCAGCCCCGAGGAGTGCACGCTGTGTTGGCTCTGCGTGGGCTCCTGTCCAACGCACGCCATATCTATCAGCCCCGCCCTGCCGACCGGCAGAGAGGAGCGGTTCCCGGTTCTGCCCGACCGTCGGCTCCTGCTCAAGACCGGCGCCCTGGGGTTGCTGGCGCTGCCCGTTCTCGGACTGAATGCGGCGCGGAGGCGCGGCGAGTCGCGTCTCATTCGCCCCCCCGGCGCCCGGCCCGAGGAGGAGTTCCTGCGCCGATGCATCCGCTGCGGGGAGTGCATGAAGGTCTGCCCGGAAAAGGCCATCCAGCCCACCGGGCTGGAGGAAGGTCTGGAGGGCCTGTGGACGCCCAGGCTGGTACCCAGAATGGGCTTCTGCATCTACGAGTGCAACGACCCGGACCAGCCCACCAACAACCTCTGCGGCCTGGTCTGCCCCACCGGGGCCATCCAAAGGCTCCCGCTCCAGGAGAAGGTGACCTGGAACATGGGCACCGCCTACATCAACCGCTCCAAGTGCATCCCCTGGGTGTGGGACAAGAACTGCGGCAAGTGCGAGGAGCACTGCCCGGTGCCCGGCAAAGCCATTCACTTCTACCAGCCCGGGGGCCGCGGTCGCGCAGGCGGACGGGCAGCCGGCCACGGGCGCAGCCCGACAGACGCCCAGGGGGGCCTGGCCGAGGATGTTACCATCCGCCGACCCTACGTCATCGCCGCCCACTGCATCGGCTGCGGGCAGTGTGAGTACGTCTGCCCGGTCGCGGGGCAAGCAGCCATCCGGGTGGACCGCCGACAGCTGGAGTGAGCCGGCGAGCCCGGACGGTTTTTTCTCTTGCGCCGGGGACGGCCGTCGCGGTATCATGATAGCAACGAGAAAGGGAAGAAGAATGGAATGTGAAAGTGAGGAGGAGGAAAGAGAGTCGAGAAGGAACTGTGTGGTGGGAAAGTGATATCGATGTTGGAAGAGTGGGACACAAGGAAACAGCAAATCATAAGCCAGTTCCAGCTGCACGACAAGGATACGGGTAGCGCCGAGGTCCAGGTTGCGCTTCTGACGGAACGCATCAAACACCTCAGTGGTCATCTCCAAGTACACAAGAAGGACCACAGTTCGCGGCGGGGCCTGCTCAAACTGGTAGGTCATCGAGCCAACCTCTTGAAGTATTTGGCGAGAACCGACAAGCAACGCTACGAGCATCTCATCCAGCAGCTGGGCCTGCGAAGGTAACACGCGCCCAGGTGCATACACGAGAGACGACACGCACGACCTCGCTTTCATCCCGTGGCAGGGCCCGGGCACTCAACCGGGCGATCTGCGGGAACGTCTCCCATCTGTCGCCGGGGGGGACGCCCGTGCCCATCCGCCTCTCCCCTGCACCGACGCCTGGAACTGGCAACCACCTGGAGGTGAACTGTGAAGTTTAGTGTGGAACACGAGTTGGGTGGACGGAAGTTCACCGTCTCGACCGGAGTCATGGCCAAACTGGCCAATGGTGCAGCCGAAGTGCGTTTTGGCGACACCGTGGTCCTGACCGCGGCGGTGGCCGGCACGCCACGAGAACTCCCGTTCTTGCCCCTGACCATCGACTACCGGGAAAAGACCTACGCCGCCGGCAAGATCCCCGGCGGCTTTTTCAAACGGGAGGGTCGACCCACTACCAAAGAAATCCTCACCATGAGGCTCACCGATCGACCCCTCAGGCCCCTTTTCCCCAAGGGGTTTATCAACGACTTGCAGGTCATCAGCAGCGTCCTGAGCGCGGACAAGGAAAACGACCCTGACGTCCTGTCCGTTAACGCCGCTTCCGCGGCTCTGGCCGTGAGCGACATCCCCTTCCAGGGACCCATCGGCTGCGTGCGCGTGGGCCTGGTGGACGGTGAGTTCGTCCTCAACCCCACCCACACTCAGCGGAGCAGGAGCGACCTGGACCTGGTGGTGGCGGCCACCAAAGACAAGGTGGTCATGGTGGAGGCCAGCGCCAAGGAGGTGCCGGAGGACCGCATGACCGAAGCCGTGCTCTTCGGCCAGCAGGCGGCTCGGCAGTTGGCCATGGTCATCGCCGACCTCGCCGGCCGCTGTGACAAAGCCAAGTTCAAACCTGAACTGGTGCTCCTGCCCGAGGGTCTGGTGGACACGGTACGCAGCCGTTACGGAACCGAACTGGAGCGCCGTTGCTTCACCACCGGAAAAGTGGCCCGCCAGGCAGCCCTCAAGGAACTTCGCCAACAGGCCGCAGAGGAACTCGCAACCGAGGAACCGCCCACCGGCAAGCCGGTGACCGCCTCACAGGTTGCCGAGGCCATGTCCGAGGTGGAGAGCGAGATCGTTCGGCGACACCTCCTGGAGGGTCGGCGCATCGACGGTCGCGGGCCGACCGACATCCGCCCCATCACCTGTGAAGTAGGAGTACTGCCCCGCACCCACGGCTCGGCGCTGTTCACCCGTGGCGAGACCCAGGCCATCGTGCTCACCACACTGGGCACCTCCTACGACGAACAGCGCATCACCGGCCTCCTCGACGAGTACAAGAAGCACTTCATCGTCCACTACAATTTCCCACCGTTCAGTGTGGGCGAAACCCGGCCCATACGCGGGCCCGGTCGCCGCGAGATCGGTCACGGTGTCCTGACCGAGAGGGCGCTCCAGGTGGTCGTGCCACCCCAGGACGAGTTCCCCTACACCATCCGGCTGGTCACCGACATCCTGGAGTCCAACGGGTCCTCCAGCATGGCCTCGGTGTGCGGTGGGGCGTTGAGCCTGATGGATGCGGGGGTTCCCATCCGCGACCCCGTGGCCGGGATCGCCATGGGCCTGGTGGAGGAGGGCGAGCGACAGGTCATCCTCTCCGACATCCTGGGGGTCGAGGACCACTGTGGCGACATGGACTTCAAGGTGGCCGGCACTCAGCACGGCATCACCGCCCTGCAGTTGGACGTCAAGTCGGGTGGGGTGACTGAAAGCCTGCTGCGCCAGGTACTGGCCCAGGCCCGGGAGGGACGATTGCAGGTGCTGCGAACCATGCTTTCGGCTCTGCCCGCGCCACGGGAATCCACTTCCGAGTACGCTCCGAAGATTGTGCTCATACACATTGACCCGGAAAAGATCGGCGCGGTCATCGGCCCCGGAGGCCGGGTGATCCGCAAACTCCAGGAGGAGACCGACTCACAGATCGACATCGAGGACGATGGCACCATCGCCATCTCCTCGCCGACGGCGGCCGGCGCCGAGGCCGCGCGCGAAGCCATCGAGAAACTCACCGCCGAAGTGGAAGTGGGCAGAATCTACGACGGACGGGTGACCTCGGTAAAGAACTTCGGGGCCTTCGTGGAGGTCCTCCCCGGTCGTGAGGGCCTGGTCCACATCTCCGAACTCGCGGACAGTTTTGTCGAAAACGTGGAGGACGTCACCCGCGTGGGCGCGGAGATGAGGGTCAAGGTCATCGGCATCGACGACCAGCGCCGCATCCGGCTCAGCCGAAAGGCCGTCCTGCGGGACGAAGGCGGCAGCGGTGAGGACTCCGAGAGCGGACAGCAAAAGGGCGAACGGGAGCGTCGTCGTGACCGGCCCGCGCGTGACCGTCGACCCCGGTCCGGCGGCTCCTCTTCCCGCTGACCGCAGAGGGTCGAGGAGGATTGCTGGCGCCGGCCGCCGCGGCAGGCCACGAGTACGGGGCTGAGCGACCGGGCCGGAGGCCAGAAGCAGGGGGTGGGTGGTGTGGGCCTGGGTTCTGCTTGGTGTGGCTATCGGCGGCGGCGCCATGGTAGTTCTGGCTCGCGGGTACTACCAGCGGACCCTCCAGCGGGCCGCCTCCCTGGAGGCCCGGGCGCGCCAGTCCGAGCGCCTGGCCTTTGTCGGCGCCCTGGCCAGTGGCCTGGCCCACGAAGTGAGGAACCCCCTGAGTACTCTCCGACTCAACCTCCAACTGCTGGCAGAAGATTTAGAGAATCCGGATAGCGTCCCCGCTCCCAGGATGCAAAGTCGCGTGCAGGTGCTGCGCCGGGAAGTCGAGCGGCTCAATGACGTGCTCAACGACTACCTTCGATTTGCCCGTCAGCGCCAGTTGGAGCGAGAGCCGGCCAACCTCAACGACGTCCTGGACGAACTCCTGGAGTTCGTCCGCCCGGAGGGCTTGCGGCGGAACGTCGAAATCCGCTACCAGTTCGCCCCGGACGTCCCTCGGGCTCCGCTGGACGTCAACCTGCTGAAACAGGCCCTGCTCAACCTCATCGTCAACAGCTTCGAGGCCATGCCCGAGGGCGGGGAACTCATCGTCCAGACGGAAACCGACGGCGCCACCGTCACCGTCAGGCTTACCGATACCGGGTGTGGCATTCCCCCCGACGAAGTTGACAAAGTCTTCCGCGTCTACTACTCTACCAAGCAGACGGGGACCGGACTGGGACTGCCAACGGCCCGTCGCATCGTTCAGGAGCACGGCGGCGCCCTGCACCTGAGCAGCCAGCCCAACCGTGGCACCCAGGTCACCATTGTCCTGCCGGTGGAGGAAGCGGCCGAAGACAGCCCCGAAGCCCCAGACGACTCGGCGTAGTTGACCCGACCTCGAAGCCTCGCAGGCGAGGCGTTCTTGCCTCATCAGGCTGGTGCTGCTTCGACAGGCTCACCACCTTGAGCAAAGTCGAAGGGCGGCGGGGGGTCGGGTCGGCGGACAGGTCGGGCGACGGGTGTGGAATGTCCGCCTGCTCGTACGCCAAACGGAAAGAGCGCCCATGAGCCCACACATTCGTGTGCTGGTCATTGATGACGAGGCGGCTCACGCGGAGGCCGCGGCTGAAGCCCTGGAGCGAGCCGGCTTCGAGACCGCGGTCGCTGTCTCCGGCCCCGAGGGCCTGGAAGGGCTCACCAGCCACGCCCCGGACGTGGTGGTCACGGACCTTAAGATGCCGGGGGCCGACGGCATGGCCGTACTGCGGGAGGCCCGCCGACTCAACCCCGAGGCCAAGGTCATCCTCATCACCGCCTACGCCGACATTGACTCGGCCCGGGCCGCCTTCAAGCAAGGCGCCTTCGACTACCTGGTCAAGCCTCTGGACATCGGCGAACTCAGGACCGCGGTCGAGCGAGCGGCCCAGGGAACCAACCTCACCCGCACCAATCAGCAACTCCGTCGCCGACTGGACGAGCGGTTCGGCTTTGAAAGCATTACCGGCAACACCCCCCAAATGCGGAAGGTCGTGGCCCTGCTCCAGCGCATTGCCCCGACCAGCGCCACGGTGCTCATCGTCGGCGAGTCCGGCACGGGCAAGGAACGGGTCGCCAACGCCATCCACCAGAACAGCCCCCGGAACCGCGCAGCCTTCGTCGCCCTCAACGTGGCCTCCTTTCCCGAAGGCATCATCGAAAGCGAACTCTTCGGCCACGAGAAGGGAGCCTTCACCGGCGCCTCCAGCCGACGGGCGGGCGTATTCGAGTACGCCGACGGCGGCACCCTGTTCCTGGACGAGGTGGGCGACATGCCTCCGGGGACTCAGGTGAAACTGCTGCGCGCCCTGGAGTCGGGTGAGGTCCGTCGGCTGGGCAGCAACCAACCCCTCACGGTGGACGTCCGCCTGGTCGCCGCCACCCACCAGGACCTCGAACAACTCATCAAGCAAGGGGGCTTCCGCCAGGACCTCTATTACCGGCTCAAGGTGATCACCGTCCCCCTGCCACCGCTGCGTGAGCGCAAGGCCGACATTCCCCTCTTCCTCGAGGGCTTCCTGGCCGACTTCACGGCCAAGCACACCAAGCAGGTCACCGGCCTCACCGACGCCGCTCGCCGGGTCCTCTACCACTACGACTGGCCGGGCAACGTGCGCGAACTGCGCAACTGCATCGAGAACATGGTGGTGCTGACCGGCGGGCCGGTCTTGGACGTGGAGGACGTCCCCACCGACATCGTCGAGGCCGTGGCCACCGAGGGTCTCCTGGCCCTGCCCCCCGGCCGAAGTCCGGTAGCCCAACTGGCCGGAAGGACGGTGCAAGAGGTGGAACGGGAACTCATCGCCCACACCCTGGAACACACGGATGGGGACCGCAAGGAAGCGGCCCGCATGCTGGGCATCAGCGAGCGCACCCTCTATCGCAAACTCAAGCGCTACGGCCCGAGCAACAAGTAACCAGGCAGCGAGGGCCGGGGGTAGACGGTACAGTCCAGCCAGATGGACCAAATCTCCCGCACCGGCTCGGGGATTTCGATCCACCGCTCAGTAGAAACCTCCTGTTCGATAAGACTGCGCGGGAAAATGGGAGCCAGGTCCTCAGGGGTTACCGGCTTTCCCGTGCCCGGATCGATGGGCGGCTCCAAAGGCTCGGGCAAGTCAGCCAGTACGTTGTACCACTGCGCCGGCAACTACTACGCCGGGGGGCCTGCGAATCGGAGGGAGCGAAGCGACCGGAGAGGTCGGAGACCCCACAAGAAAAATGTTGACGCCCCGACGCCCGGTCAATAGCATTTGGGACACGCCAAGCGGACCTGGACCTCCATGACGGACGACACAGTCCATGATCGCCATCTTTCTGATACTGGCCTTGGTCACCTTCGCCTGCTCGGCCACGCTCACGCTGCTGGCCCGCCGCTGGGCGCCCCGGCTGGGGTACGTGGACCATCCGGGCGAGCGCAAACTCCATCGCAGACCCATCCCCTACGGCGGCGGCGTGGCCGTGTATCTCAGCGTGCTGGTTGGGCTGGCGGTTGTGGCCGTGGCCGCCTGGGCATACGGAACTGCCGAAGGGGAGGTCGATCCACAAGGGCCGCCCACGGCGTACTTCGGCCAGGTCTGGACGGCGCTCACGGCGCCCGGCAGTCGGCTACTGGTCATCCTGGGGTGCGCCACCTTCCTGTTGCTGGTGGGGCTGGTGGACGACCGCTGGGGGCTGTCGGCCTGGACCAAGCTCTTCTTTCAACTCCTGGTGGCCGGTTTCGTCTTCAGACAAGGTATTGCCATTACCGCATTCCTGGGGTCGTGGGCGGCGAGCCTGGCTCTGACCGTCCTCTGGGTGGTGGGCCTGACCAACGCCTTCAACTTCCTGGACAACATGGACGGTCTCTGTGGCGGACTGGCCTGTGTCAGCGGAGCCATCTTCTTCACCGTGGCCGTACAGAGCCAGCAGGTGTTCGTGGCCGTTCTGCTGGCCATCGTCGTGGGGGCGGTGGCCGGCTTTCTCCTCTTCAACTACCCCAAGGCCACCATCTTCCTGGGTGACGCAGGCAGCCTGTTCGTCGGGTTTCTTCTGGCCACCTTGGCCATCGAGTTCCAGTTCTACTCCAGCGTCGACCCGGCCCGCTACCGCATCTTCCCCATCGTTCTGCCCCTGCTCATCTTTGCCATCCCCATCTACGACGTCACCTCGGTGGTCATCCTGAGACTGCGCGCAGGCGAGAGCCCACTGAAAGCCGACAAGCGCCACTTCTCCCACCGCCTGGTGGCTCTGGGTATGCCCCCGGCCCTGGCGGTGTTCACCATCGTCCTGCTGGCCTCGGCCATCGGTGTCACGGCCACACTCCTGTATCTCCTCAACGCCCAGGCCGCTCTGGTCATGCTGGCCCAGGCCCTGGCCATCCTCGGGGTGATCGTGCTCCTTGAGGTCTCGGCTGCGAGGAGGCAGTAAGTGGCCCGGCCTTCGACACGCGCAGGCCCCCTCGTGCCTGTCGCCCCCCGGCAGACGCCTCTGTCTCGAGGTCTGTGGCTGAGCGCCCTGCTGCTGGTCGCCGTGGTGGTAGCCATCCGACCACTGTTCGCCGGTACTCCCACCGACTTTGCCCTCACCGCGGTGACGGCTGCCCTGCTGGTCTTGGCTATGAGCCTGGTGCTCATCACCCACGCCCTGGACCGGCGCCTGCCCGTGGTGTCGACCCCGCTACATGCGGCCCTGCTGCTCTTTGCCCTAGCCGCACTGTGGGGTCTGGCTCGAGGGGGCTGGCAGCCCACGGCCGTGCTGCGGGGGCTGGACTACCTGTCGCTGCTGCTTCTGGCCCTGCTCCTGGTCGAACTGAGGCTGGAACTTCGGGAGAGACAACTGTTCCTCTTCCTGGCACTGACCAGTTTTTTCGTCGTGGTGGTCTACGGCCTCTACCAGTATTTCTGGGAATTCGATCAGATGATCCGAGACATCGCCCAGAACCCCGTGCGGGTGGCCCGGGAGTTAGGCGTCAGTCCGGATGATTGGTCCGGTTTCGTCGATCGCGTCGAGGGACGGGAAGTCTTCTCCACCTTCCTTATGAGCAACAGCCTGGGCGGCTACCTGGTGCTTCTGCTCCCGGTGCTGGCCGGCTACTTCTTCGACTACGTGCGAGCAACCAGGGGCAGGACGGAGCGCACCTCCGGCCTCGCCTACCTGGTGATGCTCGTGGCCGGCATCTGCGCCCTCTGGGTCAGCCGCGCGCGGGGAGCCTGGCTGGCGCTTATCGCGGCTCTGATCCTGGGGCCGCTGCTGCTTCTGGCCTGGCCGCGGCTCAGGCGCCTCTGGCCCATTCTTCTCCTGGGAGCCTGCATCGTCGGGGGGCTCTTCTGCTGGTGGCTGCTGGAGGCCGATATCTCTGCCCGGGTCCTCCGAAACGACTCTGTCGGGGTGCGGCTCGGCTTCTGGCACGGGTCACTCCGCGTCATCGGCAGACACCCCTGGGGGGGCGTGGGCATCGGCCGATTCGAGCCCTACTACCTGCAAGAGAAGTTGGCCTCCGCTCACGAGGTCGACCTGCCCCACAACATGTGGCTGGAGGCGTGGGTGGAGATGGGGATTGTGGGACTCATCGCCCTGGTCTCGGTGATGGCGGCAGCGCTGGGCTTAGCGCTCGGCGCGGCCCGTCCACCGGCCACCACTTCCGAGGAGAGTCCTGGAAGCAGGGCGAAACCGGAGCCCCCCATACCCCGGCTGAAGCCCTGCGTCTACGCGGTGATCGCCGGAGTCCTGGCACTCTCCCTGGTGCGCTGGTTGGAGAGCGCCTGGTCGGGGCCGCTGGGCTGGGCCCTGAGCGGGCTGTGGCTGGCCACGGCCATCTTTTTCATATACTCAGCCCCGGCCCGCCTGCTGGCGCGGGCGGGCACGGGGCTGCGCTGGGGTCTGGTGCTGGGGGTGGTTGCTTTCCTGGTCCACGGCTCGGCCGACATCGACCTCTATGCCCCGGGCATCACCACCGCCCTGGTGGTGCTTCTGGCCGGGGTGGTGTGGGAGCCGAGGGGCAAGGTGCGCAGGGTGCGCCTTTCAGGCCGGGCAGCGCTGGCCCTCGGCGCTTTGGCCCTGGTGGCCACGATCGGCTACGCCCGGGGCCTGGCTCGTCCGCTCATCGAGGTCCAGGGGGAAAAAGAACTGGCCAAGCAGTCTCTCTCTGCGGGCGACCCCGAGACAGCCGTCCGCCGCTTGGAACGTGCCCTCGGTCGATGGCCGAACGACCTCGAAGCGCTCCGCCAACTGGCGGCAATTCACAGCGGCCGGGCAGAACTGGCGGGAGGCAGGGAGAAAGATTTCCGTCGGGGCGAAGAACTCTGGCGACGAGTCATCGCACTCCGGCCCGAATCATTCCAGGGCTACTATCAGTTAGCCAGCCTCTATCGCTCGTGGGCCGCGAAAATGGGCCCCGCCGCCGGGGCTGCGAGGGCACGATCACTGCTGGAGCAGGCCGAGCAAGCGTACGGCCAGGCGCTGACCCGGTACCCGACCTGGCCCCTGCTCCGCATGGAGTTGGGCACGCTCTACGAGGCGCTGGGGCGTGGGGACGGTGCCGCCCGCGAATACGTCGAGGCGCTTCGGCTCACCCGCCTCATGACCCAGAACGTGCGCAAACTCACCGCGGAACAACAGGCCGAACTGAGGGAGCGCCTCGAAAGGCTCGGTGTAGGTGAGGGAGGGGACGCTGGCGGTTAGAGTTCCGCTTTCAGGCTGGCGAGCACCTCGTCGGCCACCTCGAAGTTGGAATAGACGTGCTGCACGTCGTCGTGATCCTGGAGTTCGCTCAGGAGTCTGAGGACCGGCCGCGCCCCCTCCCGGTCCAGGGTTACGGTCTGGGTGGGAACCTGACTGACCTCAGCCAACCGCAGCGTGAAGCCGGCCTTCTCGAAGGCCTGGCGCAGCGAAGCGAACTCGCTGACCGCGCAGGTGACCTCGTAGACCTCGCCGGCAGCCTTGAGGTCCTCGGCCCCGGCCTCCAGGGCCACGGCCAGCAGGTCGTCCTCCTCCACCTCCTCGGCCTCGATGAGGATGAGCCCCTTGCGCTCGAACATCCAGGCCACGCAGCCCGTAGTGCCCAGGTTGCCTCCCCGGAGCTCGAAGACCTTGCGGATCTCACTGACGGTGCGGTTGCGGCTGTCGGTGAGGACCTGGACCATGACCGCCACGCCTCCGGGGCCGTAGCCCTCGTAGATGATCTCGACGAAGTCGACCCCGGCCAACTCCCCCGTGCCCTTCTTGACGGCCCGCTCGATATTGCCCTTGGGCATGTTGGCGGCCCGGGCGTCGGAGATGGCGTAGCGGAGTTCGAGGTTGGCCTCGGGGTCGCCGCCACCGGTGCGCGCGGAGGTCATGATTCGGCGGGCGAGTTTGCTGAAGAGCTTTCCCCGACGGGTGTCGGCGACGGCCTTCTGGTACTTGATACCGGCCCAGTGGCTGTGTCCTGCCATCGGTTTGCTTTCACTCCGTGGTCTGCGGGGCCTGCTCTGGGACCCCCTGGGAACTCCCCCGCGCGCGGAGGGCTTCCAACTTCCGCCGGGGCGAGGCAGCCTCGGGGTCTTGCTCCAGGGCGCGCTCCCACCAGCGGGCCGCCTCCTGGGGCTGGTCGTGCTCCAGGTACACATCACCCAGGTGTTCGTAGATGACGGGGTCAGGCGAACGCTGGGCGGCTCGGGTGAGCACCTCCAGGGCTTGGTCCAGTCTGCCCTGCTTGAAGAAGACCCAGCCCAGGCTGTCCAGGTAGGCGCCGTTGTCCGGGTCCTGGAACAGGGCGCGACGGATCAGTTGCTCGGCCTCGGCCAATCGCACGCTCTTCTCCGCGTAGAAGTAGCCAAGGGCGTTGAGAGTGCCAGCGTGGTTGGGGTCGAGGGTAAGGTTGACCTTGAGCATCTCTATGGCGTCATCCAGCCGACCCAGCTTCTCATAGGCGCCGGCCAATTGGTGACGGACCAGGATGTTTCTGGGGGCCAGGCGAACCGCTTCTTCGAGGGTCTGGCGAGCCTCCTGGTAGCGACGGGCGCCCAGCAAAATCGAGCCCTTCAGGATTTCGACGGTCCCAGGCTCCAGGTCACTCCGAGGAGCCTCCTCCAACTCGGCCAGGGCCTCCTCCACCTCACCCAACTCCGCCAGGGCCAGGCACCGATGTACGTAGGCAGGCCAGGAGTCCGGCTTCGCCTCGACGGCACGCTCCAGGTACGCGGCCGAGGCGGCCCAATCCCGCCGAGCAAACGCGATCCAGCCCATAAGGTACTGAAAACCGAAACCCCGGGACTCCGCCCGGACCGCCTTCTCGGCCCGCTCAATGAAATCCTCCTCCTTCTGCGCCGACACCACCAGCCGCCTCGCGGCTGCCTCAACCAGACGGGCCTCGGCCCCGGCGTCGAGCGCCCCGGCCAGCGGCTCCACCGCAGCCGCCAGCCCGTACAACTGCTCGCTCACCCTGGCCAAGGGCAGGTAGACTTTGGCAACAAGCCAGTCCTGCGACGCACCGGAAGCCGTCCTCAAGACAAGGCGGTACTCGCGCCGAGCCTCCGCGAGCCGGTCCATCGTCTCATAGCGCCGAGCCAGTTCGGCGCGGGTGTGGAAGTCATCGGGAGCCACGGTGACAATGCGCTCCAGGTAGGGGATGGCCTCCTCGAACTCCCCCCGCTGGGTCAGGGCCAGGGCCAGCCGGCGAAGGGGTGCCAGCCCCTCGGGGTCCAGTTCGACGGCCCGCTCCAGCGCCTGGCGGGATTGGACCCAGCACTCGGCGGCCTGACGGCGCTTTTCCTGGGCCAGTGTCTCGTCCAGAAAGGCCAGTCTCCGGGCCTGAGCCAAAAGTCGGTCGGCGCGGGCCTCCAGGAGCACCCCCTGGGCATAGGAAGCGTAGGCTTCCACCTTGACCTGACGAAGGACCTTACGTGGTGGTGGTGGTGGTGGGCTGGGTTCCTTCTCGCGGGCTCCCTCCATCGGGACACCCGCGCAGCCCCAGAGCAGGACCGCCATCACCAACAGCCAGCGCCTCATCCACACACCTCGCACACGCACTGCTCCGCCCGGCGGCTACGGAACCACCTTGTTCAACGGGTACTCGATGATGCCCTCGGCCCCCAGCCGCTTGAGCCGGGGAATGATCACCTTGGCCACTGACTCGTCGATAACGGCCTCGACGGCGTGCCAGTCGCCACCCCCCCAGAGGCTGCTCACCGTCGGCTGGCGCATGGCCGGCAGTTCAGCCAGCACCTTCTCCAGGTTCTCCGCGGAGACGTTCAGTTTCAGTCCCACCTTATCCCGGGCCACCAACGCCCCCCGGAGGAGCAGGGCCAGGCTTTCGATCTTGGTCCGCTTTTCTTCGTCCTTCCAGGCCTGCTTGTTGGCAATGAGCCTGGTGGTGGACTCCATGACCGTATCGACGATGCGGAGGTAGTTGGCGGCGAGTGAGCGGCCGGTTTCGGTCAGTTCGACGATGGCATCCACCAGGGCGGCCTTGGCTTCGGTCGCCCCCCAGGAAAACTCCACTTTGGCCGAGACGCCCCGCTCGGCCAGGTAGCGCTTGGTGGTGGCCACCAGTTCGGTGGCGATGAGTTTCCCCTCCAAGTCCTCCACGCTCTTGACCGGGCTCTCCACAGGCACCGCCAGCACCCAACAGGCCGGACCGCTCGTGGCCCGGGAATAGAATAGTTCGCAGACCTCGACCACGTCGGACCCGTTCTCCACCACCCAATCGTAGCCGGTCAGACCGGCGTCCAGCACCCCGTCCTCCACGTATCGGCTGATCTCCTGAGCCCGCAGGAGGATGGCCTCGATCTCCTGGTCATCTATCTCGGGGAAATAGGCCCGACTGCCGACCGTGACCCGGAACCCGGCGCGGCGCAACAGTTCAAAGGTGGGGTCCTCCAGACTTCCTTTGGGCAGGCCCAGGGTGATGAGAACCTTCGGCTGCCGCTCCTTCTCCACGGTATCTTTACCCCTTCGCTTTCTTACGGGTGCGCTTGGCGGCAGTGGCTTTGGCCGCTCCCCGGCGCGGGGAGCGACGCGCCCCCGGAGCCGGCCGCCGGCCTCTGGCCGGCCTGGTCGAACGCGGTCGAGCCGTACGGCTCTGGCCCGTGGGGCACTCCTTCAAGAACACACAGTCGGGGCAGAGCGGCCCCCTTTCCTTGCAGGTCTCTCTGGCATGGGCAGAAAGCAGCCAGTAGAAGTCGGCCCGCCGATCGGCGGCCACCACCAGCGCCAGTTCCTCCAGGGCCTCATCGCCTTCGGCCGATGCGTGAACCGCCCCCAGGCGCTTGAGCACGCGCAGGCCGCCGGGCGAAAGTGAGAGCACATTGGCGCCCAGGCGGAGAAAGGCGGTGGCGTTGCGGGCCCGCATGGAGACGCCGAGGGCCCCCAGCGCGGCGTCGATCTCGTGCAGCGGTTTGCCCCGCAGGTGGTCAAGCGAGAGGGCGTTGTTCCGCTCGAACAGCCTGGCGAGGACAGCGCGCACCGTAAAGGCCTGGTCGCTGGTCAAACTGACGGCATCGAGCACCTTGACCAACTCGGACTGCCGACTGACCCGCACCTCGTTCCAATCGACGAACTCCCGCTTGAGGACCTGGAACCCGGTCGCGGCCCGGCGCGGCCCCAGCTCGTCGACCAGGTGCTCCAGCACGAGTTGGTCCACCGCCGTGCGCTCAGGAGGAGGCGATGGCGGAGCCGAGACCGACCGCAGCCGACGCACCCACCTACTCATCCGCCGACGCTTCTTCACCAGCGGCAGCTCCCGGAGGGAAACCAAGGCGCTCACTCTCGCTCTCCTGAAGCAGACGACTGACCCGTGACGTGCCCTTGACCGATGGGTCCACCCGGAACTCCAGCACCGGGGCGTAGCGCATGTGCAGCCGCTCGGTCACCGCCGCCTGCACGTAGCCGGCGGCCCGACGGAGCCCCTGGAGAGCCAAGCGCTCCTTCTTCTCATCACCCAAAACGCTGACGTAGACCCGGGCGCTGCGAATGTCGGCCGCGGGTTCCACCCGGGTAATGGTGACGAACCCGATGCGGGGGTCCTTCAACTCAGTCAGCACCACCTGGCTGATCTCCCGTTGCAGCGTCCTGGCTACCTGCAGCAACCGGCGGGACACCATCAGAGGATCTCCACCTCATAGTCCAGCAGTTCCGCCCCGCGGACGAAGCGGACCAGGTCCACCAGTTTGTCAAAGACGGTGGTAACGTGCACCGAGTCGTTGGAAACCATGGCCACGCCGATCTCCGCCCTCTGGTGGCTGTCCTGAGAGTCGACTTCGGCGATGGAGACGTTGAACCGGGCGCGAATCCGGTCCTTGAGTCCGCGCACGACCCGCCGCTTGTCCTTCAGTGAATGGGAGCCCCGCAGCAGCAGACTCAGCCGTAGTATCCCCACAACCATGCGGCGGTCTCCCTTCGACTTCGCTCAGGGACGGGCTCACAGAGTTCGAGCCACTTCCTCGATGATGTAGGCTTCGATTACGTCCCCCTCGCGGAGGTCGTTAAAGCCGGAGAGTTTTATGCCGCACTCGTATCCTTCGGCCACGTCCGACGCGTCGTTCTTGAACCGACGCAGCGAGTCCAAGGTCCCCTCAAAAACCTCCTCGTCGTCCCGGCGGACGCGCACCCGGGCGTTCCGCCGGATCACCCCCCGGGTGACGGCACACCCGGCGATCGTCCCCAGGCGCGAGATCTGGAACAGTTGGCGCACCTCGGCCGCTCCCAGGGCGACCTCCCGCCGCTCCGGTTCCAGCATGCCCTCCAGGGCCCGACGCATCTCGTCGGTCAGTTCGTAGATGACCTGGTAGAAGCGGACCTCGACCCCCCGCTGACGGGCCTCCGAGGCCACGGCCGGCTCCATCGCCACGTTGAAACCAATGATGACGGCATCGGAGGCATCGGCCAAGAGCACGTCCCCTTCACTGACGTCGCCCACGGCGGCGTGGAGGATTTCCAACCGCACTTCCTCGGTGCCTATCCGACCCAACTGTTCTTTGATCACCTCCACCGAGCCTTGCACGTCGGCCTTGACCACAACGGCCAACTCCTTGCGCTGGCCGGCCTCCACCTGAGCATTCAAGTCCTCCAGGGTGATGTGACGACGAGGTGCCACCACGGCCAGCCGACGCCGACGCTCCCGCCCAGAGGCGATCTCCTTTGCCTTCTGGATATCACCCAGCACGTACATCCGGTCACCAGCCTGAGGAACACCGGTCAGGCCGGTCACCTCTGCCGGGGTCGAGGGGCCGGCCTCTGCCAGGACCTCACCCCGCTCATCGGTGAGGCTGCGCACCCGCCCGAAACTCTCGCCGCAGAGGATGGTGTTGCCGGCGCTCAGCGTGCCCTCCCGCACCAGGACGGTGGCCACCACCCCCCGGCCGGCCGTCACTTTGGCCTCCAGAACCACCCCCCGGGCCGGCTTGCTCGGATTCGCTTTCAGCTCCAGCAACTCCGCCTCCAGCACCAGCATCTCCAGGAGGCTGCTGAGGCCCTCACCCGTGATGGCGGACGTCTCCACCATAATGGTCTTCCCGCCCCACTCCTCAGGCATCAGTCCCAGAGCCGAAAGTTGCTGCTTGACCTGGGTGGGGTTGGCGTCGGGACGGTCGACCTTATTGACGGCCACCACCATGGGGACCTCCGCCGCGCGGGCGTGGCTGATGGCTTCCTCGGTCTGCGGCATCACCCCGTCGTCGGCGGCCACCACCAGGACGACCAGGTCGGTCGCCTGAGCCCCCCGGGCCCGCATGGCCGTGAAGGCCTCGTGGCCCGGCGTATCCAGAAAGACGATGGCGTGCTCGTTGCTTTGCACCCGGTAGGCGCCGATGTGCTGGGTGATGCCTCCGTGCTCACCTTCGGTGATGCTGCTCTGGCGGATGTGGTCCAGGATCGACGTCTTGCCGTGGTCCACGTGCCCCATCAGGGTCACCACCGGGGCCCGTGGGGCCAGGTCTTCGGGGCGGTCCTCTTCCCCGCCAACCAGCAGTTCCTCCTCCAGGTCGACTTCCTTCCTGACCTCGACCACCACCCCCAGGTCTTTGGCCAGCAGTAGGCCCTCTTCCTCCTGGACGAGATCATTCATCGACTTACGCGTACCTTGGTCCAGGAGTCTGCGGATGATGAGATTGACTTTGACGCCGATCTCGCTCGAGAACTCCCTCATGCTCACCGGAAAGGCAATGGCGACAGGTTTCTTCCGTGGCGCGGCCACGGGTCGGCGTACCGCGCGCGCCCGGCGAGGCGCACGCGCCCTCGGCTCAGCCAGGCGCCCGGCCCCCTCCCGCACGCGGCCGATAGGCCTTGGCCGACGCCGACGAGGAGGTTCCTTTTCGACGACCGGCGACGGCGCCGGCGCTTTTCCCTTTGTCGGCTTGACTTTTTTGGCAGGCTTGACCTTCGGGGCGGCCCGGGGCGCCTTCTTCACCGTGGTGGACGGAGGAGCGGCGGTCGGTGCCGCCGCAGCGGGCCGGGCGGCCGCCGGCGCCGCCGGGGTCGCGCCTTTCGGCGCCGCCGAAGCGAAGGCGGACTTCAGGGCCTGGGCCTGTTCCTCCGTCACCCCCTTCAACTGGTTGGTGATGGGGAACTCCAACTCCTTGGCCTTGGCCAGGAGTTCCTTGGAAGTCACGCCAATGGCTCGCGCCAACTCGTAGGCACGCATCCGCAAACACTACCTCCCGCCATGGTCACTGACCGGCCGGTGCCCGCCGGTCACCAGTGTCATCCGTCTGTGGGTCGTCCGCCCGCTCGTCCGTGGGCGGCTCCTGCCCGGCCAGTTCCCCCTCGCTCGCCTCCACGTCCGCTGCGGAGACCGGCTCCGACTCTTCAGCCACCGACGCCTCGCCGTCAGAACGAGCGACCTCAGCCGGTGGCGCTTCGGCCACGCCCTCGGCCATCGGTTCGGTGGCGCTCGAAGCATCCTCCGGCACACCCCCCTCCCCAGCCGGCGCCGGCTCGACCACCTCCTGGTCGCCGACAGCCCCTTCAGCTTGCTCCTCGGCAGCGGCCGCCAGGGCCTCTGCCTCCGCTGCCCTGGCCTCGGCCTCCGCCTTCGCCTCCGCCGCCCGGGCCTCCGCCTCCGCCTCGGCCTCCGCCGCCAAGGCCTCGGCTTCCGCCTCGGCCTGGGCCAGAGCCTGCTGGTAGGGAGGCAGGTGGTCGGCGCCCTCAGGCATGTTGGCTTCGATCCACTGCCTCATGGCCTCGGTCTGGTCCGGCTCCAGTTCCAGGATGAGCCTTAGGTCCTCGTCCGAAAGCGCCATGACACTGCGAGCGCTCAGGCAGCCAGCGCCCAGCAGGGCGCCCGCGGCCCGTTCGTCCACCCCCTCGATGCTTTCCAACTCCACGAGGACAGCGCTCTCGGTCCGCTCCGCCTCCTCCGGGGTGACGATCTCGATGTCCCAGCCGGTGAGCCTGGAGGCCAGCCTGACGTTCTGTCCCCGACGGCCGATGGCCAGGGAAAGTTGCTCCTGAGGGACGACGGCCAGGGCCAGGGACAGTCCGGCATCCAAGACCAGTCTGTCGACCTCGGCCGGCCTCAGGCAGCTACGCATGAGGACGTCGGCGGAGTCGCTCCAGCGAATGACGTCGATCTTCTCGCCACTGAGTTCATCGACGATGCTGCGGATTCGACTGCCTCTGACCCCGACGCAAGCCCCGGTGCTGTCGACTTTGGGGTCGTTGGAAGACACGGCGACCTTGGTCCGATAGCCGGCCTCCCGGACCAGGGCGACGATCTCCACGGTCCCGTCGTTGACTTCAGGCACTTCCAGCCTGAACAGTTGGCGCACGAACTGGGGATGGCTTCGGGAAAGTATTATCTTGACCCGGGAACCGGTCCGTCGCACCTCAAGCACCAGGGCCCGCAGACGGTCCCCAGACCGGTAGTTCTCGGTGGGCATCTGCTCACCGTAGGGCAGGATGCCTTCGACATGCCCCAGAGTGACGATGACCAACCCGCCCTCGAGCCGGGCCACCCGGCCGGAGACGAGGGTGCCCTTGCGCTGCTCATAATCTGCGAAGACCACGTCGCTCTCGGCCTCGCGGATCTTCTGGAGAATAACCTGCTTGGCGGTCTGGGCGGCGATGCGTCCCAGGCGGGCCGGATCGATGGCCTGGTCGCCGTCAAAGGCGCTGATCTCGCCGGTTTCGCGGTCGACGGTAACCCGCAGGTCTTCCGAGACGCCCAGAGTCTTGCGCACAGCGCTCAACAGCGCCGATTCGATGCTCTCGAAAAGCACCTCTCGGTCGATGTTCTTGTCCCGGTGGATGCCCTCCACAAGTCTGAGCAATTCGCCGTCGGCCACCTGCCTGGGCTCCTCTCTGAGCCGACCAACACCACGGCACCGTCGCACCCTTTGAACAACGCTCTCGCGAGCAGCGGCTCTCTGCCTTGCTTCCTTCAGGAACGCCGAAGCAGCCGAAAGGGCGGCTCGATCGACGGGACCCCAGCCCTCC
>CBDVDV010000010.1:0-34336 GCA_965372835.1 uncultured bacterium | reverse complement strand
GAAGAACTGCGGGGAAAGACCGACGAGTTCCGAGAACGGCTGCGCCCCTACGTGGGAAAGGTCGAGGAAGCCCGCGAGGCCGTGGCCGAGGCCCGGCAGGCCGTCAGGCAGGCGCAACGAGTCGAGCGGGACCTCGGGGCCGACGTCCGGGCTAGGCCAGGTCTGACTCGCCCCCGGGAATGGGCCAGGCAAGCCTTGAGGCGGGCCCGGGACTGGCTGAGGGGCCTGCGAGACGAGCTTACCCGCGCCGAGTACGCCCTCCAGGACGCCAAGGCCGAGCGCAATGGGGCCCTGGACGACATCCTCCCGGAAGCCTTCGCTACCGTGAGGCGAGCGTGTCGACGCCTGGTGGGCAAGAGTTGGAGTGCTTCCGGGATCCCTATCGACTGGCACGACGTCCCCTATGACGTGCAGGTGATGGGTGGCATCGTGCTCCACCAGGGCAAGATCGCCGAGATGGTCACCGGGGAGGGCAAAACCCTGGTGGCCACTATGCCCGCCTACTTGAACGCGCTGGTGGGGAAGGTGCACATCGTCACGGTGAACGACTTTTTGGCCCGGCGGGACCGCGACTGGATGGGACCGGTGTATGAGATGCTGGGCCTGACCGCGGGGGCCATCCAATCGAACATGCCCGACGAGGAGCGCCAGGCCGCCTACGCCTGCGACATCATCTACGGAAAAGAGAACGAGTTCGGCTTTGACTACCTACGCAACAACATGAAGCCCAGTCTCGAGATGCAGTGCCAAGGGCCGCTCGACTACGGCATCGTGGATGAGGTGGACAGCGTCCTCATCGACGATGCGGGCACTCCGCTCATCATCTCCGGGCCGACCACCGAGACCGAGAACCAGTTCGGCGAGTGGAACTTGGCCGTCGGACGGCTGGTCAGGCAGCAGAGGCGAGTCGTCCAGGACCTCATCGGTGAGGCCCGTCAACTGCTCAAGGAGGATGATCTGGAGGAGGCGGCCATCCGGGTAGTGCAGATTCAGCGCGGGGATCCCAGGAACAAGGTCGTTCCTGAGTTGCTGAAGAAGACCACCGGCTTAGGGCGGGCGGTGAGGCGGGTACGGGGCGACCTGACTGTGGAAAGGACGTTCCGAGACCGGCTCGACGAGGAACTCTACTACGTGAAAGAGGAGCGTCAGCGTCATCCCTCTATGACCGAGAAGGGCTGGAAGGAGTTGGGGGAGCAGCCCATCCTCAGGGACTTTGACGAGGAAAAGCGGAACATCGAGACTGACCCCACTCTCACCGACGAGGAGAAGTCGCAGCGTATCCGTTCCCTGGAGGCCGAGCAGGAGCAGATGGAGCGGGAGACCCAGGAGCGCGCCGAGGTCAACCATGCCATCAGGCAACTGCTCATGGCCCACACCTTCTACGAGCGCGACGTCGATTACGTGGTCAATGACGGACAGGTCATCATCGTCGATGAGCGCACCGGGCGACTCCAGCACGGACGGGTCTGGAGCGATGGGCTCCACCAGGCCATCGAGGCCAAGGAGGGCCTTAAGGTCCGGGAGGAGACCCAAACCCTGGCCAGCATCACCGTGCAGAACTTCTTCCGCATGTACGACAAGTTGGCCGGCATGACCGGCACCGCCGCCACCGAGGCCAATGAGTTCAGCGAGATTTACGGCCTGGACGTGGTGGTCATACCCACCAACATGCCGCTCGTCCGAGTCGCTCACCCCGACCGCATCTTCCTGCGCGAAGAGGACAAATGGCGGGCCGTCGTGGATGAGGTGGAGGAGGTGCGCGCTGGTGGCCGGCCGGTGCTGGTGGGCACCGTCTCCATCGAGAAAAACGAACTGCTGAGTAAGATGCTGAAGCGGCGGGGCATCAGCCACGAGGTCCTCAACGCCAAGCAGCACCAGGACGAGGCCCAGGTGGTGGCCAAGGCGGGTCAGCCGGGGGCGGTCACCGTGGCCACCAACATGGCCGGCCGGGGCACCGACATCAGATTGGGTGATGGTGTAGCCGAGTCGGGTGGCCTCCACATCATCGGCAGTGAGCGGCACAAGGCCCGCCGAATCGACAATCAACTCCGGGGGCGGGCCGGCCGACAGGGCGACCCGGGCACCAGCCGATTCTACATCTCCCTGGAAGACGACCTCATGCGCGTCTTCGCCGGCGACTGGGTGCGAGGGTTCCTGGCGAAGATGGGCATGGCCGACGGGGTCCCCATCGACTCGTCGCTGGTCTCCCGCCAGATCGAAAAGGCCCAGAAGCGCGTCGAGGAGTACAACTTCGACGGCCGCAAGAACCTGCTCGAGTACGACGAAGTCATGAACGAACAGCGCCAGATCGTCTACGAGCAGCGGCGGGAGATGCTTCGCGGTGAGTTTCTGCGGGAGACCGCGCTGGACATGCTGCGCGACCTCGTCGAGGACGCCGTGGCCACGCAGGCCGCCGAGGGCGATTTCCGTGAGCTCGTGTCCTGGTGTCAGCGTCACTTGGGTCTGAGCGTTCCGCTGGACGACGTGGACGGACAGCCCGAAGACGAACTTCAGGAAAACCTTTATCGACAGGCGGCGGAGCGGTACGAGCAGCGGGAACGACGGATCGGACCCGACGAACTGCGCCGACTGGAGCAGTTCGTCCTCCTGCGGACCCTGGACATGAAGTGGAAGGACCACCTCTACGGCATGGACCAGGTGCGCGGGCAGATCAACCTGCGCGGGTACGCCCAGAAGGACCCGAAGTTGGAGTACAAGCGGGAAGCGTACGAACTGTTCGACCTGATGATCTGGTCGGTCAAGGAGGAGGTGGTTCGGCTGCTGTTAAACCTGGAACTGGCGGCCCGGACAGCCGAGCGACGGGCGGACATCTGGCACATCAACCAAGCCGTGCACCAGGAGTTACAGGGCTTCGAGGCCCAGCAGGACCGGGCGGTAGCGGGCAGCCGACAGGGGGAGGAGAAGCCCCGGCCCTTCGTGTTCTCGGGTGCCCGGGTGGGCCGCAACGACCCTTGCCCCTGTGGCAGCGGCAAGAAGTACAAGAAGTGCTGCGGACGGACCCGGTAGAGCGAGAGGGCACAAGAGAATAGGAAAGCCCCACACGATGAAGCACTCGCAGACGCCCGGCACCACATCGCGGGGCACCCGGGAATCGGTCGGCGTCCAGGGGCAGGTGTCGGCGACCGGTACGGGTGGCGGCCTTCACTTTCCGCGGTCGGCTCTCGTCTTTGTATTCGTCGTCGGGGCGCTCACGCTTCTGGTCTGCCTGTTGGTGGCCGGGCGGGCGCTGGTGCTGGGTATCGCGGACGAATGGGTGTGGCAGTACCACGAGGGCTGGGGACGTGGGCTGACTGCCGGGATCGGGTTGCCTCTGGGATTGTTTGTCGTCTTCCTCATCCTGGTCTGGTACCTGACCACGTCGAAGACGGCCCTGGCCGGGTGGGACCGAGAAGTGCTGGCGGTGGTGTTGCTCGTCGTTGCGGCGCTGCTCTTCCAGGTGGCTTCGGGGAGCATCTACGCCGGTCTGGGCCAGGACGTCCTGGCGGTCACCCAGGAGTCGGTGGGAGGCTACTTCGGACTGAGCGGGGAGATCGTCTCCCCGCGAGCGTTCCTGGAGGGATACCCGAGGCTGCTGGCCACGCGCCGGCCCGTGGGTCACCTCAACACCCATCCACCAGGCAACACGATGTACTTCTATCTCCTTCGCCGGTTCTTCGAGACCTCTCCCCACCTTGCCCGCCAGGTCGCGGCCCTGGAGACGCCGAGCATGAGCGGGCCCTTTGCCCTGGTGGAGTCGCAACGGCTGGTGGTGCTGTCGTTTGCAGAGCGGGCCGCGGTCTTCGTGGGGGCGTTGCTCTGTCGGCTGGGCGCGGTCCTGGTGGTGGTGCCCCTGTACCTTTTGGGCCGGTGGTCGCTGGGGAAGAGGCAGGCGGTGTGGGTGGCGGCTCTGGGTGTGAGTATCCCGGCGGTGCTGGTATTCCTGCCCGGCTTTGACGCCGTGTACCCGACCGGAGCCGCGGCGGTCGCTGCGCTCATGGTGGGGGCTCTGGTGTGGCGGAGCCAGGTGCTTGCCTTTCTGGCCGGTGCCGTGCTCTATGGGGTGATGGTCTTCACCCCGGTGATGGCCGTGGTGGTTGTTGCTGTGCTGCTGTGGTACGTGCTGGCCCGTCGCAGCGACTGGGGCCGACGGCTCACCAGGGGGCCGGGACAGGCGCCGCTGTCGCTCGTGGCGGTGACGGGGCTTCTGGGTTTTGCCGTGCCTTTGGCCGCGGCCTGGCTTCTTCTGCGCTTCGACGCCATCTCCACCTGGTGGCAGTGCCTGGCCAGCAACGCCCGGTTCAACCGGGTGACCGGGCGCAGTTACTTTCCCTGGGTGCTCTACAATCCGGTGGACTTCCTGATGTTCCTGGGGGTCGGCCTGTCGGGCTTGCTGGTGGTGGCGGTGGCGGGGCTGGTGCGGAGAGTGAGGAGTTGGCGGCGGTGGGATCCGCTGTCGCTGGGGCTGGGGGTCTACGTGCTGGTGCTGGTGCTGCTGAACCTGAGCGGGGCTAACGCCGGGGAGGTGGCCCGGCTGTGGATGTTTCTGATGCCCGGGGCGGCGCTGCTGGCCGTACCGGCGCTTGAGCGCTTCAAGCCAGCCGGTAGCTGGGTGATCCTGGTGGTGCTTCTGTGTCAGGCCCTCCAGGCGTTCCTGTTCGAACTCTACCTCAACGTCCTCTTTATCACATAGCCGGATGCGCCGATGAAAGCCTTTCTCGTTGACTGTGCCTACCTCTTCTTTTTTGCTCTCTGGTCGCCCTGGCTGCTCTACAAGATGCTCACTAAGGGAAAGTACCGGGCCGGGCTCGTCCAGCGGCTGGGGTTCGTTCCCCGGCGGCCTGGCGAGCGGCAGTGCCTCTGGGTCCACGGGGTCTCGGTGGGTGAGGTGGCCTCGGCTCGCACCCTGGTCGAGGCCTTTGCCCGGCGCTTCCCCGATTGGGACGTAGTCGTCTCCACCACCACCGACACCGGCCAGCAGACCGCTCGTCGGCTCTACTCGGACCGGTTGGTCTTTTACTATCCGCTGGATTTCAGTTTCGCTGTCCGCCGGACCTTCTCCCGCATCCGTCCCGACCTGGTCTGCTTGATGGAACTGGAGATGTGGCCCAACTTCCTGCGGGTGGCCGAGTGGGAGGGGGTGCCCGTGCTCCTGGCAAATGGTGTCCTCTCCCGTTGGTCCTACCGACTCCACAAGCGGTTCTGGAGGCTGTTGCGCGGGACCTACGGGCGCATCCGCACTTTCGCCGTGCAGACTGAAAGGTACGCCGACCGGCTGCGCGACCTCGGCGTGCCCGAGGAGAAGATCACCGTGACCGGCAACGTGAAGTACGACACCATCGATACCTCACCGGCTGAGCCGAGGACCCCGTTGGCTGAGGAGCTGACACTGCGCCAAGACGACCTGGTCCTGGTGGCTGGCAGTACCCACGCGGGTGAAGAGACCATTCTCCTGGACACCTACGTGGGGCTGCGCGACCGGGTGCCCCGGCTTCGCTTGATGCTGGCACCCCGGCACCCCGAACGGTTCGACGAGGTGGCCGGGCTGGCCGCTGGGCGGGGGCTGGCGGTTGTCCGGCGGAGTGGGAAGAGGTCCCCGGTCGGGGGCGCCGACCCCCCGGTGATTTTGATTGACACCCTGGGTGAGCTGGTTAGCATGTACGAGTTTGCCGACGTGGTTTTTGTGGGGGGAACGTTGGTTCCGGTGGGTGGGCACAACGTCATGGAACCGGCCGGCCGGGGGAAGATGCCGGTAGTCGGTCCCTACACGGAGAAGACGGTAGAGGACGTTGAATTGCTGCGTGCCCGGGACGCCGCTGTTCAGGTGGCCGACGGCGAGCAACTCGTGGAGGTCCTGGGAGATTTGCTGGCTGAGCCGGCCGGCCTGGAGCAGGCCGGTCAGCGCGCCAGGCAGGTGGTGATTGAGAATCAAGGGGCGACGGCGCGCGACCTCGAACTTCTGGCCGCAGTCGTGGCCGATCTTGAGGTGCCCACGAGTCGGAGCCGGAAGGAATAGGTGTTGAGCCTGCTCCCTGATTCCTCGTCGGCGACGTTTTTCGGGCGAGTTGTGTCGGCGTGAAAGGAGCCGGTCGTGTCGCGTCTGTTCACTTCCGAAGCGGTGGCCATGGGGCACCCGGACAAGATCGCCGACCAGATCTCTGACGCGGTGCTCGACGCGGTCATGGCCGAAGACCCCAACGGGCGGGTGGCGTGCGAGGCCCTGGTGACCACCGGGTTGGCCGTGGTGGCGGGTGAGATCACCACGACGGCCGTCCTGGATGTTCCCGGCATCGTTCGCCAGACCATCCGTGACATCGGCTACACAGACGCGGCCTACGGCTTCGACGCCGAAAGTTGTGGGGTCATCGTCACCGTCAAAGGGCAGTCACCCGACATCTCTCGGGGTGTGACCGAAGGGACGGGGCTCCACAAGGAGATGGGGGCCGGCGACCAGGGCCTCATGTTCGGCTTCGCCTGCAAAGAGACGCCCGAGATGATGCCGCTGCCCATCGCCCTGGCCCACCGGCTCACCCGCCGACTGGCCTATTGCCGGGAGAAGAAGGTGCTCCGCTGGCTGCGGCCGGACGGCAAGAGCCAGGTCACCGTGGAGTACGACGACGGCAAGGCCATTCGGGTGGACACGGTTGTGGTCTCGGCCCAGCACGGTCCCGACGTCAAGTACCGCCAGATTCGCCGGGACATTGCCGAGAAGGTCATCAAGCCCGTCATCCCCGCCAAACTCCTCGACAAGAAGACGGTCTACCACATCAACCCCACCGGCCGGTTCGTTATCGGCGGCCCCCAGGGCGACTGTGGGGTAACCGGCCGCAAGATCATCGCCGATACCTACGGGGGCCGGGGCAGTCACGGTGGTGGATGCTTCAGTGGCAAGGACCCCAGCAAGGTGGACCGCTCGGCCAGTTACATGGCCCGCTACATTGCCAAGAACCTGGTCAAGGCCGGGCTGTGCAAGGTCTGCGAACTGCAACTGGCCTACGCCATCGGCGTGGCCGAGCCCGTCAGCGTCATGGTCGACACCGAAGGTACAGGTGTCCTCGGTGAAGAGGAACTGGCGGCCCTGGTCCGCAGGTTCTTCCCGCTGACACCCAAAGGCATGATCGATTACCTCAACCTGCGCCGACCCATCTACCTCGCCACGGCCCGTTACGGCCACTTCGGCCGGAAAGGCCCCACCTACACCTGGGAAAAGACCGACCTTGCCCCCAAACTCCGCAAAGCCGCCGGTCTGAAGTGAACCGGCGTGGGGGTCGCGGGTCGAGAGTGCGTTTACACACGACAGTGGCGTTCGGTCGAACGTCCCTGCGTTCTCATGGGTGCAAGCACTCGGTAGAGTATGTTGGCGACAGAGAACGGGCCTGGGGCTGAGCCGACCCAGGCCCTGACCGCACGGGCCCTCGCCATCGGCGTGGCGACGGTGGTCTTCATCAACGTCGCCGCCCCCTACTCGGAGAACATCCTCGGCAGTTCGCTCCTGGGCTGCGACTACCTCCCCTTGGGGGTGATGCTGCCCTTTCTGCTCGTGGTGGCGTTGCTGAACGTGGCCGTGAAGGCGTTCGGGCCCAGGTTGGCGCTGAGCCGAGGCGAGTTGGTTCTCATCTTCATCATGGGCCTGGTCGGCACCACCATCCCCACCTTCGGTCTCACCGAGTACCTCATCTCCATCATCAGTTCGCCCTTCTACTTCGCCTCGACGGAGAACAACTGGGCCGAATTCTTTCACGGGCACATCCCGTCCTGGGCGGCTCCGCAGAGCCAGGAGGCGGTCGAGTGGTTCTACGAGGGTCTCCCCGAAGGCAAGAGCATTCCCTGGGGCGTGTGGGTGGTGCCGCTTCTCTGGTGGCTGAGTTTCATCGCCGTCGTCTTCTTCGCCTCGCTCTGCGTCATCGTGATACTTCGCCGGCAGTGGGTGGTGCACGAACGGTTGACCTATCCGCTGGCCCAGGTGCCTCTGTTGATGACGGAAGGGGAAGAGGACCCCTCGCCCTGGCCGCGCTTCATGCGCAACCGGATGTTCTGGGTGGGGGCCCTCATTCCCATGGTCATCGTCGCCTGGGAGATTCTCCACTGGTTCTATCCGACGTTCCCGTCCACCGGCCTCTTCCGCGGTCGATACCTCAGGACGGCACCGGAGTTCCCGCCGATCCGCTTCCAACTGTTCTTCCCGCTCATCGGCTTCACCTACCTCATCAACCTGGATGTCTCCTTCAGCATCTGGTTCTTCTACGTCCTGGGCATCATCCAGGTGGGGGTGCTGAACCGTTTCGGGCTGGGTATCGGCCGGGGCGACACCTACACCTCCGAGGGCGATGCGTCACTGGGCTGGCTCAGTTTCGGTGGCTTCGTGCTGATGGTGTGGCTGGGCATCTGGATGGCCCGCGGACACCTGCGACGGGTGGTGCGAAAAGCCGTCAGCCCCGCTCCCGATGTGGACGATTCCGACGAACTCCTGGGATACCGCACCGCCGTCTGGGGACTCGTTTTTGCGCTGGTCTACATGGCTTTGTGGCTTCGCCAGTTGGGGATGACCTGGCCCGTCATCGCCCTTTTCCTCTTCGCCGCTTTTACGCTCTACATCGGCATCACCCGCATCGTGGTGGAAGGTGGGCTGGTGTTCCTGCGCGGGCCCATGATCCCTCAGCCCTTCGTCATTCGCATGCTCGGCTCGGTCAACATCCCGGCCCCGGCGATGACGGCCCTGGCCCTCAGTTACGCCTGGTTCTGCGACGTCAAGGCGTTCTTTATGCCCGCGGTGGCCCACGCGACCAAACTCCTGGACGTCGTCCGCATCCACCGGAAGGCCGTGCTCACCGGGGTGGTGGTAGCGGCGGTGGTGGGCACGTTGGTATCGGTGACCTTCGTGCTTCACACGGGCTACACCTTCGGCGCCCACCATCGGGGGTTCTGGATATTCGGCGGGGGAGCGCGGGTGCCTTACGACAATGTGCTGGCGAAGATCCGCAACCCCTTCGGCCCCGACTGGACCAGGCTCAAACTGCTCGTCGTCGGCGGCGGGATTATGTTCGGACTGATGGCCGCGCGCTTCCGCTTCCCCTGGTGGCCCATCCATCCCATCGGCTACGCGGTGAGTTTCACCTGGCCCATCTGGATGTCGGCGTCGTCGGTCTTCTTAGGTTGGCTGTGTAAGTTCATCGTGCTGCGGGTGGGAGGCATCCGCCTCTTCAACAAACTCAAGCCTGCTTTCTTAGGACTCATCTTGGGTCACTTCTTCGCCTGTGGCGTGGGCCTGGTGGTGGACCTCATCTGGTTCCCCGAACAAGGCCACCGACTCTACGGCTGGTAGACGTTGGCGCCCGCCCGCCCATCATGCTATTGCTTCTCCACCGCCTGGGATTCCTGGTATGCTGGAAGGCCGACTTTGCTTCGTCGGTCCGGGGGGGGCCAGCGGACGAGGACGTCGTCGCCGCTCCCGTACTCGTTGGTCCCGTTCTTCCCCAGCGACCAGAGCACACCCCCCGGATCGGGCAAGTCGCTGATGTTCCCGGCGGCACGCACCTGGATCGTCTCGCCGTCCACGCTGTAGGTGAACGTCCGATCGTAGTTACAGCTGTCAATGAAAATGACAGGCCGGCCCCAGCAGTCCACGACTATCGGATGGTCCCACGGGTCCATCTCCATGGACCGGCGCCAGTTCCCCCCCTCCAGCGGGTCGTCGCTTACTACGATCTCATCGAGTACCTCACAAAGCAGCCTCGCACCCGCATTCACCTCGTCACTGAGGGGCAAAGCTGCCCGACGCGGCGCCCAATCAATCTCCAGAATCAAGGTGAGTGCATTGAGCTGAGCCAGCGTAGCACCCTCGGGCGCACGAGGAGGAAACAGCCCTAATGCTGGGCGTAGCACAAATAGGACGAAAAGGATTACCAGAGCCACCAACACTACTAAGACTTCTAAAGAGGATTTCGGCATGCCCCGCCGCCATAGCCGATTCACGGAGCTCACCTGTGAAGCCCTCCTGACCTGATAGCGAACCGATGGCCCGGTCACACCCCGCGCAAAACCAGAGAAATCGGGGACATGGTACTACTCTTCTCCGCTCTCGGGCACGATGAGCACCTCTTTGCCCGCAGCAGTGTTGGCGCGGGAGTCGGTAGCTTTGAGGGTGATGGTGTGTTCGCCGGGCTCGAGTTCGCCGATGTCGACGGAGACCTCTTCGGTGCGTTCGTCGAAGATGCCGTCGGTGGGTTCGACGGGCTCCCACTCCTGAGCGTCGATGCTGTAGGCCAGGGAGCCGATGGCTGAGGTGTCATCGGCAACGGATGCTGTGAGCGTATAGGTGTCGTCGGTGCGCTCGCAGCGGAGATCGGTGATACGGGGCGGGGTGTTATCGACGAGGAAGGCGCTGCTTATCCGCTCGGCCGAGAAGGCCCGGTCGCCCGGGTTGGCGAGTGCATCGGAGGCTGTCAACCTGACGTAGTAAGTGCCGTCGGGTACCGCCTCGGTCTGCCAGTTGTAGTTGCTGGCCGAGACCTCTTCGGCGACCAGTTTCCACCGCTGCTCACCTTCACCCCGGAAGTGGAGGCTGTAGGTAAGTTTGTCGCCGTCGGGGTCGGTCACCTTCCAGTAGACGGCGACGATGCCCCGCTTCGGACGGGGCTGGCGGCCCTGTTGCCCGGTGGAGGGGGCGCCCTGGCCCTGCTCGCCGGAACTCCGGGATGAGCCCGTGCCTGATGCTGACGCGCGCCCTTTTTGCGGTGGTCGGCCGATGGAGAGGGCCTGGATGCGGGGAGGTTGGTTGGCGGTGAGGTAGGCTAAGCGCACCTGGCTGACGGTGGGTGTGGAGCGAGGATCGGCGGTGCCCAGGCGCAGTTCGTACTGGAGGAAGCGGGCCGGAGGGCTGGTCATGGTGAGGCCGTCACCACCGGCGCTCCCCGGTGCGATGTCCTGCCAGTCCGACCACTCGTCCCAGGTGCTGTCGGGTTTCTCGGTGTGCCCGCTTCGGCTGCGTATCCGGGCGGTGGTGTCTGCTGAGAAATCTCCCTGAATGGTCAGCTGGCCCCAGCGGGCGGGGAAGCGGGCGTCGAAGACCCGGGAGGTGAACCTGCCCTCGGAGCCGAAGACCGGTTCCAGGGCCAGCAGCCCGCCCGGGTTGGCGGTGCCGAGGTAGAGGCGTGGCCGACCCTCGCCGACCGGAGCCGCAGCCAGAGCCGTCACCTGCCTGGGTGTGGGCGGGGGTATCTTGTCCTCTTTGCGTGGTTCGACCTCGCTCAGCCTCCCGCTGGCGTCGACCAGGAAAAGCCGACCCTTGTTGCCCGTGCCCAGGTAGATGGCTTCCCCCGCTCTGGTTGAGGACAGCAGCAACAGACCTTTGAAGCGGGTCAGGCGAAGCGCTTCGCCGACGGGCGTCAAGCGGTAGACGGCGTTGGTGGCCTGGATCTGCTCACCCGGGAGTTTGACACTGGCCGGGGCCAGGAGCGAGGGCCGACCCCCGCCCTCCTTCCCACGCATCAGCTCCGAGACGACCGCCTGGGCAGCGCGGGCCTGGTCGGCCGGTTTGGCCTCGCGGCCGAGGTCGGCGGTCCCGAAGTAGAGGTTGCCGGCGCCGTCGGTGACCATGGTGTGGATTTCACCTTCGGTCGCGTCGTAGGCCACCTGGAAGGAGCCGTCGGCCGAGAAGCGGTAGATCCACCCGTGCTCGTTGGTACCGGCGTAGACGGTGTCTTCGGGGCCGAGGGCCAGGCAGA
Source organism: uncultured bacterium (assembly GCA_965372835.1). Classification (GTDB taxonomy): domain Bacteria; phylum Planctomycetota; class DG-23; order CBDVDV01; family CBDVDV01; genus CBDVDV01. The sequence goes on along the minus strand of CBDVDV010000010.1, from coordinate 22,616 downwards.
GCACGTGCGGGTCGGGGGAGTCGTAGAGAACGCTGCCGGTGCCGTCCGGCTCGACGCAGTAGATGCGCCCGTCGGGGCCGGTGGCCAGGTACAGTTGTCCCCGGCTGCCCACCACCATGTCCCAGACGTACTGGCCGTCGGTGTCGTAGAAGATGGAGACCAGGGGCTTGCCCTCGGCCTGGGGAACGAGTTTGTAGACCACGCCGCCGGGGCTGGTGGCCGCGTAAAGGTTGTCCTGGGCGTCAAGCGCCAGGCTGAAGATGACCGGGTCGGTGAAGTCGTAGAACTCATCGACGGTGTCGGACCCCGTTTCCGGGTCCCGACGCAGGCGCAGGAGTTTGCCCCGGTTGCCGGTGGCGATGTAGAGAGAGCCGTGGCGGTCAAGGGCCAGGTCCCAGACGAAGCGCGTGGGGGAGGGCTCGAGCAGAACGTTCCGCTGACCAGCCAAGACCAGCCACTGGTCGGCGGTAAGGGCGGTGCCGGTGTGGGTGCCCTTGAGGAATTCAGCGCCTTCGTCAGTCCAGAGGCGAGCACCCGCAGCGTCCGCCCGGCCAGCAGCCGCTGCCAGCGCCACCAAGGCGGCCAGGGCGGCCCGGCCGACCAGGCTCCTTACCGGGTGCCAGTGTGAAACGGTCGGTTTGTGGTCCGTCACTGCTTTTCGTCCTTTTCCAGGTCGTCGGTGACACGGAGGTAAGAAGCCTTTACCCCCCGCAGCACCCAGGGTGTCTCCTCTGAAGCCCGCACGCTGCCGATGATGGCTGAGCGATCCGTCTCCAGGGGTGAACTGAGGATCTGCATCACGCTGACCGGCAGCGCCGGGAGTTCCACCCCCTTGATGACGACGCCGTATTCGCCCCGGGAGAGCCGGACGTAGAGATGAGTTTGTTTGAACTCCTCACCCAGCAGCGACATGAGCTCATCCAGCGAGCGGGGTTCGTAGTGGTGTCGGCGAGCCAGGAGGTCGAGTCGGACTTCGGTGAGGATGTCGCCCACCACCAGGACGCGGGGTCCGGGCGGGGCGTCGTCGGGTACTTGTATACGGAGGGTCCGGCGCTGGCGGGGCCGGCGGTACGGCACCAGGGTCACCTCCACCTCGACCGTGTCGCCCGGCCGCAGCGTGACCTCCTTCAGGGTGATGCTTTCGATGGTGGCGACTCGGCGCTCACCCACGACCTCGGCGGAGATGGTGATCTGCTTCAGTTCGACCGGCCCGAAGGGGTTCTCCAAGAGCAGGTCGGGCACGTAGGCCACCTCGCGGGCGATCTGATCCGTCAGGTTGGGGCCGCTGAACCAGTCGTCGTACCGAAGCGGGGGGTAGCCGGCCGGTTCGAAGGTGGTGACCAGATGGGCGGAGGACTCGGCCGACGGTGTTCCGCCCACGTCCAGGATGGCGGCGGTGACGGTGGAAAGCAGGCCGGGCGTCAGGGTCGGGTGGCGGACCACTTCGAACCGGTAGGTGTCGTGGCGGCCCAGGTCCCGCCGGTGGACCGAGAAGGTGACGGGGATCGTGGGCGCGCGGTGGCCCAGCCGACCGACCAGGCCCGCCAAGCCGTCCGTCTCCGTCGCTCCCACCTCCCGCCCCACGCTGCACAGTTGAAGCGATAGATGCTGACGGGGGATGACGGCCTGGATGAAGCCGGTGGCCAGCGGCAGTTCCAGCCCGCGCTGGCCCATCAGCGGATGCCCGAAGCCTATCACCCGATCACCCACCACCACGGTGACGGTTCCCAGGGCGCTGATGTCGATGTCTCCCCGGACCAACTGAATTACCATGGGCGAACCGGGCTCGAAGGCGCTCGGTCCGCCCGGCTCACCTGCGCTCTGCGATCTCTCCGATTCCCGGGGCCCGGCGCTCGTACCTCCAGCCACGGCCACGAAACCAGCCCGTTCGAAACGCTCGACCAACGTCCGGAGTCCGGAGGGAGGAAGCCCGGCGACGCTCACTGCCGGGGGCAGCGGGACGAGGGACGTCGACGAGGCCGGCCAGGAGGACATCAGCGTTGGCAGCGGAGCCGGACCCGGCTCTGCGCGATCCGCACCCCAGCGCAGGAAGAAGGGAGCCAGCGAAAGCCCCGTCGGAGTCGAGTCGGTCGGCACCGAGGCAGTCGCCCCCGGTGCCGGCGGGGTCTCGGCGTCGGAAAGTGACGCTTTCCGCTGGCGCGCGTCAGGTTCCGGCTTCGACTCAAGGAGTTGCAGCATGTTTTCGATGGGGGTGACGCCGGCGATGGGTTCCTTGGCGTAGGACCAGGTGTAGGCGATGGCGCCGGCGAGGCGGCCGTCGATGTAGACCGGGGAGCCGCTCATCCCCATGATGATACCGGTGTTGCTCAGCGGGTCGCCGTCCAGCCGAACCAGCACCATGTCCAGCTGCGGGCGGACGTTACGGAGCACGCCTAACACCTCCACCCCGAAGCGGGTCGGCTTCGCCCCCTGCACGGTGGTGTACGCGAAGCCCCGCTGACCCGGCCGCAGTTCGTCCACGGTGATGATGGGGGGGAGTGACTCCTCTGGCTCCTCCTCGTCCTTGGCGACCCGGGCGAAGGCCAGCAGCCCGGCGCACAGAGCTGCTCCAAGGAGGACGACCAGCCAGCGGACAGGCACCCTTCGACGTGCCCGCAGCCCTGGCTTTCCAGCGGTCGCCATTCGGCTCACCTCTCGGCCAGTGGTGGTCACGGTTCTGAGTATCGGATCGTCGCTTCACCTACAAGTATAGACTCCTGGCGGGGCCGAAGGACAGCAGTTTTTTCGCGCCTCGCGGAAAAGCCGTTGCGCCGGGGTGAGGCGAAGGACTATGCTCTCTTTGCCGTCCGGGGGGAGACGTCGGTTCTCGAAGGTAGGGGACGGTGTCGCTGGTGCCTTGGTGAGGGTAGGATCCATGGCTCGGACGCGGAAGCCTGCTGGCGGCCGCAAGGCTGCGCCGGCTAAGACAGTTGGTGCCCGGCGGGGCGCCTCGCGGGTCAAGGCCCTCCGCCAGTCTCAGGAACTCCTGGGTTATGAGTTTCAGGAAGTGGGTTGGCTGGAGCGCGCCCTCACCCATTCTTCGGACAGTCCGCAGCCGGCGGCCTCCAACGAGCGTCTGGAGTTCTTAGGTGACGCGGTGCTGGGGATGGTTGTCAGCCGCTGGCTGTACGACCTTTTTCCCCAGGCGGCGGAAGGGGAACTGACGCGCATCAAGTCGATCGTGGTCAGTCGCCAGAGCCTCGCCGGGGTGGCTGACCGCCTGGGACTGGGCCCCTACATTAGCGTGGGCAAAGGACTGGCGAGCCGTCGCCTGCCTGGCTCCATCCTGGCCAACACCTTCGAGGCCGTCATCGCTGCGGTGTACCTGGACGGGGGGCTGCGCCGGGCCCAGGGGTTCATCAGGCGTCACCTGCGCCCGGTGCTGGAGCGGGTGCTCCGCTGGGGACACGGGCGCAACTTCAAGAGCCTGCTGCAGCACGTGGTTCAGGCCCAGGGGTGGGCTTCACCCCAGTACCGGGTCATCGAGTTGCGCGGCCCCGACCACGCCCGTGAGTTCGAGGTCGAGGCCCTGGTTCGTGGCGTTCCTTACGGTCAGGGCAGCGGTCGGAGCAAACGTCAGGCCGAGCAGCAAGCCGCCGAGATCGCTCTCAAGGCGCTCGAAGAAGAGGGCATCCAACTGCCCGAGTGAGCCTTCGCCATCCCCTTGATCGGACGCACAACACCTTTTCTCAGTCGGTGATGGGAAACTCCTCTTGCCGTACGGCCTTGCCCGCGTTCCCCTAGCCACTAAGAAACCAGAAGCCCCCCAGTTAACTGCACACCGGCCCGGGCGAGGTCGAGCATGTCTTTTCGGCAATCCGCTGGATCAGCAGCACTCTTACTCATCGCCCAGAGCGTAAGCCGCCAGGCCGTCGCGGCCAAAGAACACGAGGACGCGCGCCCCTGAGCCGTCCACCGCGCTGTCAACCCCCGAGTAACGAAATCCCTGAACGCGGGCGACTACGTTACCTCGGCTGTTGAAGATCAGGAAAGGTGAGTTAAGGGTCGCCTTGACCGCAAGTAGCTCGTCAAAAGTCCTGCAGGTGTACAGGCGGTCAGAGTAGCCTTCACCCACGTCCATTCTGAAGAGCTCTTTGCCGCTTGCCGACACAACCTTCACCGAGGCCTGCGTCAAGTCGCTCGGGCAGGCCATGACGAGAATCTCCGGCCCGGCAGAGGTGGCGACGAACTCGGAGACCGCCAGTACGATCCCTCGTTCGGCCAACTCGTACCTGCGTAGAATGCTGCCATCGGGGGCCAAAGCCACGAGGGCCTCATCCCAGACCCAGAAGCTGTTTGTCACCAACATTTCCGGCCCCGAGGAAGTCGCCACGACGTCAGCTGCTGCGACGAAGCGGCCCGGGCCTCCGAGGTCCTTCTTGGAGAACCTCCTCAACTCGCTACCGTCAGCACCAAGCACACAAAGGTTGAACTCGCGGTCAGACAGCACGATGTCCGCTGCGCCGTCGCCATCAACGTCGGCTGTCTGGAGATCCGAAATGATCCCAAGGTCGCTGCGCTGCCAGCGCACCGAGCCGTCGCTATCCAGAAGTGTCAGAATGGTGCGCACTGTCTCGCGTTCCTGGGATTCCCCCTCAACGGTCAAGAACTCGCTCTTACCGTCACCATCAACATCGGCGTGCTCTGTTTGTGCCAGCCAGAGATCGGTCCGATGCGTCCAGAGAGCGGAGCCGTCGGTCGCCCAGAGAGTGAGCACGCCTCGTCCGCTGACCCATGTGTCCGTCAAGACCTCGGCCTGCGCATCATCATCTGCCTGGACCACTCTTAGGCCGACGGCCAGCGTTCCTTTAACCCTCCAACTTGAAAGAAGGGCTCCCTGCAGATCGTAAATGCGAATCTCAAAGTCCTGAGGGGGCCGGTCGGCTATGGGGCCCCGCGGGCCCGGCTCCTCGCCAGTGTCCACTGGCACCTTGGCAAGTATACGAACAGTTCCGTCGCCCTCCAGGTCCGCGCAGATGGCGACCGCCTCAACATCTTCGACACGGAAAAGTTCTGTCAACCCCTCCACCATTCTGGGCTCGGGCTCCACGGCTAGGCGCCTTAGGTGTTTTTCTCGTATCGCTTCTATTTCCGTCCGGGTCAAGCCCCCTCGGTCAGATCGGATGCCTTTTGGTCGGCTTGGCTGCGATTTGCGACCGCACCCCGTCCAGGCCAGGAGGACCGCTATCAACATAAAAACCGTCGCCTGTAGGCGCCTCGCCTTCATGGTTCGACCTCCTTGCTGCCCTTCGCGACGAGTAGCCGTGCTGCTCGTGCCAGCGACGCCGCTCTTGGTCGCCGAGGCTCATGGAAATGGGGACATGATACTATTCTTCTTATCTCGTCGCCTTTGTACTATGTTCCCGGCTTCCCCGGGACCACAGGTGGATCGGCGGGCAAGGCCGGCGGCCGTACTCTGGGGAACCTGGGCGGCCCAGGCTCTTCCGTCAGATTCATGGGCCCGGCGAACTCGTTTACCCACAACCCGAGCGGACTGTCCCGGCCTTGGGGGAGAACCGTGTCCTTGGGCACGAAGATCGGAGGGCCGCCAGCCTTAACGCACATCCACCCGTGCTCGCGAAGGCCGGTCCTTTCGCAAAGGACGATCCGCTCACTGTCGGTCTTGTAAGTCATTCCCGCCCGATTCAGATAGAGGTAGTCCGAACCCACCAAGGCTTCCAGTTCGTCATCGTAGAAAGGGGCCACGTCGCGCTCACCCCTCGCCGGGCTCTCGAATGCCGAGGCGGGGAGCTCGAGCTCCTTCAGTCTGTACAGCGCGTACTGCCAGCCCCGCTCGTCGTACGGAAGCGAACCGTGCCGCGCGTCATATATGTGCAAAGCACTGGTGATCATTCTCACATTGGCCCTGGAAGGGATACCCCTTCTCCGCCAATACTCACCGGTCGCGCCGATGAACAAGGACACAAGAACCGACACAAGAACCAGGCCCACGAGTACAGCAAGGATGACCTTGGCAATCTTGAACTCACCCGGCGTGATGGTTTGCTCCTATCGCGGTCCAAAGGTTTCAGAGCCCGTACCAGCTTGAGGTCGGTAAGCTCTCCTGCCGCCCAAAGTGCCGTTTACACGACTCCCACGACAGAGCCTGCCCCTTGAGCCGTCAGAACCATGGAGGTTGGGGGAGTCCCGTTGGCGGAGGCTGGGGCACCTTTGGAGGTGGCGGTGGAGGCGCCACCTCCTTCTCCGTAAGCTTTTTCGCAGCCTTCTCCATCATCTCAAGGACTTCCGGCGGAAGCGCATCCGGCGGCCAGTGGTCCGTTCGCGCCACTAAGGGAAACATACCCCCAAAACCACCTCCGAGCAAGCCGAAACGGGCTTATTCGGCCTACTGGCTCTCAGCGGGGCGGATGAGGCATCGGTGGATGACTGCGCGGAGAAGTGGCGTTATGTCCCGGAAGGGTCCGGCGTGCTCAGGAGGCCTTCCAGTTCCTGCCTGAGTTCCTGCATGCTACCGTCTTCGGGGTCGATGGCCAGGGCGCCCCTGGTCACCTTGAGGGAGTCGTCGTAGCGACGGAGTCGGTAGAGGGCGACGGCGTGGTAGCGCCAGGTGGCCAGCCGGGTGGGTCCTTGTTCGATGGCTCGGGCCAGGTGGGTGGTGGCTTCCTGGGGTCTGCCCGCTTCCAGGTAGTAGTAGCCTAAGTTATGCTGGCCGGCGGCGTCGGTGGGTTTGACCTCGACGGCTCGCAGGAGATGGGGTCGAGCGGCGGCCAGTTCTCCCCGGCCCAGGAGCAGGACGCCCAGGCCCGTATTGGCCCGGACGTTGTCGGGGTCCCAGTAGAGTGCTTCCCGGTAGTGGTATTGGGAGTTGGCGACGTCGCCCTGGGCCTGGAGGGTGTCGGCGAAGCCGGCGTGGTCGCGGGCCTTTTCCTGAAAGACGTTGGGAGCGAGGCCGGCCCGCAGGTAGCGGAGAACCTCCCAGTCGCGCCAGTCCCACAGGCGGTGGTGGTAGATGTCCACGCTGAGTCGGCCGCCGGCGGAGCCGTAGAGGTTCCAGCGAGCGGGGGTGTAGCAGAGGAAGCCCACCAGTTGCACGGCGAGGCTGTAGGTGACCGCAGCCACGACCGCCCACCGCGCCCGACGAACCGGCCACGCCCGCTGGAGTCCGCCCGCCATGAGCACCGCCAGCAGGGGAAGGACGTCGCAGGCGTACCGGGGCCCGTAGGTCCATCCCCCCCACCACACTGAATAGAAGCCATACGTAAACAGGGCCGCCCCGGCCGCCATGGTCACCCAGAGGAGCGCCTCGGGGGTGCGCTCGCGCCACCACCGTTCGGCACCCGCCACGGCAAGCAGCACTATGGGCGTAAAGACCACCAGACCCCGGTTCGCCGAGAAGAGCAGGCCGAAGAGCCCGGGGAGGAAGTTGAGTTTCCACGAGCCCTCCTCTCCGTGCATCAGACTGTGGAGCGTGCCCAAGTACACCTCTCCACCTAAGATGCTGTCGAAGTGTGACAGGTTGTACCAGGCCAGGAGCGCCCCCACCAGCACCGGTCCGCCCAGGAAGAAGGGCAGCGACCGCCGGTCCCGCCGCAGGAGGTAAAGGGTGAAGACGACCGCCGGCACGACCATCACCGCCCTCGCCGCCACCGCCAGAGCCAGGCTCAACCCGCCCGCGGCCGCCCACCACGGCCCCAGTCGGCCCTTGCCCTCGGTCGGGTCTCTCCGCAGCAGGCACCACAGCGCCACCGCCAACCAGAGTTGCGCCGGGCCGTGCTGCCAGAGACCTTGACTGGAGGTGCTGAAGGTGCCGGTGGCGAAGGCGTAGATGAGGGCTGCGCCCAGAGCCCACCGGTGGGTGAAGAGACGCAGGCACGCTAAGTACACAAAGGCCACCGAGAGGGCGGCGATGAGCGCAGCAGCGACCTTGGAGGTGATGCTCACGTCCACGGAGAAGTCAGGTTCACTCGCATCGAAGAGCCCCAGGAGCGTGGGGACCACATAGACGGGCAGGGCCATGATGGCCGGGAGCACCGGGTAACTGGAATAGTAGTGGCCGTTGACGTACTGCAGGTAGTAGGGCAGATCGGAGGGTTCGGTCTTGTGCTCGTGGAGGGCGTCGAACTCGTCCAGGTCGAGGTCGCCCTCGGCCAGGATGCTCAGGGGGAGGAAGCGCGTGCCCACGGTGTCGTCCATGCTCACTTCGCGCAAGTTGAGGTTGTAGATGACGAAGCAGCCGACCACCAGGACCAAGGCGACGTAGCGAGCGCGGGGCGCTTTCTCTTGGGCTGACGTGGGGCTGCTCTGGACGATGCCGCCAGGGGTCTCGCTCACTGCAGCAACCCCCAGAGGAAGTCACCCAGTGCCCTTGTCCGCACGCCCAGGGCTACCGACACGTTGGGTCGGCGCTTGATATGCGGGCGCCCCTCTGCCACTACCATTCCCCGTGTGAGTATGCCCCGGGTCTCGACGTCCAGGTACGTCGGCTGCCAACGGAAGAGACCGGGCCGAAGGAGCGCAGCCAGGGCCACCAGGTCGTGTACGGAGGCCCCCCGCTTCAGGAGTCGCCCGTGTGTCCTGACAGCGTAGCCGAGCAGGTGGCGGAGGAAGCGCTGTCGGCGCGACCTACCGGTGAGTCGCCGACGGAGGTCATCTGCTGTCACCTCCCAGCGCTCGGTCACGTCCAGGGGGACCAATCGGAGAGGCAGGCCCATCCGGACGACGGCCGCTGCCGCCTCCGGGTCGCGCCAGAAGTTGAACTCGGCCACCGGACTCACATTGCCGGGCACCGCCAGCGCTCCTCCCATCACCACTACTTGCGCTACGCGTGCCCGGAAATCGGGCACTTGGTCAAACAGCCAACGGACCGTGGTCAGCGGAGCCAGAGCCAGAAGCGCGACATTTCCATCGGTTTCAGTCAGAACCTGGGTGACGACCTGGGAAGCATCCTGGGCGGGTATCTTTGCCGGAGTCACGGAAGCGCGAGCCAACCCGTCGGGCCCGTGGACGCGGGTGGCATCAAGGCCTTTGCCGGGCGCGTCGAGCCCCAACCCCAGGAGGGGCACCCCTTCCGGTCGGGCCACGGCGACCACCCGACGAACGTTCTTGACGGCCTGACGGGCCGGGACGTTGCCCCCGGTGGCGATGACGGCCCGCACCCGGAGCCGCGGCGAGGCCAGCGCCGCTAACAGGGCGCAGGCGTCGTCGATGCCCGGGTCCGTGTCGATGATGACGTCCAGCGGTCTGCGAACCACAGTAGGTACATTGTAGATGGCGAGGCGGGGAGGGGCAAGTTTGCTCTCCGACGGCTTGACTGAGCTCGCCGAAGTCCGGCTTGGGCACACTGCTTCGCTTTTCCTGCCGGAGTGACACGAGCATCGGTCCGAAGGGCCACTGCCCGTGCCCGCTATGGTGGACAAGGTGCGACATGCACGGGCACCCCTCCGCCCCTCGACGGGCTCGAGGCCGACTGGGCCTGTCGAAGACCAGGATGCCCGTGCCAGCCCCCGCACTGAAAGCCTCAGGCATCACGGGTGACACAGGCAACACCCCAGCCGGTCGATGCTACTTGAGTGCCCTATTGGGCCAGTTGAACAAGCTCGCGGGCGGCCTGTCGACGGAGCATGGGTTGATGACGCCACCACCTCCGCCAATGCGTTTTCGACAAAGAAAGACCCGGCGGTGAGCATATCACTGCCGGGCCCTTCAGGACCTGCCAGGTAAGCCAGACCGCACTGCGGTCACTCCGTCTACGTCGCCCCGTACCGTTGACTCCTCGCTGGGAAATCCCCAGCGCAGAGGAATCGGGCAGCCAAGCTACGTCAACGTTATTCTTCTGGAGGCACAACGCGGATGGAGTCAGTGCCCCTTATCGGCGTGCCGTCTGTCAGTTCCCCTGTCACGGTCGCTTCGCTGTCGTCTTGCGTCAGCGCTAGATCCTCCGTGGGGAACTGAACGACAAGGTCCATGTACCCGTCACCGTTGAGGTCATCGAACGCACCGATCTTGCCGCTCTTTCCCTTGGTACTGGCCGAGCTGCCCTGAAAAGCAAGGGTCGTCTGGTCAATCTGGGCCACATCGAACGTCTCGCTGCCCAGTATGGCCACCGGTACCACGCCCCTAGAACCGAGGTTGATCGAGTTAGGATCGGAGCCGGGCTTGATGTCGATGTCTACCACGACTGCTCCATGGACGTAGAACTCCAGGTCGTGCCCTTTCCCTGGATGCCAAACTGGCGGCGTCCCTGTACGATAGATCATGCGTCCATCCACATAATTGGGGGGCCCATAGGTGTGTGCAAACCCTACGTACCGTCCCGCGACGGGTCCATCTTCGAAGGCAAGAATGAACGCATAATACTGGTCTGTGATCAGTTTGACGTTCTCAATATCAAAGGTCCAGTAGCTGTGCGCTCCCAGCAGTCCGGAAGTCGGCAATGTGCCGTATTGCGTTTCGATCAACGTATTGCCACTCCAGTCGAACCAGTCGGTCACCGTCCAGAGTTCCAGCCGATAGTCCGCGCCCGGGGCCGCGCCCCCGTATCCATTCCAACCGATCTTCACGGTGACCTTGTCCATCCAAACGTCATCCGGAGCTGATATCAGGAACGACTGGCCCAAGTCCGTGTGCTCCCAGTCGGGCCATCCAAGATCACCTACCCAATTGACGTTCCAGGTGAAGTTGGAAAGCGAAAACGGGTGGCTGGCAAGCAAGCTGTCGCTCTCAGTGGGCGCAGTCTCACTGCACGTCACGGAAATGTCGGATGCAAAAGCAGGCTGCGGCAGGATAACGCTCAGGATGACTATCCCAGCAACAACAACCCATGCCCGCTGCATTGGTTCGCTCCTTTGTGAAGGACTATCGGGCATAAGAAAGCTACCCGTCCGACGAAGTCTGCGACGACCTGGGTCGCTCTTCCCCACTTGCCGTGGCCCAGGCCGCGTACTCACCCTATAGAAACCAATCGGCCCTCCACACCTCCTTCCCAATCGTCCGGTTCTGCTGAAACCCCCGCGGCCGAGGACGGGGCCCTCCACGGCGCAAAGCAAGGCGTGGGATTCTCGGGAGCGAATCGCGTGCCGTCTTCACCCACAGCCCTGTCAAGCGACGTACACCAAGCGTATCTCGTTCAGCGCAGAGCGCTTACGCCACGACGTCCATGTGCAGGTATTGGGCCGCCCGTTCCAGCCATCATGTTGTCGAGAATGAACACATGTTGCTCAGAATGAACAGAGGTCGCACAAATGCAACAGAAGCCACCGGGAGCCACCGGGGCGCAGGCGTCGTCGATGCCCGGGTCCGTGTCGATGATGACATCCAGAAGAGCGCGTGCCATAGCAGGGCCGATTGTAGTCTTCCCGGGGACTGACGACCAGAGGCTTTTCACCGGCGGCCCTTGTCGAGGCCAAGGCCGACGCGTACAATCCAACGTGTCTGTTGTTCCCTGGCGATGGAGTGGCAACAGTGGCAGCGGATGAGAACGCTCGGCGAGAGAGCGCCTACCGGCTGTTCCGAGAACGGTTTGGCCCGGGCGGTGACCTCTGGCTGGCTCGTGGTCCCGGGCGGGTGAACCTCATCGGCGAGCATACCGACTACAACGACGGGTTCGTCCTCCCCATGGCCCTGGAACAGGAGGTCATCGTGGTGGGTCGGGCTCGCGAGGGTGGCGCGGTGCGACTCTGGGGTGAGGCGTTCCAGGAGGAAGCGTTGTTCCACGTGGAACAATTGGCCCCGGAGATGGAACCGGTCTGGGCGCGGTACCCAGCCGGTGTGCTCTGGGCCCTAAGGGAGGCGGGGGTGACAGTGCCCGGTTTTGAGGCAGTCGTCACCGGAGACCTGCCTGTGGGGGCAGGGCTGTCCAGTTCGGCGGCCATCGAGGTGGCCACAGCGCTTTTTGCGCTGGCCTTGGCCGGTGAAGAGATGCAGCGCCGGGAGGTGGCGAAACTGTGTCGCCGGGCGGAGAACGAGTTCGTGGGTGTGCAGTGTGGCATCATGGACCAATTCGCCTCGCTCTTCGGCGCCCCCGACCATGCTGTCTTCCTGGACTGCCGAAGCCTCGAGCACGAGTTGGTGCCCATTGACTCGGAGCGCGTCTCCATCCTGGTCCTCGACACGGGTGTGAAGCACGAGTTGGGGGCCACCGGGTACCACCAGCGCCAGGAAGAATGTCGCCACGCCGTGAGCGAACTCAGCCGCCTGCTCGGACCTCGGGATAGCCTGCGCGACGTCACTCCGGAGGAGTTCGGCCGTGTGGAAGGGGCACTTCCTGATGTGCTGCGTCAGCGCGCTCGGCACGTGGTCACGGAGAACGCCCGGGTGGGGGCCTCGGTGCACGCCCTGGCCCGGGGAGAGGTGGAAAGGTTCGGTCGGCTCATGAACGAGTCGCACGAGAGCCTGCGGGTGGATTATGAGGTCTCTTGTGGGGAGTTGGATTGCCTGGTAGAGTTGGCTCGACGTGAACAGGGGTGTTTGGGTGCCCGGATGACGGGGGGTGGGTTCGGTGGCGCGGCCGTGGCCCTGGTGCGTAGCGGGTGCGAGCGACGGATCGCCGAACGGGTCCTGGGTGGTTACCAGCGGGAGACGGGCCGTAAAGGGACCTGGCTGCTTTCTCGCCCGTCGGCAGGTGGCTCGGCGGAGCGACAAAGGGGAGAACCGTGACTGAGCCTGAAACGGGGAGGGTGATTCGACCAGCTATCCGCCGGGTGCTGGAGGGTGAGAATCTCACCGCCGACGGGGCCCAGGCGGTGATGGACGAGATAATGTCCGGGGGCGCTACCCCGGCACAGATCGCCGCCTACCTGGTGGCCCTGAGGCTCAAGGGGGAGACGGCCGAGGAAATCGCCGGCTCCGCGCGGTCGATGCGCGAGCATGCGGTCCGCCTGGCGGTCGATGACGAGGTGGTGCTGGACACCTGTGGCACCGGGGGCGACGTGGTCGGAACCTTCAACATCTCCACGGCCTCGGCCTTGGTCGCCGCGGGGGCCGGGGTGACGGTGGCCAAGCACGGCAACCGTTCCGTCTCCAGCCAAAGTGGCAGCGCCGACGTTCTGACCGCGCTCGGCGTCCGCATCGACGCCCCGCTGGCGGCACTGGAGCGGAGCATCCGCGACTCCCACTTCGCCTTCCTCTTCGCCCCCAAGTTCCACGGGGCCATGCGCTACGCCATCGGTCCCCGACGGGAGATCGGCGTGCGCACCATCTTCAACATCTTAGGGCCTCTGTGCAACCCGGCCCTGGCCAACTGCCAGGTCTTAGGGGTGTACGACTCAGCCATGCAGCCCGTCATCGCCCAGGCCCTCGCCGACCTGGGCAGCCGACGGGCCCTGGTGGTACACAGTGAGGACGGGCTGGACGAACTCTCCACCTGCGGACCCACGCGGGTAGTGGAACTGAAGGGCGGAAGCCTGACCACCTACTCAGTAGATGCTGGGGAACTGGGCTTGAGTCGCGCCCGGGTGGAGGAGTTGCAGGTGACCAGTCCCGAGCAGAGCGCTGAGGTCATCCGCTCGGTCTTCAGCGGCGCGAAGGGCCCGGCCCGCGACATCGTCCTGCTGAATGCCGCGGCTGCCCTGATGGTCGCTGAGCGCGCGGCCGACCTAAAGGCGGGACTCAAGTTGGCGGCCGAGGTTGTTGACAGCGGCCGGGCCCGAGAGACACTTGAAAAAGTCGTGGAGTTGAGCCATGAGCAATAGCGGAGCTAGCGGGATCCGCGGCGGGCCGCGTTCGCTTTCCTGGGAAGCGCCGGCCCAGCGCGGACAGGCAGTGTCGCGCACCCATGCGGGCCTGATTCTCGTCGAAAAGTAACCGGCGCTTCCGGCTCGTGGGAAGCTGGCATCCAGATGGAGCAGTAAGAACGGCAACGAGTCGGCGGCAGAAGGGGGTGAACCGTGGGCAGCTCAACCGAGTACCAGGAGTACACTGAGTATCTTCGGGCACATGAGCAGAGCTTGGAGCCTTGCGCAATGCGGAGCTTGGACACACAGTTCGTCGACGGGGAGCCTGTTGCATCTTACTATGAAAACCTTTTCAGCAGCGATGATACATTCTCAAAGAACCGCTACCGCTGGCGGACTCCCTTCCAGCTGGACAGAGACTCAGTGCTTTACTCGAGTCTCTTTTCGCGGCTGTCCGAGAAGACCCAGCTGTATACGGGCGGCGGGCGAGCCGAAAACAGAATGACTCACACGCTCAAGGTCGCACAGATTACAAGGTCGATTTGTAGGGCATTGTTCCTTAACGAGGATTTGGGAGAAGCCATCGCTTACGGACACGACTGCGGACACACCCCATACGCGCACGTAGGTGAGAAGGCGCTCGACGATTGGCTCCGGGAGGTCCTAGGGGGCCCTCGCACGACCTTGCCGCTGGAGGACATACCCATATTTGCGAAGGTAGCGCCGGATCTCCACGATTCGTTTCGCACGCATTATACGTACTCCAAGGACCCGAACGAGGAGCTCTTTTGCCACGGGCGACAAAGTGTAAGGTTACTCACCCGCGTCCGTAGGGAAACTCCCGACAGGCACTTCACCGCGCATGCCCTTTTCGGTATCTGGCGGCACTCGACCAAGGACTTCGAAACCGACGAGGCATTCGCCTTCAGCCAGAGGATCGACAACAACACCGTGTTCTCGATAAGCGGGCGGCAACACTCGTCAATCGAAGCCCAGGTTGTCAGGTACGCTGACGACATCGCATGGATAATCTCGGACTTAACAGAGGGCGTGAGGGCCGGGACGTTGTCCCTGTCAATCCTCGACCGCGCTTTCAACGCTGCTTCGCCTGCCCTATCTGGCACGAGGCGGGCCGAATTCACCGATTACTTGCGGACGAGCAATTACGTGGCTTTATACACTTTCTTCATAACGGACCTTATAAACTACAGCCGGACGAAGCTGAGGCCGCTGGCGGAGGCGGAGCCGGCAAGTGTCGAGCGGTGGCTCCGTTATATATCGTTCTCTCCCGAAGTCGAGCGTCTCGTCTCGATTCTGAAGGAGATAATAAAGCAAGAGATCATCAATGCGCCGTGGGTCTATCGGGGCGACAGTATTAACAGGGAGCGTATCCGCGCTCTATGCCGACTGTATTTTGATAGGAGCGGGGATTTCCTGTCGGACGTCAACAGAATGAAGGAGGATGCGGAGTTTCCGTTCCGGTGCATGTGGTATAATGGCAGATTGGGCGATAAGGTGGTTAAGTGTTTGGCGGTTGCCGATTTCATTTCGGTTCTGACGGATGACGAGGTGGCGAGGCTTTCGGAGACAGTTCCGACACAACTAAGGATTTGGTAGAGACGTGGGTTGAGTGTTTTACTGCGATGCCGAACGTGGGCGCTCGTAAGAGGCTCATGCGGCGGACTGGTAAGCGTGTACAATGCGCGAGTCGCGAGCGCCGAGTGCGGGCCCTGTGCAAGCCTGTGAAGGTTCCCGCGCCTACGAGGCTTTGGCGCGCGGAGTGGAGTTGAGCCATGCAGAGGATTAGACGGATGTGGCCATTGCTGCGGCTGGCGCTGCTGGTGGCTGTCGTGACGGTCGGCGTCCTCGTGGGGGCGGGCTGCCAGCGGTTCGATGCCGCTGAGCCACTGCGGGAAGGGATCGACGATCAGTTCACCGAGTTCCCATCCTCCACCGACGCCTTCCTCGACTGGTGCGCGGACGAGTTCACGGGCAACCCCGACTCCTGGGGCCCATAACGCCGTGCTCTCGCCGACTGTGGCCATCAATGCTGGTGAGACATTGGTGATCCGAATCTGATTCGTGTCCTGGACGGTCGTGCGGACGGTGATATAGTCAATGGGCGATAGGGACGAGTAGAGATGGATAGTCTTAGTGAATGAGAGCCAGATTACATCGTGGCAGCAGTTCGTTCAGATCGCCAATGCCTTGGATGTTGGTGCGCCGGAACTGCTTTCGTATGCCTTTCGTGGTCAGGCTGATTCGAGGTGGGACCTGACTCCGGCATTTACGAGGAAATGTTGCGAGTTCGGCTTGTCCGAGGATGAAGCACTTCGCATCGAAAAGCTCGCCCTTGCCGAGTTCCGATCACAAGCACACCTGCATCTTTCCGCAAACGTACTGTCGACAACGACAGATACTATCAGCTGGTGGTCGCTTATGCAGCACCATGGGGCTCCGACAAGATTGCTCGACTGGTGCGAGTCTGCTTATGTGGCGGCGTACTTCGCTGTGACCGGGAACCCTCGCACGGCAGGCGCTGTGTGGCTGGTCCACATTAAGACGGTTCACGATATAATGGCTCAACGGTACCAAGGTAGCGACCTGCCAACATCAGAAAACCAGATCAGAGAAAGATTCCTTCAGAGCGGGGCACCCCCTGCCGTCGTTTTCTGCTCCCGGCTTAGTAAGACCGAGAGGATGGTTGCGCAGCAGGGCGTTTTCAGCGTCTCTCGGAACGTGTTGGGAAACCATGGACAGATACTCGCGGATAGTCTGCCCGGGGAGACTCAAGAGGAGCTCTTCCGGAAGTTAGTCATACCGGCAGACATGAAGCCTGGGTTTCTTCGGAAGCTCCGGGCTCTGAACATCACGGCCAACTCGCTTTTCCCTGGGCTCGATGGTTTGGGGAGGTCCATTGATGAGTTGGTTCAAGCTGCGGCTTCCCACCCATCTGGCCAGGAGGTGTAGGTGACGTACGCAGCAGTTGGCTCACTGCGTCCCCCGCGGCGGCGCAAACCTACGCCGGTTGGGGGAGGCCTACGTCCCTGCGCGTGCGAAGGATGGCATGAGTGAAGGGCCAAGGTAGTGAGGGCTGAGGTGGCGCACCCCTTCGTGAAAGGGTGGAGATGAACGTTTGGTTTGTGGTCAGTGCAGTTGGTGTGCTCTTGTGCGCGATGACGGCGCTGACGTCTGGAGAGGCGATGGTCAAGACCGACGACGGGCTGGTGCTGACGTTCGATGAGGGAGGTCGGGTCAACGCCGTCAGCGTCGACGGCGAGGAGCTGCCGGTGGCTCCGCAGGCGGGCGGCTTCTGGGTGGTGCCCGTGTCCGAGCCCGAGGGAACGGTGGGGGAGCGCGTGCGAGTGGTGGCACAGCCTGAGGTGACTCCCAGCGGGCTTCGACTTGCCGCGGAACTCGAGCGGCCGGCTATGAAGTTCAGCGCTGATCTAAAGAGTGGGAAGGGGTACATCGACGTCACGGTCGGTTTCGAGGCCACGGCCGACGAGGATCAGGCCTTCACGGTTGAGTTTGTGCTCCCGCTGGTTGCAGGCAACGACTGGTTCTGGGACGACGACTTGGAGACCTCTCAGCCCATTCAGCCGGAAGCGAGTTACAGCAACTGGTCGCGTCTGGGTACCTCCAACGAGATTCCCGTTAACAAGATCCCCTTCTCGGCCGTGGCTGCGGGTGAGGTGGGAATCAGTCTCGCGGTTCCCATGCATTCGCCACGGGTCTTGCGGACCTCCTTTGAGCCGAGGGGGTACGTGGTGGCCTTCGACCTGGGTCTGACGCAAGCAACGAAGAAGTTTCCAGGCAAGGCCGACGTCCGGTTCATCATCTACCGTAACCATCCCCACTCCACACCCAGGCAGGGGGCTATCCGCTCCGCTGCGCAGCGCTACTACTACTTCTTCCCCGAACTCTACGTCAAGCGCATGACCAACGAGGGCAGTTGGGGTCACTTCGTCGGTGCACTCACCACCATACCTCGGCTGGTGGAGGACTTCGGGGCCGTCTTCACCGGCACCGCACAGGTGACCCTCACCAAGGAGCAGTACGACGCCGTCAAGGCGCAGGACATCAACGTCGCCAAGCACCGTGAGCCCTGGGCCTGGTGGCACCTGGTCTACCACAGGCCCGGTTACCGCACCGACGACCCCAGCCCGTGGCGCGACTACTTCTGGCCGGCGACGGAGGACCGACCCCCGCAGCCTGCACTGGCCAAGGAACTGGAACTCATCGACCACCAGACGACCGCCCCGCCCGAGGTCAAGGACGGCAACGACCAGATTCCCGGTCCCCTGCGGGAGGTGGCGCAGGCCGCCAAGCATTGCTTCATCCATGATGAGAACGGCCGACCGGTGCGCATCAACTGGCATCGCTGGAGCCAGGGCTGGCACAGCCAGTGGCCCCTCAACGTTGACCCCGACATCCCCAAGCCGAACCGCGAGGACTGCGCCCGCAAGTACCAGTTCCACAACATGTACACCTGGGACGATCCCGAAGCCTACCACGTGAATGGCGTCTCCTGGGACTCGCTCACCAACTGGATGGGCTTTCGCCTGGAGGACTACAACCGGGAGAACTTCCAGTACGTCGACGTCCCCCTGACCTTCAGCCGAAAGACCGGCCGGCCGGTAGCCATCAAGGGGTTCCACGACTTCGAGCTCGCGGAGGCCTGGTCCGAGGAGATCCACGCAAAGGGTCGGTTCATCCGAGCCAACACGGACCTTCAACCCTGGCTCTTCTGCGGGCAGTTCATCGAGTTGATGGGCATCGAGCGGAGCGCCGACCGGGTGAGGGAAAGCGAGATGTCGCTCATCCGGGCCCTCTGCTACCGGAAGCCCGCGAGTTACTACCGCCGACTGAGTGAGAAGGGGATGAGGAAGTGCCTCTTCTACGGCATCCATCCAGGCGGACTGCACGTCCTCGGTTCCCTGGGTGGAGCCGACCACGCCCGACCGCTGTTTAAGAAGTACGCTCCCCTGATCCGTACCATCGCCACGGCCGGTTGGCAGCCCATCACCTGCGCCGAGGACCGCGCGGGCGTCGTCAAGGTCGAACGCTGGGGCTCCCCCGACGACGTCACCTACTTCACCATCCGCAACTCGGGCGAGGAGGCGAGCACAGCGGAACTGAGCATCGACCTGCCCGCCCTCGGCCTCGCCGACGCAGAACTCAGAGCGACAGAACTGGTTGAGGCACGGCAGGTCGTGAGCGAGAGGGCGGGCGATGCGCTCCTCCTGACCGTGCCCATCAAGGCAGGAGAGACGCTGCTTGTCAGGCTGGACGAGGGTGAGTAAAGTAACGTGGAGGTGCTTGCGGGCAGCACGGCCGGCCAAGACCGGCCGTGGCACATCCGTTGGAGGGATCGGGATGACCGCCATGGAACTGATCGAGCAGAAGCGTGAGGAAATCCTCCGAATCGCTGCCAAGCACGGCGCCCGGAACGTGCGCGTGTTCGGCTCGGTGGTCCGGGACGAGGCCGGTCCGGAGAGCGACGTTGACTTCCTCATCGAGGTGGGCTCGACCACCAGTTCCTGGTTCCCGGCCGGTCTCATCGTCGAACTGGAAGACCTTCTGGGCCGTCCCGTGGAAGTCGTGACCGAACGGGCCCTCAACTCCGACCTGAGGGAGCGAGTGCTCCGCGAGGCCGTGCCGGTATGAAGGATGACATCGTTTACCTGCGCCACATCTCGGAGTGCATCCGCCGAACCGAGGAAGACGTCGCCGGCGGACGCGATACTTTCCTCGGTTCACACACGGTTCAGGATGCGGTCCTCAGGAACCCGCAGACCTTGGCCGAGGCGACGCAACGGCTCTCTGAGGAAGCCAAGGCAGGGCGTCCCCAGGTGGAGTGGCGGCGTATCGCTGCGTTGCGTAGCGTCTTGGTGCACAACTACCTGGGCATTGACCTGGAGGTCATCTGGAACATCGTCCAACGGGACTTGTCGGCACTGAAACGCGTCATCGCCGTCATGTTCGGAGACAGCACGTAGCAGGTAGCACGGCCGGTCGAGCGCGGCCGTGGCACACTGCCGACGAGTTCACGGGCAACCCCGACTCCTGGGGCCCGTAAGGCGAGAGTCCGAGTGCTCGGGTCAAGAGGGGAGGTTGCTGCTTCGTCTCTCCGTGAATGCCGAAGAGCGGCTGGGGTTACGTCTCCAAAGCAGCGAGTAACAATACCTCCACCTACTAATGCGTTTCTCGAATAGGTATTGTGTCCCCGGACCCGGACCTTGGGCCTTCCGGTGACGGCCCGACACGGGGGGATCTGCCGTGAGGCTGATAGCGTGGCTGGCAAAGTTCCGAAGGCGAAGAGTATGGGTTCCTTTGTGTATAATCCTCTTTCTGGTCTTTTACACTCTTGCCATTAACTGGCATCCTTTTACTGAATCTCTTGGTTACCTGTACGAGGGATTGACTTACAGTCCGCGCAGCGAACATCCGGTCGACCCTCAGGGCCAATTCGGACTTATTCATGATTTAGTCAAGATGTCATCCGTCGAGAGGATGGACTATATAGCGCACTTCCTGGCAGCGGAAGAAGTCCCCTTCGAGCCTATTCCCGTCGCTGATGGCCAAGCGAATCTATTCGTTCCTGGGGATATTTCGGGGGGCTTCACGGTGCTTACGGCCCACTACGATAAGAGCTCGGAAGACCCCGATTATCAAGGAGCATTGGACAATACCGCCTCGGTGGCAGTATTGTTGCGCTTGATATCGGACATGAAGACTCGATTGCCCGCAACCAACGTTGCATTCCTGTTCACTGCGCTTGAGGAGAAGGGGCTGCTCGGCGCCCGAGTCTTTTTGAGATTCGCACAGGAACACAACTATGAAGTAAACGGGGTCGTCTGTCTGGACTATGTTGGAAGGGACGGCCTTGCCCTGCTCACCCCGAGCACACACGTCGGGTTGAAATTCCGGATTCCATTTTGGAAAGAAATGCTGTTTGATGGCCAGCGCGTGCGAAGCTGTCCCGCCTATTGGCCGATTGACGTGTCGCTTATTGATCCCCGCAAGCATGGAATTGAACTCCACAGGGCGGCCTTGTCACGTACTGATGCCACGGCATTTATCGAAAGCGGGATTCCTTCTGTGCACCTGTGTTCGTCGGACATGTGGCATTGTCATCACGTCTGGCATACCTTTGATGATACGGTAGAAAAGCTGGATGAGAACTCACTAATGCGGTGCCTCAGCGTGCTGAAGACATACGTAAACTCGCTTGACTCAAATCGATAGGGCGTGGCGAATGCCGGGGAGGCTGGTTGGATTTCCGTCGCAGAGCTCGTGAATCCGGAAAATCCGGGGATATGATACCTGTTTTGAAGTCGATGAGTTCGTTGGCTATTGTCCCTTCCCTGCTTCGGCCAGCGCTTTGATGGAGCGATCATAGAAGTCTGCCTGGGTGGTGAGGCCTTGTTTCCGACAAAACTCGGCCAACTTTCGATAGCGCTCGACGGGGTCGGCGTCGGTGACCTATGAGCACCTTGCCCATCCAGGCAGGAGAGACACTTATCCTTAGACTGAGCAGGGGTGGATAGGATATGAGGGAGCAGCCGGAGGAGCGGGTGGAAGTCGGGAACGAGGCGATCCGGCTGGATTTCGACCCCCGGACCTCCGACACCATGTACAACTACATCTGGCTCAAGCGGCCCGACACGGGGCGCTGGGAGCGGCTGCACAACTTCGGCATCGACGTGGGCGCCTATCGGTCCGACACCGGGGACCTCATCAACACCATCGGCATGGACCTCATCATGAGCCGGGAGGCACGGGCGATGCGGGTCCGCTACCCGAACCCCCTTATCCAGTACCGTCAGTTCGACGACAAGATCGGCACCCCCGAGAAGGTCGCCAAGTACCCCGATTTCACGACCGAAGAGATGCCCGGGCTGGTGCACGCCGAGGCGTCGCTCGAGTTCGTCTACCAGGTGGATGCGGAGCGGCCCAGTTTCGTCGTCTCCGGGCGGGTGCTGCAGGGGAAGGTGCCTCACGTGGTCACCATCATCGACGCCCTCTGGACGGACAACCACGCTCTTCCCACGCACGAGTACGTCGAGGGGGCCACCGGCTCTGTTAGCGCGCGAGGCGAGGGAGGGACCTCTTCCAGGATTGGTCCTGCGCAGCGGGCGCCAGCAGACCAAGAGACGCTGAGCGTCACGGAGTTCGACATCGCCACGCCCGAAGCCGTCCAGTGCAGGGAGGTGGAGGTCGAGGGGGCCGCGGGCCCTCCCAGCACGCGATGCCAAGGTGGAGGGTCGGATCGCGGTTCGACTTTCGCGGCGGGCGCCAGCAGGCCAAGAGAAGCGGCGCTTCCCTTCGCCCTCTTCTACCGGCACGACGGGGACGGGGTCCCCTTCGCCCTGCTCCCCCGGTCACCGGAGAAAGCCCGGTTCTGCAACTTCTACGACAACTGGAAGTGCCATTACGACTTCCGGGCCGCGAGCCTGAATCAGCAGTTCATCCCCCGCGAGCCCCCCGTCACCGGCTGCAACGACACGGGCTACATCGCCTCGCCCCGGTCGGACGGATCGCTCCCTGGGGTCCGGGTGGCCTTCTTCCCGGAGTTGGGATGGTCCCGGGGAGGCCGCGCGCACGTCCTTCGCGACCGGATCGTCGCCGCCATCCGGGAACACTACTGGGATGCAGTCGATTCCTGGAACCGGGCCGAGAAGGGCCCGCGCCCCAGCCTGAGGCCCTTCATCCCTCCCAGCGGCTGACAGGAGGGGGATGTCCCCGGTTGGCTCACGCACCGTTTTGACGTCGGCCGTGAACTGCTCGCCCAGAAGAAGTGGGGGCTTGCCTCACTCGCGAGCGTCCGGTCCTGCGAGCGCGTGCAAGGAGCGCTTGTAGAAGTCGGCTTCGTCATCAAGGCCGTGAGATTGGCAGAAGTCGGCCAACTTCTTGTAACGCTCGAGGGGGTCGGCGCTGGTGGCCCAGGAGACCTTGGCCATGCATTCGGGGCAGAAGGCC
>CBDVDV010000009.1:0-34974 GCA_965372835.1 uncultured bacterium | reverse complement strand
CACGAACGCTCTCGGGTGGCACGGGTCCCTCGCCGCAGGCCGAGCACCCGTGCGCGTCACCGACTTCAGTCTCGATGCCTCTCCCGACGGTCGCGTCGCTCGTGATCGTCACCGCGTCTGCGCTCGTCCCCGTCTCTGTCCCGACGCGCGGGTCGCTCGTGGTCGTCACCACGTCTGCGCTCATACCGGTCCCTGTCCCGGCGGCCGTCTCGGCGGCCACGCCGGTAGTGGTCGTCACCACGTCTGCGCTCGCCCCAATAGTACCGGAAGCCTAGCGTCGGAGTCGGCCCGCGGTGACGGTGCGGGTAGTGCTCGCATCCGAACGCTAAGAGCGCTGCGAGCATTAGGGCTGCGATTCCCAGTCGCCTGCTCATCGGACTCCTCCTTCGTAGCAGCGAACGGCTCGCGGACGATGCCCGTCATCACCCCTGGGCCGTTCTTCACCCGTGTCAAGGGTCCGTCGCCTTCATCTGAGCAGACGTTTAAGCGGTCGAATTATTCGACAGGTAAAGTAAAGTATGCTCCCCTCCGGTGTGCACTCTCCCACGGCTTCTCGATGCTGGTGAGCGCACGGCGAGGAACGTCGGTTGTGGCCGGAGGAGGGGGCGCTGACTTGGGGCGTGCGACCTGCGCCGACGGATGTGACGGGCAAGACGTCACAGCCCGCCTGATCGCACAAAGTTGCAGGTGAACGAGTCGTAGTTGTCAATGATCACGATCATTCTCGCCCTGTCTCCTCGCTTGCGCGCGCTTGACGATACTCCCACTTCCAATCGTCCACTGTTTCCTGCTGGACTTTCCCACCCGCGCGCACAAACACCCGCTTGATCCCTGCGTTGATGATCATGCGCCTGCAGAGCGTGCAAGCTTGAGTGTCCTCGAGGGCTTCGCCTGTCTGGCAGTCGTACCCAACGAGGTACAGATCGCTGCCAATCATGTCCAGACGCCCGGCGTGGATTATCGCATTTTGCTCTGCGTGTACCGCTGGGCAATCCTCGTACTGCTGCCCCTTCCTCGCTGCAAAGCTGTTCCTTATGCACACCCCGTTGTCGCAGCAATTCACCGTCCCCCTTGGTGCGCCGTTATAACCACTTGCGATGATCTGCTCTTCCTTAACAATGACGGCGCCGTACCCGCGACGCAGGCACGTGCTCCTTTGGGCGACTTCCTGTGCAATGTTTAGGTAGTACTCATCCTTGCCAATCCTGCCGGCCGCTTGCCCCCTGCCTATTCCAGCTAGCTCGTCGTTCCCATCCATCCTTCGCTTCCCCCATCAGAAGAAGAACAAGCAACCGCACTCCGACTGCTTGCATCGTGGGCACCTCAGCGCCTCGCCCTTTCGACCGTATTCCTTCTGCAAACGCCTTTCGATGTCGAATCTGTCAATTTCGACGCTGAGGTTCTTCGCAATCTCCTCTAGCTTTATCAGGGTTGCACAGAACCACGAGAACGTGTCAGCAAACTCGATCACCTGTTCCATCTTCGCATGGACGATCCTGGCCCTGATATGGAGTGGATCGTCCGACGTTACCTCCAGCTTCGGTTTACCTGTTTTCTCGTCTTTTTCGAACTGCGACTGGTTCTGGCACCTCTCGTATTCCTCGACCAGACCATCGATATGAGCGATCCTCTCGAGGAAGTCCGCATCTATGCCTTCGAGGTCCTCGTCGAGTACGTGATCCATCTCAACCAGTTTGCGAAGTGCAAATGCTTCCTCGCCGGCTTCCTCGAGCAAATGGAATCCAATTGTCTCAAGCGTCATCAGCGCGATCCGCCCACCGTACATGTGACGATATATGTTGAGCCACCACCCTAAGTCATTGCGCTGTCTGACACCGGTCCAAATCTTGTGCAGCTCTCTATATTTCGCGGGCTTGTCCTTTTGCTTCTCAGTTTCCAGTGGATTACAGTTGCACGGATCATCAGCACACAACCCGCACTTCTGAGGGTACTTGAGGTAGACCATCTCGCAGAAGTCCTCGCTACACTTCAAGAGCGGATTCTCGGTCGCCTTGCACCGCGACACGAACGCACACATCCAGGCGAAAGCATGCATAGCTGCCGCGATTAACTCCTCGTAGTGGGCCTTCCGTATCGACTCACCCATCACACTACAGTGAGCCATCGTAGCGATCCACACGTCGACTGGTGTTCTGTTCTGGTCGTGTTTTTTGTAGAGATGCGCCAGGTCTTCGCACCAATCCTTGATGAGTCTCGGTTCGACCCTCTCCGCACCCATGCCTACCTCCTCTGTATTGCCAACAAGCCCTGGCTCAGGCTTCAGAAGGTGTCGGAAGGCAATAATACCTTGCACAGTGATCAGCCATGCTGACGTAGCTGAAGTAGTCCCGCGTGTCCCCAATTCTGCCCAGCCGTATCTTTTGCCCTAGGCTGTCGCTTTGGGTGTAAAGTTCCCCATTTCCAACTAACAGGTACACGCAGTTGTGGCGTCGATCTCGTTTGCCAAAGCAGTTAATACCGAGCTTGGCCGCTTTCCGTTCCAGCGATCCAAGCTTCTCCATGTATACTTGGTACGGCGGCCCCTTCCGCCCGCCAAAAAGACAGGGGGTGTACCTGTCGTGTTCGGATGTGGGGATGAGACGCTGGACGTACCATCGGGTAACTCCCAGCTTCTGAAGGACCGCAGGCATTTGACCTATGGACTTGCTATTCATCTTATGAAGAACGGACTGAACCGCCGTTCGCACCCCCGCACGACGGAACCGTGAGATGTTGCGCACCTTCTGATTGAAGGCCGCTTGGTCAGCACTATTTGGCGTCCGGCGTGGCCGAGTTCGGCTACGTTCCGAGATGACCCTCAAGTAAGCCTCATCCTGGACACGTGGTGAGTCCATCGATACTCGTACTAGAACCTTTAACCTTACAAGAGCGTCCAGTACGGTGCGCGACGGCCAGATAGTGCCATTTGTATCCAGAATTAGACCTTTGTGTTCGAGGTTCGAGATCAGCTCCAAGAGTGCGTCTTCGTAATCGGGGAGTAGAGGCTCTCCGCCCGTGATGACAATTGCCATGAACGGGGACCGATTGATGCTGCGGATCAGGCTCTTACGAACACTCAGGTCATGGCGGTCAAACTTCGCCATGTCGCGGGCCACACAATGAATGCATTTCATGTTGCAGTTCAAAGTGAGGTAGCAGTTAAGAACCACGGGCCCTTGCGCATAAGGAAGCTGATTCGAAGCTGCGCGAGGTGCACACCTGAAGTCATGAGTAGCAGTGTCGTATAGAAGCATGCCCCACTCCTCTTTTCTTTTGATGGTCACCTGCGCGCCTCCACAACGCATTCACGGTGGGTCTTCATCGCCAACGGATATCGCGCTGATATGTTTCTTCGGCCTTGGTGGGTACGGGGCCGGCAGAACGGTATCTGTGCGCGCAGTCCTCTTGTCCGAAAGAAATCGCAGAGGAACTCGGCCATGGAGTTGAGCTCACCCCTGTGGACGTTGTCTTGGGTCGCCACAAAGAACCTGCTGCTTGGCGCCATAAGGGGGATGACGTGGTCTAGGGTGCGGTACAGGCCGGCGTAGTAACGACCGAAGTAGCGAAGATAGTAATCGTTTTCGCCTTTCCGCGCCTTCTTCCTGACGTCATCAAGAAAGCGAATGGTTCTCGGTGAAGCGCGTAGGATGAAGTCTCTGTCCTGATGGTAGAAATCGTACCCTTTCACCTTAGTCGTTCCCAACAGGAACTCGAGGTTGAGGTCGTGGCCTGTTGCTTGAAGGAAGTAAAGTTCGGGCCCGTACGCTCTCACGGGTTCGAACCGGTTCGGATACGGTGGCGAGGTGAAAATCACATCAAAAGTCTTCCGAACCGATAGATCGATGGCGGGCTTACAGCTTATCCGGCAGGCAGTCTTGCGTGGCAGGGGCGCGTCAGCGTAATGGGCCTCGTAGAAGCGTCTGAAACGCTGCAAAGAGGTCTCAACCACTGAGGACAGCTTCTCCCCGGTCGAGATTCCGCCCGGCTTCAGCCATGTGGTATTTCCTGACGCCGTGCAGCTACTGTATGGGCGAACGCAAAGCAGTATGGCCGCTCTCATGATTTTTGCGATAGGTTTCTGATAGTCGCTCGCCCTTTGCCACGCACGAAGAAGACAGTCAAGAATAGTGTCCTCGATCCATTTCTCGGAAATGACCCAACGCTTTCGTTTCAGTCCATCCAGGCAGCGAAGCAACTCCCGCAACACGAAGCCCTCATCTTGCTTTTCCGTAGCACGAAAGGCCTGGAAGACGTCGCACGTCTTGGCCTGGTTCAGGTAGTAGTAAACTGGCAAAATATCATTGAAATGACCCACAAGCCCGCCTTTCTCAACATCGGGTATGAACGGAGCCGTGCCCGCCATGGGGTCCATGACCCTTTTGGCTCCGCGAAGTGCCTCCTCCCTCAGGAAATCGCGGATGTCCTTCCGGAACGTACCGTACTCAGTGGGCAGGAGCCTTACTCGGTCGTTCATGGCACACACCTGCGCTGACGTCCGGTTAGTCCTCCAACCCGAGAGCGACAAGGCGACGTTCCGGTTTCTGGTACGCGTCGTGACATGCTAGCAGCCCACCCCAGCTCCTCCTCCTCTTCCTGGTGATGTTATACACTACCTGAGACAGCGCGCAAGCAGAAAACGCCTGTTTTCCTCTGTTCTCCCCGTGCAGGAACGAGCGCCTACGCGCTCGTCCCGAGGGGCTGCCCTATTCCGCTGCCAGTCTGTAGACGTGGTGCTGGTAGGGGGGGAAGTGGTCGGTGAGTAGAGCCGCCGGCTGACCGCACGGATGGGCTTTCAAAAAGGACCTGCGAAAAGATATCATGTCCCCCATTTCCCCCATCTTACCCGAGCAACGACCGAACTGCCCAGCTGACTGGTACGATGCACCTAACGACTAAAGGCCCTCCGCTGAGAATGCACCGGGTCTTCAACTGGAGATTCAGGGCTTGGTTCGGCTCCTTATCTCACCGTTCTCATCGATTTCAACGGTTTCTCCGAACGCCAACTCGTAGGGCGGTCCGCCACGCGGACGTGCAAGAGGGATTGTTACTTTCCCCGGCGTCGCGTTCTCAATGACAGCCCCCGGGGCCAAGGACAACACTCGATCCTCCCTCACTTCGAGGTCGCCTTCGATTAAAAACAAGGGAGGATCATAATCCAAGATGCGGTACTGTGTGTAGGAGTCCTTTGTCGACCGCCAGAACGTGCACGGCACATTCTCGGCAACTGTGGTGCCGGAGATGACCCCACTGAATACTAATGCCCCAGCTGAGTTAAAGTGCAGGCCACCTCTGGAGACCTCAGCGTGGTAGGTCTTGCCTCGGAATTCTTGCGTAACACGCGCTCCGGGCTGCGGCCGAGCACGTTTAACAAGCCAAAAGACAGAAGTGGCAACCGCGACAATAACAGCTGCCACCACACAGAGACGGATGAGGAGGCGAAGTCGCGTTCTCTTCTTGGCAACCATCGCAGTTCCTGGCGATCTGCTTGCGGTGGTGGGGTCCCACGTGGGCGCTTGCACCGGAATCGTGCTCGCAGGAACAACCAGGACATGCCCACAGGCAGGGCACTTGAACTCCGTCCCCACCTCCTCATCCGTGAGAAGGTAGAGCTTCCCGCACTCACTGTTCGGACATCGTACGTTGACAGGCATCGGTCACGCCCTCCAGAAAGAGGTCCCGGACTTTCCCTCACCATACACCCTATTTCGGCAGCAGTCTATAGACGTGATGCTGGTAAGGGGTGAACGAGTCGGTGAAGGAGCCGGCGGCTGAGCGGATGGTGCGGTCCTCGTAGAGGACTTCGATGCGAGTCCCAGCTGCAAGCCCATCTTGTCCTCGGGGCCTCGGCGATCAGCGGACGACATCAACGTGTGCCGCTCCCACGCGCCTGATGCCATCTCCAGTGGTTTATCATTGCTCTGATGCAAGGCATATAGACCAGGGCCGGGCACAACACGTAGAGCGGCAACAGCAGGGGATTCCAGCCAGGTATTCTTACTGGCTCGTCTGCCACTTCTTCCACCAGCATTTTCCTGGTAGCTCTCCAAGTTCGAAGAACAGAATTGTAGCCAAGCGTGAAGGAGGCACCTATGAAGGCGCCTACGCTGTCCGGCAGAGGATCACCGTTGTGCGCCGCCGCCTCATGTATGAATCGCATACGGTTTGCCAAAGGGAACGCTATGATGATGGGGCCGAGTGGCAAGATGATCGGTATAGCAAATGGTAGCCAACCGATCACGGGAATCCAGAGCCACCAGTATGAAGCTTCGCTAAAGGTCAAAGCAGGGGTGGCGCGGGGCGTCATAGTAGCCGTCTCTGACAGCGGGTGAGGTGGTCCCGGGGGTGTCTCCTCCATGCGCTTTGGCGCCTCGACCGGTTGCAGCTCAAACGGCTTGGGAGGAACAACCACAACATGCCCACAGGCAGGGCATTTTCCTTTCTTCCCGGCAAATTCGTCCTTCAGATTCAGGGCTTTGCCGCATGCCGGGCATATTACTGTGATTGCCATCTCTACCTCCCAGCTTGCTCACAGTGCATGTTACGCCGGCGAAATGACACTCTTTCGGTCGGGAAAATCGGAGGAAATCCAGACGAACCGGGCCATAGTACTGTTCTCTCTGGTGACATGGTGGCGCCTGGTGCTGGGTGCAGGTCCTCCTACCTCTGACAACAGTGAAGAGTACGTACGAACACGGCCGGAGGCAAGGGGAAAAGAGCGATTTTCGGGCCAGGGGTACCAGGCGGATTGGCTGTTCGCGGCGGCCGAGCGGGCGGCCTGTTCTGCGGGCAGTCTGTAGACGTGGTGGAAGGGAAGGAGGGGGGATGGTGCTCTGTCCCTCACGGTGAAGCCCAGCCCCATAGCCTCACACAAGGAGTCTGGTGGAGCAGGAGTTCGCTGGGCCACTAGGATGGGAGCGGCTCGAATCGAGACGGGCCTGTCGGATAGTCAAGCGATTTGAGCTTGGCGGCTACCGAGACGGTGAGGAACGTTGGCCCGAAATCCACGACGCCATGATCGATGCCATGATTCGCCTGGAAAGGGCCTTGAGAGCGCACATCGACAAGCTGCAGGTATAGGATTCACGGACAGACCGGAGGACGCCCTAAGAGGCAGGCAAACCCTCTCGTGTGCGTCAATAGTAGACGGAGATTTGGCACTTTTGGGGATTCTGAGGTCTTCAAGTGCTTTTCTTGCCTTGACTTGCGGGAACGGCGGTAGCGCCATCCTGGGAAAAGCCCGAGGAAGCGGCCATGGGACGGAGTTCCTGGCATTAGGCTACCCCGCCGAGGGCCCGCCTGGAGGAATGGGTAGCCGATGCGCTCAATGGAATGAGCGTGTAGGGTCAACCGCGCTCCTGGTCAGTGTGTCAGCCAACTCGATACGAAAGTAGACCGGCATACCCCTTACTTCTCGGCACCTTCGGCTATGGGGACGGGTTCTTGTTGCCCCTTGGCTAACCTGGCTCTCACGTCCTCGATGAGGCCTTGGGGGCTGCCAGCCACTCCTTCCTGCACGCCATCCCTTCAATGAGGGCCTTTGTCGTTGCATCGGCTCCGTACTCGGCCGCCAGGTCGGCAAGGCCACGCTGAGCTGCCTCGGATGGGGTTGAGGCTGTCACTTCGGCGTAGGTCTCAACGACAGTCCTGAACCAACTACGCACACTCACTGCATCCTGGCTCACGTCGTTCCTGGCCAGAATCACTTCCTGTAGAAGGCCCAAGACTCCCGGGTGGATTTCTACGTCCTCCCTTACACCCTCTTCTAATAGCGAGTAGTTACCTATTGTCGGGGACCTATTGTAGTGTTCGGTATTCTGTCCACCCTCTGGCGGCATTCTGTCCACCCTATCTCCTACGCCAATCGCTTTCTCCCGGACTTCCTGTCCGGTGGCTCCTGTGGGCGCTCGGGCGCTGTTCTGCGGACCGGTCTTGACGACATCTTGTTCCCAGTAGAGCAGGGTGATGAGTTGCCCGATGGTCGTTCGGGCGCGCGACTTGAGTATCTCGCGCCGTATGATGCCCTGCTTTTCCCACCACTGGAGGGCCCGGCGAACGGTACTTTCGCATAGGCCAAGGAGGTCTGCGACCTGTTGACAGGTGACCCAGGCTTGTCCGGGCTTGATTTCTCGTGGCTTCCCGCCGATGTGACGGATTTTCGCCTTCGCGTTCTGAGTCACCCCGACTAAGGCGAAGTAGACGGGGCCGTAAGTGGGATGTCCTGCTTCTGCTGCCTGGCGCATCCGCTCAAGGTGGGCACCGACGTGGACCGCGCGGTAGTAGTTCAGTGGGATGGCGGTTGCAGGCGTAGGGTTGACGGCCTTGGTGTTCTTCACTTCCTCTTCCTGTCATCTGTGCTGGCCCGCGAGTGCCGAGCGGAAAGGAACGCCCGACATCCCCAGACCAGCCGCTACCGGGTAGCACAGCGCCCGACTGCGCGGGCCGGACGGATGCCGGGCAGAGAGCGCTCTGCCCATAGGGCTTTCCATTCTTTCAGGCGCTCGGAACCTGCCGCAGACGCCGCGCGGAGTTCCGGCCTGGCCGGAAGCGTCAACTCCCGCTTCACCGGGTCACCCCCTCGTATGGGCTTTGCGCCGTCGCACCGGCGGCTTGGGCTCGACACTCAGGTAGTCAATGACACGCTGGGGATTGAACCGCAGACTCCCCCGGACCCGCACGAACGGTATCCCGTTCTCCTTGACCAGCCGACGGATCGTCGATGGGCTCACACCCGCCAGCGTTGCCATCTCGTCGGTTGCCACTAACTGCTCGTTCAGCATGTCTGCTCTCATGCTCATCTGCTTTCCGAGCCTACGACTTCCGCAAGGCTCACCTTCGCTTCTTGGAGGCTGCGGATCACGAGCGCGAGTCGTCCGGCTTCGACCACAGTCCGCTTTATGTGCAGGCCGACGCACAGGTCCTCGGCGTGTCGAATGCGCTCAAGGAGCCAGGTAAGCCGTTCTCGCTCACGCTTGCTCACGCACCACCACCTGCGGCATCTCCCAGAAGGTCGGCACCTAGGGCGCCCTCGGGGGCTTCTGACAGAGCCCCTACCTCAATGGCTCCCTGGCTGTGCATCCTGCGGAGAATGGCGTCGGCGTCGCGTCCCCTGCGCAGTTCGCCAATGACCCGATACAGGCGGTCGTTGACGGCAAGGATGGCAACGGCTTCCCAAAAGTGTGTCTCGGATGGTTGTTCCGGGCCGCCCAGGGCAACGCGCAACTCCCGCGCCCAAAGCATCGCCTGCGCCTGCGCTTCCCGGTCACTGCGGAGGAGTGCCTGGAGGTCGGCAACCTTCTGCTTTCCCAGGCGCCGCTTGCGAGCGATGGCGAGCAGCGCGTCCAGCACTCCCCACCACCCGTTGTGCGGGTAGTAGGAGCGACGGCGTCCGTCTGCCACGATCCAGTTGTTTTGGTCCTTACGGAGTTCGAGCTCGTTGGACAGGCTGAGGACAAGCCGCTCCTTCTTCGCCTCGCGCGCCAGGCGTGCCCGTGCCTTTTGGTCGGTGGGTTTGGGACCGATGGGGTGCTCACTTTGGAGGCGTATCTGACGCAATCCTGTGTCGTCTACGGGGTTCGCCCCCCCATTCTGGTGCTGCTCCTTGGCCTGCTTTTCGGCCTGGGTGCCCAAAGTCACGCTAACCCCCTCCCACTTCTACACTTACGGGTCTGTTGTCTTGCGAACAACGTCGCCGACGAAGAAACTCGGCGAAACGTCCAGGAAACCGCACAGTTCCTCGGCCAGCTCCGGTGTCAGGTGCTTCCGACCACCGACAAGCTGGCTCACCCAGGCCGGGCTCCGGTCAAAGTGCTCCGCCAGGTCGAGTTTCCACAAGCCCCGCTCTCGAAGGCGGGCGGTGATCCGGTGTCCCAGACTCACGACTGACCTCCTCGTCAAACTCGTCGTAAAGGCCGACCCTCTCGTAGTTCTGAGTTCTCTAAGGTTATTATACACTATTTGAAGACAGAATGCAAGGGGGGAAGCCCCGCAAGAAGAGGGAAATAGTGATTTTACGCCATTTCGTCTTCTTTTCTCTCTGTGGGCCGCCGGGGTTTTCTGCGCCAAAACCCAAAATCCTGTTGCGGGATGACGCAAGGGCGCGTACAATAGAGAGTAATGGCTACCGTAGGCGAGAGAATCAAACGCATCATCGCTGAACGCGGGCTGACCTATCGTGTGGTCGCGGGGAGGGCCGGAATCGCGCCCAGCACGCTGTATGGCATCACGAGCGGGAAGAGGAAGCCACAGGGCCGCACGCTCATGAGGGTCGCGCGAGCGCTCCGCCTATCAGTTGCCGAGTTAGAGGGGTGGCCCACCGTGGAAGAGGCGCGCCGGAGTGCTTTTGAGTTCGGCCACGCGCGCGTTATCATGCCGGACGAACTTCTCAAGAACGTGGATTTGGACTCTGTAGAGGAAGTGCACTTTGCGGAGACGCCCCTGGCGGAAGCCATTCGTGTTGTGCGCGTCGGGTTCAGACTCATGCCCCGAGACCTTGCGGAGGCATGCGGCGTTGACGAGGCCGTTGTCGGTGCTTGGGAAGCAGGGGAGGCGGTTCCGTCCCTGGCGCAGATATTGAGCCTCGCCCAGATACTGAAACTGAAGCCAAGCAACCTGCTCGACCGCCTGGGGAAGGACTTCATGGAGCCCTATGACCTCATAGGTATCTGGCGGCCGGCGCGGGACTTTGAGCTGGTTCCGCAGCCGGAGGCGCTCACAGAAATCCCGGTGTACGATGTGGGCGGGGAGTTTGGGTTCCGGTGGCGAGACGGACAGCCCCCCGCCCAGCGGGGCACCATCCGGTTCCCGGTCACGGGCGATCAGGCTTTCGCTTGCTTGATATGGGATGACGAGATGGAACCCACGCTTCGGGGCGGCGACATTGTGGTTGTCTCGGCCAGCGCGGAAGTGTCCAGCCGGAACCTCGCGCTCGTCCGCATGCGCGATAGGGCTTACATAAGGCGGGTGTACCTCGAAACGGATGATAGTAGCGAGTTCGCACTACTCTCAATGCGGCCCCGGCATGAGACCTTGGAATGGCACCCGAAAGTCAGTGTTCTACGCGTAGACAAAGCGGTCGCCCTGTTTCGGAGGTACTGACCGGGCCCTGGCCGAAGTGTCCTGAGTGTGGCGGCACTGGTCGCCTCTCTCGTGGGCGTGCCGCCGTGAGCCCTGCCCCGTGTCCTCACTCGGGCCCCGCATGGTTGCCCGGCGGTGGCTTCTGGAAACTCAGGTCTTGGACAGCGCTTTGCAGGTCGCGGGCGGTGGCGTGCAAGTAGATTTCGGTTGTTCTCAGGCTGGCGTGGCCCATCAGTTTCTGGATGGCCAACAGTGGTTTCCCCCGCAAGGCCAGTTGACTGCCGTAGGTGTGGCGTAGCGCGTGGAGCCCGTAGCCCCTGAGCCCGGAGTCCCTCATCAGCCGGGCTACTTCCCGTCCCAGGTTGTTGCGCCACTGCTTCCCCTGCTTCCCCATCCGAGTAAGAAACACCCAGCTCTCACGCTGCGGTAGTTCCGAGAGGATGGTGTGAAGTTCGGGTGGGATGGGGACCGTGCGGGCGTACTTCCCCTTGGGGCGCCAGCCTGATTTCGCCTGCACGTGCAGCACGTCATGATCCAGGTCAACGTCAGCCCAAGTCAACCAGCTAAGTTCCTGCTTACGCAGTCCAGCATATAGGGCTGTGGCGAGCATCGGTCGCAGCGGGTGGCCCGCGGTGTCTTTGAGCAAGCGTTCCGCCTGCTGCCAGGTCAGCCATCTCGGGAGTTTCGGTGGGGTTGTCGCGAGTTTCTTGGCACCGATGATGGGGTTTTCTTGGATGTAGCCCTGCTCCTTGGCAAAACTGAAGAGCACGGAAAGAACGCGAAGATCGCCGCGTATGGTGCTGTCAGAGACCGGCTTCTCTCTGCTCTCGGAAATGTATCTCTGGCGTGACCCGACGTATCGGCGAACGGCCTGTCGATTGATGCTCTCGACGGCCTCGCCGCCACCCCAGAAAGCCAGGGCTAAACGGAACTTCCTCATGTATGACTCGCGGGTGAGGGGGCGCAGGTGGGTTGCTTCTTGCAGGAACTCGTTCACCAGGTCCTGCATGGTGATGCTTGGACGCCCTTCGAGGCGGTGAGATGTTGTGGCTGTCTGATCAGCACTATCGTTCTTCCACGGCGGGAGTTCCATTGAGTAGGGAAGCCGCATCCGCTTCCGCACACGCTGCTCGACGACGAACTCCCGACACCGTTCGGCAAACTTCCGCGCCTCTCTCCTGGTGCCGTGGTACTGAACTCGGATGCGTTTGCTGTCGGCGTCAGTCAACTCGATCTGCCAACCCGGGTACTCGACGGTGACCTCTGCTCCGTTGACTTTCTTCCTTTCCGTTCGCTTCCGAACTATCGGTTGGCCGTTGCGCGCCATGTTGAGGCCCCCTTCCTTTGCCTGGCTCCCTTACCGATAGGATAGAGAATGCCCACCGCAGGCGCAAGCAAAAACCGCCACAAAACTGCCACGAACAGAAAATGGGAGAACGGGCCAGAAACGGGCCGTCCTGGGAAATGGCGTAGGAAAGCGGTGTGCGTGGTGGGCGGGGTCGGAATTGAACCGACGACACCAGGATTTTCAGTCCTGTGCTCTACCGACTGAGCTACCCGCCCAGGAAAGCGAGGATGGGCCGCCCCTCACCGCGCGGCACCCTTGGACTATACGCCTCCGCGGGCTCAGCGTCAAGGCGCCCTCTGCTCTTCTTGAGCAGGGGGCGGGCTAGCGCGAAGGAATGCCCGGGTCGCCGCCACGTCCCGAGCGATCTGTTCCGTGAAAGCCCGGTCGTCCGGGAAGCGCTCCTGCTCCCGCAACCAGGCCAGGAACTCCACCTCCACCGTCTGCCCCACAATCTCGCCCGCGAAATCCAGAATGTGCGCCTCCACCACAGGCTCCTCACCGGCCCCGGGCTCGGGGTGGAACGTGGGCTTTCGGCCCACGCTGACCGCTGCCGAACGCCACCGGCCACCGACATGGGCTCGCCCTACGTAGACGCCTTCCCGCGGGCAGGCCTCGTGGTGGAGGTCGAGGTTGGCCGTGGGAAAACCCAGCCTCTGCCCTCGTCCCTCGCCCCGCACCACCGTGCCCAGCACCGAGACGGGTCGTCCAAGGGATGCCTGCGCCCCCTCCAGGTCGCCCCGGCGGACGGCCTGGCGGATGCGGGTGCTGGAAACCGGCTCGCCCGCCACCTCGACGGGCTCCACCACCTCGACGGCCAAAGCCCAGCACTGACCCCAACGGGCCAGGCCCTCAGGACTGCCTTCTCCGTCCCGGCCGAACCTCCCCCCGCGCCCCATGACCACCATCTGGGCCCGGAACCCGTCGCGGAAAACCCACCGGGCGAACTCCTCGGCCGACGTCCGGCCCAGGGCCCGGTCGAAGGTCAACACCAGAGCGCAGGTTATGCCCAACCGACCGATCAGCCTCAGCCGGTGCTCCAGCGAAGTAAGGAAACAGGGCTCGGCCTTCAGCAGCACCTGGTCAGGATGGACGTCAAAGGTAACCACACCGGCCGCCACTCGCCGCTCCTGAGCCCGACGCACCGTCCGGGACAACACCGCCTGATGCCCGAGGTGTACGCCGTCAAACACCCCCAGGGCAACGACGGCGCCAGTGACCCCGGGGGGCAGCGCTTCCGGGGAGTGGACGACTTTCATGGTGCGCCTGGGCCCGATTCGCTCGGGGAGGACTCACGAGGGGACGGTTCGGCCCCGGGGTCCGGTGCTCGACCGGTCTCGGACGACCCGGGAGCCTCTTCCTCGGCCGCCTCCTCCTCGGCCGCCTCTTGCGGGGCGGGCTCGGTGTCGGGCGTCACGCGAGGAAGTTCCAGCCCCGCCTCCCGACGGACGAACTCGTCCCAATTAACAAGCAGTGCCAACTGGCGCGCGCCTTGAGCGCGGGTCTTCTGCCACTGGCGTACCGACTGGAACTCCTCCCAGGTAGGTGGACGAGTCTCCAGGACTTCCACCACGAACGCAGCACCCGCCACCTGAGCGACGAGAATATCACCGGCTTTCCCAGGTCGAAGCTGACGAGCGTAGCCGGGGGCACTGGCGTCCGTGAGTTTGTACCAGGATGACGTCACCACCACCAGACCTCGCGAGCCGAACTCTTCAGAGGCCAGCGATAGTTCCTTCTCCCGCAGTTCCTCGGCCAACTCGGTCGCCTGCTGGCGGGCACGCTCGGCAGCGTGTGACCGTTTGACGTCGTCGATGACCCGTTCCCTGGCCTCTTCCAGAGGAAGCACGCGGCTGGGCCGTCGGGCCAGCAGACGACAGACTACCGCTGCCTCCGTACCCAGACCCACTTCGCTCAGGCTGCCCTCCCCTTCCTCCAAACGAAAGAGAGCGGCGACGAACGCGCTCCGCGGACTGAAGGAAGCCCCGAGGATGGGAACGTCGGCTACATCCGTGGTGGCGAAGAAGTCGGTGGTGATAGCCTTCAGTTTCCCCTCGCTGCCCTCGGCGACAGCGGCCAACGTGGTTTCCGGTTCGCTCTGAAGTTTCGCTCGCCCATCATCGAGGGCGCTTTTGGCCTGCTGGCGGGCGCGCGGACGACGAAGCCGGTCCACGATTTGGTCACGCACGTCCTGGAAAGGCTTGGCAGACTGCTCGCCCTCCTCAGTCCCCTCCTCTGCGGCCGGGAGGTCGACGAACTCCTGCAGGTGGGCGTCGTAGTAGTCTCGGGCCTCTTCGTCGGTTACCGTCACCTCGTCGGCGAACACCTCATGCGAAGCGGTCAACACCTCCAGGCGTATTCTCTCAGGCTCCTGATACCGCAGTTCCTTTTCCGTCTCGTAGAAGTCGCTCACCTCTTCCTCGCTGGGTTCAGGCACCTGGGCAAGGAAGTCTTCCAGGGGGAAGCGAGCCGCCGCGGTTCGATAGGAGAGCTGGCTATCCCGATAGGTTGGCCAGACCTCGGCCGAGGTGACCACGGCGGCGTCCAGGAGCAAGGCTCTAAGCCTGACCACGGCCAGATGCTCGCGCAGGGTTTCTTCGAAGTCCTGCTGGGTCATCCGATTGGCTTTGAGGACCTCCCGGAAGCGCTCGTGGCTGTAGCGGCCCGCGGGGCTCTTGGGGTCGTCAAAGAAAGCAGGATGACTCAGGATGGCGGCTCGCACCTCATTGTCAGAGACCCGGATGCCGAGTCGCTCAGCCAGACGCACCGCCACGTAGGCCGACCATACCTCATCCGTGCTCTGCCCGGCAAAGGGATACCGGGCCCAGCGGGTACTGAAGGCGATAAACTCCTGGCGGTCGATGGGCTCGCCAAGAACATAGGCCACCTTTTCGTCGCGCTCCTTTGCCTCGCCGCGCAGGAGCCAGTTCAACATCCCCCCCAGCATCCGGGACAGCCCGGCGCCGGCCCCAAAACTGATGGCGATGAGGACCGTCACGATGATGAGGATTCTCTTCTCGTACTTGCGAAACCATTTGGTGAACTGCATTGGAGTCACACACTCCTATGTTGTCTTTCCGGACCTACGACGTATCAGGGACGTGGCACGGACGGTACCCTGGGCAAACGAATAGAGGGCGAGGTAGGGGGTGCTTCCTGCTTGGGCTCCTCGGCCGGTTGCTCGCCTTCTTCGGTGCGCTCCTTCGGCTTCACCAGGACGGGTGGCGTCTTGGTCCATTCGACGTGCCCGTCGGCATAGAGGACATTCACCCCGCCGGAGTGGGGCTGTTCGCCGATGAGTTTCTTGGGGTCTTCCTTGTCACGCAGCACCGCGGTCATGCCCATGACCAGCCAAGTGCGCCTGGGGTTGCGGACGGAATCGAGGGATTTTCCACCCAGGCTGTCGTTGAAGACATAGGTAACGCCCTTCTTCTTGATGTCCTCGGGCATGCACGGGCACACCAGCACCGCCTCGTAGCCCGGTCCAAGCGCGCGCAGGAGACTGCGGGGGTTCTTCCGCTGCTCTTTGGCATAGAAGGAGATCTGGGGGAGACGACCTCCCTCCGTGAGTTCGACGATGAGCAGGCCCTGGTAAATCTGCTTCAGATTGTGCTGGCAGACGGCCCTCTTCGCGCGGTCCAAGGCCCCGGCGTAGGAGCCCTGGGCGCCACCGATGATCCCGGCCACCATGGTGACTTCCACCAGGGTAAAGGCAACCAGCGCCCGCTGCCATTTCCTGCGCATCTCACCACCCTCCTTGCTGAAGTGGACGGCGACTTCCGCCGTTGGACGCTACTTCCTATATCGGCTCTCCGAAGAGAAAGGCCCGGGCCAGTTTATCCGCCACCCGCTGGTCCCGGAACAGCACACCCATCGTCAGCGACAGGTCAATCGCAGGCATCTGCAGATACTCCGTCAATTCCCCGAGGGCCGCGGCGTGGTACTGCTCGGCGACCCCGGCTTCCTCGCCTCGGGAGAGACCCTGGGCGATGACCCGGGCCGCCAGCCGACCGCTTCGCATGCCCGGGTAAATACCTTCGCCGCTGGCCGCCGCCACGAAGCCACCCGCGTCCCCCACCAGGAGAATGCGTCCTTTGGCCAGCCGGTCCATCTTGAGAGCGGCCCCGGCGGGGATCAGGGCGCTGCGGGCCTCACCGGATGCACCGTCTTTCGACAGCAGCCCACCCGCCTGGAGGTCGGACACGAACTTCCGGTGCGTCTCCCGGATGTTGGAAATCCGCGCCATTCGGGCCCCCACGCCCACCGAGACCGTCTCCCCGCGGGGAAAGACCCAGCCGTAACCCGCAATATAGTCATAGGAGAGAGCCACCAGGAGGCGCCCCCGTTCTCCCCCTAACTCCTCCAGCAGTTCGGGTGAGGCGCTGAACTCCTGCTCGACGGCCACCACCAGGTCGTCCTCGGCGAACCCTGGGTTGAGCCCGCTGAGCCGGCCCACGGTAGTGGTCACCCCGTCGGCCCCCACCAAAAACTGCGCCTGATACCGGCGGCCGTCCTCCAAGACGGCCGTCACGGAGTCCTCGGCCTGCCCGAGTTCGCTCAGGGCCGCCCCCTCTACGAGAGTGGCTCCGGCCTCCGTGGCCAGGCGTACCAGGCCGGCGTCGAAATGGCGTCGGCGGACCAGGTACCCCTGGGGCTCCTCGGCCTGGTAGGAGATGCGCTGACTCAGATCCGGGCTGAGAAACGTGAGGCCGCAGAAGGCGCGTTCGCTAAGTGCTTTGGCCTTGCCCTGCAGAAAACCGAACTCGCTGAAAGCCCCTGCGTTCACCCAGCCGGCACAGGTCTTGTCCCGAGGGAACTTCTCGCGGTCGCAGAGGACGACCCTGAGACCGGCTCCGGCCAGTTCCACTGCCGCGGCGCTCCCCGCCGGGCCCGCTCCACAGACCAAGACATCACACACGTCAGCCATTGGGATATCCCGAACGCCCATCCACCCGCATCCCTACCACTGTAGTATAGCGAAGGCGGGCGGCTGGTTCAAGCCTTGGTGTCCAGGGCGAAGGCGGCGGCGGTCGGGCAGAAAGCGGTCCGGGCTGGGCCCGCCGCCTTATCACCGACGGGCTTTGAGTGCCTCCCAGAGTTCTTCCTGGAGTTCAGCCGTGCGGGCCAGCCTCTTCTCGGCCGACTCCAGGAGCTGCTCCAGACGAGCCTGTTC
The DNA here is from genome assembly GCA_965372835.1 of uncultured bacterium. Lineage (GTDB taxonomy): Bacteria > Planctomycetota > DG-23 > CBDVDV01 > CBDVDV01 > CBDVDV01. The sequence goes on along the minus strand of CBDVDV010000009.1, from coordinate 17,383 downwards.
AGCGTCCGTGGGGACCGAGGCCCTCAGCCGCTTCAGTTCCTCGGCCGTGCTGGCCAGTTCTCTGGAGCTCAGGACGAGTTCGCGGGCGGTGTCGTAGAGGCTCTGGGTGTAGTCGTCCACGTCCAGGGGCTTGAGCAGCCTCCAGGGGCTTCGGCGGAGGTCTTCGACGGTGTCCCGAACCGTGGCCGCAGCCTGCTCCCCGTCTTCCATCATGGAGGAGAGGCGAGAGCGATTAGCGGCAACGAGGCGATTGAGGTCCTCGCCCAGTTGGCGGAAGTTGGTCACGGCCTGCTTCAGCTCGGGGCCCTGTTCGGTCAGCAAACTCTGGAGCCTGGCAACCACATCCTGCACCCCGTCCGTCGAACTCTTCAGCGCCGGCTCCAGTTCCTCAATCAGCGAGCGAATCTGGGCGAAGACCTCGGCGGCGCTGGTCACCGCCTGCCCCAGTTTCTCTCGGTTCTCCTCCAGCAGGGCGATGCTCGTCTCGCCTAACTGGCGGAACTTGACGATGGCCTGGTGGAGTTCGCCGTCCTCTTCGGCCAGTTGAGCCTTCACCTGGGCAAAGGTATCACGGAAGTTCTCCAGAGCGTCCTCAACCACCGGCCGCTGCTCCTTGGCGAACCGGCTGACGTCAGCCATGACCTGCTCGATCTCTTCCTTCAAGGAGGCAAAGGTGGGGACCTCTTTGCTCTTGAGCGTAACGTTCTCCCCCGGGGTGAAAGGCACACCGGGGCCCGGCTCGATCTCCACCACCACCTCCCCGGTCAGGCTCCGGTCGATGTAGGCCACGTCCTGGTCAGTGAGGGGAACGTCGGCGATCACGGCCAGGACCAGTTCCACGTGGGTTACGTGCTTCCCCGTTTCGGCGTCGGGCACGCGAACGTAGCGAAGGTCCTTGACCCAGCCGGCGTGTCGGCCGGCGTACTGGACGCTGGCGTCCTGCTTCAAGCCCATGACGTTGGCAAAGACGGCGGAGGCCTCCCAGTGGTCGGCTACTGACCAGCGGTTGATGACGGCAAAGAAGACCACGAGCAGCACGACGCCGACCACCAACAACAGTCCCACCTTGATTTCCGAGCGCTCGTATTCCATCGCTTCCTCTCCCGCGCCTGCCTTACTCCGGGGCCGCCCCGGGCAACCCGCTCAGTCGATGGCCACGGCCTCATCCACGCGGATGGGACCTTCGGGCGACCCGGTGATGAACTGCTTGACCACGGGGTCCTCGGAGCTCCGGATCTCTTCGGGCGTCCCCTCGGCCACCAGCCGACCCTCATACAGCATCAGGATGCGGTCACCGAGCGCCAGCGCGCTGCGCATGTCGTGAGTGACCACCACCGAGCTGACTCCCAAGGCCTGCTGCAAGTCAGCGATGAGCCGGTCGATGACTCCGACCATCACCGGATCAAGCCCGCTGGTGGGCTCGTCGTAAAACAGCACCTCCGGGTCCAGCGCTAAGGCCCGGGCCAGGCCCACGCGCTTGCGCATGCCGCCACTGAGTTGTTCGGGCATCAAGCCCTGGATGCCCCGCAGGCCGACCAGTTGCAGTTTCATACCTACCATGATGTCGATGACCTCGTCGGCCAGGTCCATGTGCTCGCGCACAGGAAGAGCGATGTTCTCACCGACGGTCATGGACTTGTAGAGCGCCCCGTCCTGGAAGACCAGGCCGAAGCGCTTGCGGACCCCGTCCAGGGCCTCGGGGCTGAGTTGGCCGAGGTCCTGTCCGAAGAGGACTACCCGGCCGCGGTCGGGTCGGTAGACCCCCGCCACGACGCGAAGCAGCGTGCTTTTTCCGCAGCCGCTCCCTCCGATGACGACCACCGTTTCCCCGCGGGCGACGGTGAAGGAAACGTCCTTGAGCACCTGGACGCTGCCGAAGGACTTGGCCACGTGCTCCACCGCGATGACCACATCGGCGCTGTCCGACTGTGCGTTGGCGGCGGTCTCACTCATGGTCACGACCAGAAGAAGTAGAAGACAGCGGTGAAGAAACAGTCGGCGACGATGATAAAGACGATGGAGAGAACGACCGAGCGGGTGGTGGCCTGGCCCACACCCCGGGCGCCGCCGGTGACCTTGAAGCCCTGGTAACAGGCCACCAGACAGATGAGTATGCCGAAGGCTTCGGCCTTGATGAGTCCGGTGATCATGTCCTTGTTGACCAGGTAGTCAAGGGTCAGTGTGAGGTACTCCTGCGAGGGGATCTCCAACAGTCCCACCCCGATGAGCAATCCCCCCAGGATGCCTACGAAGTCGGCGATGACGGTGAGCACCGGTAGCATCACCATGCAGGCCAGCAGCCTGGGGACCACCAGGAAGGCCACTGGGTCCAGGGCCGAGGTCTCCAGAGCCGTGATCTCTTCACCGACGGTCATGGTGCCGATCTCGGCCGCGATGGCGGCCCCGGCGAACCCACTCATGACCACCGCCGCCAGCAGGGGACCCAACTCCCGCACCATGGATACTCCGACGACGCTGCCCACGTAACGGATCACCCCGAACTTCTCCAGCACGTGGGCCATCTGCAAGGCAATGATCATGCCCACGAAGAAGATCGTCAGGCAGATGATGGGGACCGCGTCTACACCCACGCGCACCATCTGACCCATGATGGAGCGCCAACGGAAGCGGGTCAGTTTGGCTCGGCCCCGAAGCACCCGTCCCAACCAGCCGAAGGCCCCGGCCGCCAGCAGCGCCATCCCTCCCAGGGTCTCGACTGCCTCCCGAGACTGGCTTCCCAGGTATCCCAGCGCGCTGACCACCGTGGCCTTCGCCACTGGAGGTGGTCCCGCGGACGGCGCCGGTCGCTCAGTCGACAATGGAAAACACCTTATCCAATCGGGTCAGGCGGAAGACCCCCATGATCCTTTCGGAGAGCCCCCGAAGCACCAACTGCCCCCCGGCCTGGCGGGTCCGCTGCAACGCCTCCACCAGGGTGGCGATGCCCGAACTCTCAATGTAGGTGAGGCCCGCCAGGTCGACAACCACACGCTCCGGCTGCTCGTCGCACACCTGGATGAGCGCCGCGCGGAGCTGGGGGGAGTTGTCCATGTGGATCTCGCCTGTCACCTTGAGTGTGGTCTCGGAGTCGGTGTGGCTCACGTCCAAAGAGAGCACTTCACTCACCGCCGCGCCCCTCGTCTCCTCTGCCTCTGGAGTTCCCGGACTCGCCCGTTGACCCGGGCTCCTCCGACTCCGGTTCTCTCGGGGTCCCGCCGCCGTGAGTCTCGTCCCACCAGTCCCGCCAGCGCTCAGCCGCTTTCAGCCGATCGGGTTCCAAGTCTCCGGGTCGATAGTCAAAGGTCTTCCCCGTCCGGTCCCGCAGCGCGTGGAAGGCTGCCCAGCACACGACCTCGTCCTCGTCCGTTAGCGAGTCGATGAGGTGGGAGAGAGCGTCGTCCGAACCGTGCTCGGCCAGCCAGCGGACCGCTTCGAAACGCTCCACAGGCGCCGGCGAGTCCTTCAGTCGGCGCACCTGCTCCGACTCGCTGCTGCATCCGCCGAGCCCTGCCACCAGCACGGCCGCCACCAGTGCACCAGCTGCAAACCTCATGGTCGATCTTCCCTACCGCCCGAGACACTCCCGCGCGCCGCGCATCCTAAGGACCCACCCCCCGCAAGTCAAGCCCGCTCCACTGCCGCTTTCAGGCCTCGGGGAGTTCTCGAGCCAACCGACGTTTCTGCTCTGCTGCAAGCCGGTGGGCCGTGCGCGTGGGTTCGGGCAGGCGGTATCGGCTGGTCGAAAGCAGGGCCAGGCGCACCGCCTGGGTAATCCCAACCTTGTGTCCGGGCGAGATGAACAGGGGCTTCACTCGGTCCCGCGTCCGAACCACCGCGCCGACCACCTTTCCCTGGTAGTGAAGTTTCGCCCAGGCGCCCTTGGATGCGTTCGGCTCTTCATACTCCCCTACCAGTCGGCTCTTGGCGCAGCCCACCGTAGGGAGGTCAAGCCAGAGGCCCAAATGGCTGGCCAGGCCGAACCCGCGCGGGTGGGCGATGCCCTGGCCGTCCACGAGAACGAGTTCGGGTTTCTCTTTCAGTTTGGCGAAACACTCAAGCACAAGCGGGGCCTCGCGGAAACTCAGAAGCCCGGGAACGTAGGGAAAGGTCGCAGAGCCGTCCTGGACCACCTCCTCGACGAGCTCCCAGTCTTGGCTTCCCCGGTGCCTCGGCCGACGAAGGACCACCACGGCAGCAACCAGTCGGTGCAAGGCGGGAAGGTAAGCGACGTCGGCCCCGGCGATGAGACGAGGTGAGCGAGGGCCGCCCCGCAGGATGAGCCGGGGGGCGAGGTCGAGTTGGAGGCGGCGGGCTTCGGAGGGGGTCAAATGCCAACTGTGCAGTGGGGGGAAGTTCATTTGGCCCGACTCGTGACCTCCTCCAGCATCGCAGGTCAGGCATTCTTGCCTGACGCCCTCAACAGACAGACAAGAATGTCCGTCCCCCGAATCTAAGGAGTTGGCACCCCCTCCATGACCGAGCGGATGATGGGGATGGCCTGCTCGATCTCCTCGCTGGTGACGTCCAGGTGAGTTACGCAGCGGACCACGCGGGGGCCAAACCCCGAGACCAACACCCCGCGCTCTTTAAGCTGCGCCTTGATTCCCTGCGCGGTCAGGGGCTCGGTCAGCCGCCAGACGACGATATTCGTCTCCACCTGGGTCGGGTCCAGCTCCACCCCGGGCATCTCGGCCAGGGCCTCGGCGAGACGGCGGGCATTGTGGTGGTCGATGGCCAGCCGGTCTACGTTGTGCTGCAGGGCGTACAGCGCTCCGGCGGCGATGATACCGGCCTGACGCATCCCCCCACCGAACATCTTGCGCGCCCGGCGGGCGCCGGCGATAAACTCAGCCGAGCCAGCCAGAGCGGAACCCACCGGAGCCCCCAGCCCCTTGGAAAAGCAGATGGAAATGCTGTCGAAGTACTGGGCGTATTCCGCAGCGCCTTTGCCCGTGGCTATGCAGGCGCTCAGTAGCCTGGCCCCATCCAGGTGCATCAGTAAGCCACGGGATCTGGCCAGCGCCGCCACCCCCTGCAAGGCGTTCATGGGAAGGAGGCTGCCGCCACCGCGGTTATGCGTGTTCTCCAGGCAGATGAGGCGGGTGTGGGGCGCATGAAGGTCCTGGGGGCGTATGAGCGGCTCGATCTGCTCGGCGGTGGGATGACCGCGCTCACCGCGGACGGTGCGCAGTTGGACGCCACTGAGCGCGGCGGGGGCCGCGGCTTCGTAGTGGAAGATGTGGCTCTCCGCGTCCAGGATGACCTCGTCTCCGGGCTGGGTGTGTGTGCGGATGGCCACCTGGTTGCCCATGGTGCCGCTGGCGACGAAAAGTGCTGCCTCCTTGTCCAACAGCCCGGCGACGACTTCCTGGAGGCGGTTGACGGTGGGGTCTTCACCGTAGACATCATCGCCTACCTCGGCCTGGGCCATGGCCCGGCGCATCTCGGGGCTGGGCTTGGTGACCGTGTCGCTTCGTAGGTCAATGGTTGGCTTTGGACTCACGTCGGACGTCTCCTCCCTGCTTCTGGCCCCCGGCGGGGGGCGGCTTGATCTCCTTCAGGATGCAGTCGTCAAAGTAGATGACCCCCGCTTCTGCTCCGTAGGCGTAGAGTTGCACTCGCAGCCAGCGGGGGGTGTAGGTGGGCGAACGGGGCGTGAAGTCGGTGGTGTAGGTCGTCCAGGTCCCGGTCGCCTCAGCGTGAATGGGTCGCCGATAGACCACCTGCCGCTGCGCCGGGAAGCCGAACGTGGTTGGGAACTCGTCATAACACTTCAGAAAGACCATGGGCGTCGGCCGAAGGCTCTTGATGCGGACCTGGAACCGGTAGGTGGCGCCGGGGCGCAGGGTCACGTAGTCGCTGTAGTAGAGGCCGCCATGGGACCTCGCGCGCGCCCGGTCCAGGTCGAACTTGATGCACTTGCCCCGACGGTCGGGGTCGGCCACCCAGCGAGCGTAGTCGGGAAGTTCTTCCCAGCCCTCCGGGTGGTCGGAGCCCTTCTCGAAGGAGCCGTTGGGAAGGAGATTCCGGTTGACCTTCCAGGCCCGCTCGGCCGCGGGGTCGGGCGCCTCGACGGGCGCGGTCGTGCTCGTGAGTTCGCGCAGCACCTCGTCCACGATGAGGGGTATCTTGTGGACGTCGTCGGCGGCCCGCTCTTCGTCGATGACCAGCCGGGGTGGCTCGGTGCTGCAATCGACAATCTTGAAGTGAATGTAGCACCCCGAACGCGCCGGGCGCACTTCACCCCAGAAAACGTATTTTGCCCCAAAGCCCTCCCGGCCGACCTTGGCCACCTCCTCCGCGGACGTTTCGGGACCGGCTTCGAAGCCCAGCGCGCCCAGAATCTCGTCCCGGCTCAGGAAGTCGTAAGTCTGGAACTTTCCCGAGCGGCGGGCGTGGCCGGTGATGACCTCGGCCACCTTGGCCCCCATTTTCCCGTCATCGTAGGTGGAGCGGAAGTCCAGGGCCACCAGCACAGGTTTGCCAGAGGCATTCTCCGGGGCCGCCGGCACCGAGGTCACACCAAGCACGACCAGCCACGCACCCACCAGCCAACGCATCTTTACAGCACCCCCTTGGTTGAGGGCACTCCCTTCTCCCGGGGGTCGATCTCGGTAGCCTGCCTCAGCGCCCGGGCCACTCCCTTGAAGATGGCTTCGGCCACGTGGTGGCCGTCGTCACCATAGGGGACGTTGACGTGCAGGGTGACTTCAGCGTGGCTGGTGAAGCCCTGGAGGAACTCGCGCACCAGACTGGTGTCGAAACTGCCGACCTTCTCCGGAAGTGGCGGCACGTTATAGACCAGCAGCCCCCGCCCACTGATGTCCACCACCACCTGGGCCAGGGCCGCGTCCATGGGCACGGCCGCAGCGCCGAACCTGCGAATGCCCTTCTTCTCGCCCAGGGCCTTGCGCAGGGCCTGTCCCAAGGTGATGCCCACGTCCTCCACGGTGTGGTGGTCATCCACCTGACGGTCGCCCTTGGCTTCCACGAGCAGGTCGTAGAGCGCGTGGCGGGCCAGCAGGGCGAGCATGTGGTCGAAGAAACCGACGCCCGTCGAGATCTCGGCTCTGCCCTTGCCCTCCAGGCACAGTTCCACCGACACGCTGCTCTCACGGGTCTCGCGCCTGAGCCGGGCTTTCCGCTTCTTGACCTTCATGACCATCGCAGGATGTCCCCTTCGCTCTTCCTTTGTCCCTCAGTCCGCTGCGAGGATGTCGGACAGTTCAGCCAGCAGGCGGTCGATTTCCCGATCGGTGCCGACGGTGATGCGCAGGGCGTCGTCCACCCGGGGCCCTGCGAAGAAGCGCACCAGGACGCCCCGCGCCTTCAACGCCTCAAACAGCCCGCGAGCCCGGCCCCGGCCGCAGCGCACGAACACGAAGTTGGCGTGCGAGGGCAGAGGCTCAAGCCCCAGGTCCCGCAGCCCCTCGGTCAGCCTGGCCCGGGTGGCCTTAATTGTGGTCACATTCTCCCGCATATGCTCCACGTCGGCCAACGCGGCTTCCGCCCCGGCCAGGGCCAGCCGATCGACGTTGTATGAGTCCTTGACCTTGACCAGCCCTTCGATGAGTGCCTCCGACCCGAAGGCGAACCCCACCCGCAGCCCGGCCAGGGAAAAGGACTTGCTCAGCGTGCGCAGCACCACCACGTTCTCCAACTCACGGGCCAGGGCCAGGCAATCCCCGTCGGCAAAGTCCACGTACGCCTCATCCACCACCACCACGCCCGAAAGGCTTTCGGCCAGTCGACGGACCTCCGGCTGCGGGATGAGCGTGCCCGTCGGTGCGTTCGGGTTGCAGAGGAAGACCAATGGCTCCTCGCGACCCAAGAGCCCCGCGGGCAGGGAGAGGTCATCCGGGAAGGGCACCTCCACCGTCCGGGCGCCCTGAATCTGAGCCAGGGTCGGATAAAGGCTGTAGGTGGGAACGGGGTACACGATGGCCTGTCCCGGTTCCACCACGGCCCGCATAAGCAAGGTCAACAACTCATCAGAGCCGTTACCGACCAGCACTTGCTCGGGAGCGAATCCGTAGAGGGCGGCGGCGCGGGCGCGGGCCGCGTCGGCCAGCGCCGGCGGATACAGGCGGAGGCCCTCATCGGCGGCCCGGCGCAGGGCCTCCAGGACCCGTGGCGAAGGTGGGTAGGGATTCTCGTTGGTATTCAGTTTGACGACCTGCTCGTCGGGGCCGGGCTGCTCGCCGGGCTGGTACCCGGTCATCGCCGCCACGTCCTTCCGCAGGTACGAGGAAGATGTCGCCATCGGTGTCACACTCTTTCCCCTGCTGTACCGTCCCACCCGGACGGTGGCTGCTCAGTCCTCGGCCTGGTCACTTTCGCCGGGCTCGCTCGGCCGGAGCCTGACCGCCACCGAGTGGGCATGGCCGGCCAGTCCTTCAGCACCGGCCAAGGTGCGAATGTCGGCAGCGGCCTCGGCCAGACCGCCCTCGCTCAGCCAAACCACCGAGGTGCTCTTGATGAAGTCGCGGGCCGTCAGCCCCGAGGCGAACCGCGCCCCTCCCCCCGTGGGAAGGACGTGTGAAGGACCGGCCAGGTAGTCGGAAGCGGCCACCGGCGAGTAGGGGCCGACGAGGATGGTGCCGGCATTACGGATCATCTCCAGCATGCGCTCGTCCTCGCTGGTGATAATCTGGAGGTGTTCGGTTGCCACCTGGTTCGCTACCTCGGCCGCCTGCTCATAGTTCTGTACCAGGACGAGCAGCCCGAACTCATCCAGGCAGCGCTTGGTATCGCCCGGGCGGGGGAGCGCGGCCAACTGCTTGTTGAGTTGGCCGGCCACCTTGTGAGCGAGTTCCTCAGAGGTGGTGACCAAGATGGCTGAGCCGGGGTTGTGCTCCGTCTGACTGATGAGGTCGGCAGCGACGAAGGCGGGGTCGGCCGATTCGTCAGCAATGACCAGCACCTCACTGGGGCCGGCGACAAAGCCCACGTCCACCAACCCAAAGACCTCCTTCTTGGCCAGACTGACAAAGATGTTGGCCCCGCCCACGATCTTGTCCACCTGGGGCACGGACGCGGTGCCGAAGGCCAGCGCGGCCACGGCTTGGGCCCCACCGATGCGATAGACCTCCTCGATGCCCAACTCAGCGCAGGCGGCGAGCACCGAATCGTCTATCTGACCTCTCCGGCCACAGGGACTCACCACCACGATTTCCTCCACCCCGGCGACCTGGGCGGGCACCGCGTTCATGAGCACAGCCGAGGGCAAGGGGATGCCGCCGGCCACGTATATCCCCACCCGTCGAAGGGGCGTGTAGTGGAGTTTCAGGCGGACACCCGGCCGCTCGATGGGCTCGGGCTGCTCGGGAACCGTCTGTCGCTGGAAGGCCTCGATGTTCCGGCGGGCCTGGCGGAGGGCGTTCAGGAACTCGGGACTGGCCTCCTGGTGGGCGCGCGCCAGTTCGCTTTCGGGGACCCGAACGGTTTCGGCCGTGAGTTCCACCCCGGACAGTTTCAACTCGTATTCGAACAGGGCCTCGTCACCCCGGCGGCGGACGTCCGCCACGATTCGGCGCACCGCCTCCTGAGGGCTCAGTGGCTCAGCAAAGACCGCCAGCGTCTTCTCCCGGCTCTGGGCGGAGACCGCCCCTTCCAGGATGCTCAACTTGCCGATCAGCCGGGCGATCGCCTGTCGGCCCTGAGGCTCCCAGGCCCGCACCATCCTCATCGTCCCCTTCCCCCTCGGCTGGCACTGGCCACGCTTCTCACCCCCCCAGCCGACAGCGCAGCAGCGTCCACAGCACCACCAGACCGTCCTTCCAGGTAATCTTTTTCCCCTCGGCGTAGGTGCGTCCGCTGTAACTGATGGGCACCTCGTAGATGCGGGCCCCGGCCTGAGAGAAGCGGGCTGTGATCTCCGGGTCGAAGCCGTAACGCTCGGCCCGAAGGGATCGCCCGTCCAGCACGTCCCGGCGAAACGCTTTGTAACAGGTCTCCATGTCGGTCAGGGCCAGGTTGAAGAGCGCGTTGCACACCGTGGTCAGGAACTTGTTGCCCAGGTAATGCCAGAACAAGTGCACCCGGTGGGGACCGCCGAGAAACCGACTGCCAAAGACCACGTCGGCCCGTCCGTCGAGGATGGGTCCCAGCAGCCTCCCGTACTCCGCCGGGTCGTACTCCAGGTCCGCATCCTGCACCACGGCCAGTTCGCCCGTGGCCGCGGCCAGCGCCGTGCGCACCGCCGCGCCCTTGCCCCGGTTGCGCTGGTGACGGATGAGCCGAACCGGTGCGCTCCTGTGGGTGGAGAGAAACCCCTTCAGCCGCTCGCCCGTGCCGTCGGTGGAGCCATCGTCCACCACGATGATCTCTTTCTCCACGGGCGCCGGGGCGGCCAACACCCGCTCCAACAGGGCTTCCACGGTGGCTTCTTCATTATAGACCGGGACCAGAACGGAGAGTTTCACGGCAGCAGGATCTCCCGCACGCAACGCAAGGATTCACCCACTTTCAGGTTAGGCCCGGGCACCCGAAAGGTCAAGCAGATTCCAACCCGGTGACGGCCCGTCTCCACCCGACACCGACTGCTCACGCTCGTTCTTTCGATGGCCTGGCCGGGGGCCCGGCTCAAGGGTTGAGGCCCGGCCCGGCGGCTATTTGCGAGTGAAGTCGCCGACCGCTATCGCCCAGTCGGATCTGTAGGGCGCTGTCCAGGTCTGCCTGTTGGGCGCGAGCGCGCCCAGGTCGATCTCGGCATAAGGCTTCGTGGTGTCCACGGCGACGGCTCTTTGCGGGCCGGTCATCTCCGCGAGGTCCATGCGGATGGTGTCCGCGCCTTCCTTGTAGAAGACGTAGTGTGCGCCGGTGGGACGCTTGAGACAGACGCCGTCGGTGAGTTCGTTGGCGCGGACCATGTCCTTGAGGAAACGGTCTTTGAAGAAAAGGGAGTAGGTCTTTATCTGCCCGGGTTGGGGATAGGGCAGCGAGCCAACCCGTTGTTCCCGACCGTCCAATCGACCCCAGATGTTGGCCACCCCGCCGGCTAAGGTCGAGTGCCAGAGACCCCGCCGAGTCATTTCCATGTCGTAGTCTTTGCCTGCGTACCTGGCGCTCTGCCGAATGCGAAAGCGGTCCTCGGAAAAGGAGGGCCTTTCGGGGCGTTTCTCGATGGTCTCGACGTACTTGTCGTAGTCGGGCCGGTGCTGCTCGTAGGAAGCGTAGTCCAGCCCTTCGTAGATCTGGGTCAGGCGGTTCTTGTGCGCTCGGCCTCCCAGGAAGTGAAACCAGCCCAGGTGCTCGTGCACGTAGTCGTGCCATCGGCGGAGGTCGTCCTCTTCCACCCATTCCCAGAGGTCGTAACCGTACCCCATGGTCCAACCGGGCAGCGGGCCCAGCCGAGCGGCAATGTAGCGCTGGAGGCGCCTGTCAACCTGGCCGTTCTTGCCCCACTTGACAGGTGTCTGCCTTCGCGACTCATCGCCCCAGGCCCAGATGTGGACCAACCCGCCGGCGGTGTGCACCTTGCTTATCAGCAGTTCCAGCGCTTCGAAAGTCCGGGGATCAGGATTCGGGTCCTCCGAATCGATCTCGCTCGATCGCTCCCTGGTGATGTCGAACCAACGGCAGAAGACATTGGTGTGAAATCCGTTGAACCCGTGCTCGACCAGAAACGTCTCGATGTCCGCATCAATCTTTTCCGGGTCCTCGTGGTATTGACTGGGATGGGCGTACATGACGAACTGGGGCACAAAGGCTTCGCCGGTGCCCGTCCACCCCCACTTGTTGCCGAAGTTGGTCACGAAGCCCCGCGCACCGGGATTAGGAGTGACGGTTACTGTGCCGGTCTTGCCGTCGAGTTCCGCATCTTCACTGGATGTGGTGAACTCCCACGTACCCGTCCGTGTGCCCGTGAAGCGGAACTTCCAGGTGCTTCCGTGCCCTGCGTAGAACATCCCTGTGGTGCGTCTCTCACCGCTGTCCTCATGGACGAAGGTCGCCTTGGCAACCAGGTCGAACGGATTGCCTTCGTAGGTCGGATTCTCCAGACTCCACTCCATCGGTTCCCACTGCCTGGCTGATCTATCCATCGCACCACTGAGTGCTGTCGAGGACCTCGGCGCCACCATCATTATTGCTCCTAACGCCACGCCTGCGAGGAATGACAGTCTCCCGTACATCACCGTTCCCTTCCCCATCGACCACGGCCTCCCCCTTCGGAAAAGATGGCGTACCCACGGTAACAAAAAGACCGCCCGAAAACCAGGCGGCCGACCGAAGCCGCCGCTTTCCTCGCCCCGAGGGTGAATCCGCCTTGACCGCCGGGCGAGAGCCAAGTAGCATAAAAAAGTGAAATCACAGAGGCGCACCGGTAGACAGGCGGACACGCGAGTGACAGCGGACTGCGGGCTGTTCGGCATCTGGGATCACCCCGACGCCGTGGAGCAGACCTACCTGGGGCTTTTCGCCCTGCAGCATCGTGGCCAGGAAGGTGCGGGCATCGCGACCACGGACGGCTGCCGCATCTACGAGCGTCGCGGCCAAGGCCTGGTGGCGGAGGTCTTTCCGCCGGGGGCCTCCGAGGCCCTGCCCGGCCGATCCGCTGTGGGTCACGTGCGTTACTCCACCAGCGGAAGTTCGTCGCTGGTTAACACTCAGCCCTTCGTCGCGGTGTATTCGCGAGGCCAAGTGGCCGTCGCCCACAACGGCAACCTGGTCAATGCCCGGGCCCTGCGCCGGTCGCTGGAAGCGTCCGGCTCCATCTTCCGCACCACCATGGACACCGAGATCATCGCCCACCTCATGGCTCGACCGGGCCTGGCGGGTCTGCGCGAAGAGGTCCTCTCGGCCCTGGCGGAACTGCGCGGCGCCTTCGCCCTGATCATGCTCGCGCCGGAAGCCCTTATCGGTGTGCGCGACCCGCAGGGCTGGCGGCCGCTGGTGCTCGGCGAACTGGATGGGCGCTCGGTACTGGCTTCAGAGACCTGCGCGCTGGAACTCCTTGGCGCCCGGTTCATCCGCGAGGTGGAGCCTGGCGAGGTGGTCTTCATCGACGATGCGGGGGTGGAGAGCCACAGGCTGGTGGCTTCGGCAACGGTCACGCCCGCCTACTGCATGTTCGAGCACGTGTACTTCGCCCGGCCCAACAGTCGACAGTTCGGCGATTCGGTCTACCAGGTCCGCTGCCGACTGGGTGAAGCCCTGGCCCGCGATTACCCGATAGAGGGCGACGTGGTGATTGGTGTTCCCGACGGGGGCACGTTCGCCGCCGGCGCTTATGCGCGCGCCCGGGGCCTGCCCTTGGAACCGGGCTTCATCCGCAGTCACTACGTGGGTCGCACCTTCATCCAGCCTTCGCCCAAGATGCGTACTGCATCGGTGCAGTTAAAGATGAGTGTGGTGCGTGAGGCGGTGGCGGATCGACGGGTCATTGTTGTGGAGGATTCGCTGGTCCGGGGAACCACCAGCGTCCGGCTGATGCGGGGGCTCCGTGAGGCCGGCGCCCGGGAGGTGCACTTCCTCATCAGCTGTCCGCCACACCGGTATCCCTGCTATTTCGGCATCGACTTCCCAACCGCCGAGGAACTCATCGCCTACAAGCGAACGGCCAAGGAGGTCGGCGAGCTGCTGGGCGTGAACTCGATCTACTATCAGTCGCTTGAGGCGCTGCTGGGCGCAGCGTCCCAGCCTGCCGACCACTACTGCACCGCCTGCTGGACGGGCCGGTATCCGGTCGCCATCGACGAGCCGGTGGAGAAGTTCGCTTTTGAACCCATCTCCGTGACCCGGTCCGAGCAGGCGCCTACGGAGTCACCATGACCCCCAAACTCACCTACAAGGACGCTGGCGTGGACCTCGACCTGGAGTCGGCCACCACCAGCGGGTTCACCGAACTCGCTCGCCGAACCTACGGGCCGAACGTCCTCGTCTCTCGCAGCGACTTCGCCGGACTGTACTCACTGCTCTTGGCTGACGGGCGGCGCTCCATTTTCGATCATTACCGCGACCCGGTCCTGGCTGCGGGCACCGACAGCGTCGGCACCAAGCTGATGGTGGCCTTCCTTGCCGGTCGTCACGACACGGTCGGCATCGATGCCGTGGCCATGTGCGTGAACGACGTGCTCTGCGTGGGCGCCCGCCCCATCTTCTTCCTGGACTATATCGGCACCGGTCATCTGGACCGCGAGCAAGCCACCGCCATTCTGCGCGGGGTGGTGGCTGGCTGCCGACAGGCGGGCTGCACGCTCCTGGGAGGCGAGACCGCCACCCTGGCAGGGCTGTATCAGCCGGGCGAATATGACCTGGTGGGTTTCAGCGTGGGTGTGGTCGAGCGGTCAGGCATCGTGGATGGCAGCACCATTCGTCCCGGCCACCTGCTCGTCGGCCTGGCCTCTTCGGGCCTCCATTCCAACGGCTTCACCCTGGTCCGCAAGGTGCTCCTGGAGGTCGCGGGGATGGGTCTGGACGAGGAGCCCGAGGAACTGGGCTGCTCGCTGGCCGACGAACTGCTTCGGCCGACACGGATTTACGTGCGCTCCGTGCTGGAGCAACTCCACTACTACCGGGTCAAGAGGGTCATCGGCGGCATCGCCCACGTCACCGGGGGTGGGCTTCCCGGGAACCTGGCGCGGGTGCTCCCGCCGGGATGCGCGGCTCGCATCAAGCGGGGCAGTTGGCCTGTCCCGCCCATCTTCGGACTGGTTCAGAGGGTGGGTGAGGTGGACGAAGAGGAGATGTACCGGGTCTTCAACATGGGCATCGGCATGGTTCTGGTCGTGGCCCCCTACTACGCCGCGGCCATCTGCCGACGGCTGAAGCGGGCAGGCGAGACCCCGCACGTAATTGGCCGCGTCGTCCGCGGAAACCGTGGGGTCACCATAACCTGAGGGCCCACGTTCGCGCCCTTACGCCTCTTCGCCCGGGCTTCCCTCCTCGACCAGACGACGCACCAAGTCCAGCGCCTCCTGCTTGCTGGCGATGGTGCCCTCCAACTGTTCCTCCCGCACCCGACGCAGGGCTCTGCCGATGAGTGGTCCTTCCTGAAGCCCCATGGACAGAAGGTCCGTTCCAGTAAGCAGGGGCGCGGGCAGCGCCGGCTCCTCACCCAGGTCTTTCCTGGCCGCAACGACGAAGTCGTAGGCAGTGAGGTCGCGCGAACTCGCCAAGGCATCAGCGCGGAACAGTTCGCACAGATCGTCAAGGAGCGGAGAAGCAAGGAACTGGCGAAGCCGACCCCGCCGCATCTTGGGTGCATCCAGCAGCCTGAGGTGATTGCGAACCAGCCAGGCCACCGACTCCCGCTCCCGCCGACTCATCTTGAGGCGGGCGCAGACCTTGCGGGCCATCTGCTCCCCCACCTCCTCGTGGCCGTAGAAGGTGACGTGTGGACGACGTACCAGGGTTGCAGGCTTACCCACGTCGTGGAGCAGTACGGCCAGCACCAGTGGCCACCGGGGCCGCCTCAGTTTCGCCACCGAAAGAAGTGTATGCTCGAAGACGTCGCCTTCGGGGTGGAGGCTGCCCTGAGGTACCCCTTTGCCGGCGGTGACCTCAGGGAAGAGCACGTCCAGAAGGCCCACCACGTCCATGAGCCTGAGCCCGCTCTTCCGGCGACGGGCTACCAGCAACCTCCTCAGTTCCTCCCGGGTACGTTCCCCACTGACCTGTCTCGCCTTGGGCGCAAGTTCCTTGATGGCCGCCCGGGTCTCTCGCTCGACGCGAAACGCCAACTGGGTGGCAAAGCGAACCGCCCGGAGAAGCCTGAGGTAGTCTTCCCGAAAGCGCTCACCCGGGTCGCCGATGGCGCGGATAACCCGGGCCTCCAGGTCCGCTCGCCCACCCACCCAGTCCAGGACCTCCTCTTCCAGCGGGTCGTAAAGGAGACCGTTGACAGTGAAGTCCCGCCGAAGGACGTCCTCCCGGGCGCCGGCAAAGCGCACGCTATCGGGTCGGCGGCCGTCGCTGTAGGGACCCTCCACGCGGAAGGTGGCGACGTGGAACTCCTGCTCATCGACCCTCACCAGCACCACCCCGAAGGCCTCACCCACAGCGACCGTACGCGCAAAGAGACGTTCCACCTCTTCGGGTCGGGCGCCGGTGGCGACGTCGTAGTCGGACGGCTCCCGCCCGAGGAGCATGTCCCGGACACAGCCGCCGGCGAAATAGGCCTCGTGCCCCGCCCGCCGAAGTCGGCGGACTACTTCCGTGGCCAGGGCGCGCGCTGAGGACTCCGTCTTCATTTACGACCGCTCCCTCCCGGCCTGAAGCCTGGCGCTGAGGCGGTTGGCCAGGACGCCTTCAGTGGCCGCCACCATGAGCAGAAACCAGAAGAAGACAGCACCCAACTGGTAGGGCTGGCGAAGCCTGGCCATCACCGTGCTCAGCTCCGTCGGTGTGTTCGCCAGGTGGAGGTCGAACTGAGGGAAGCGCCCGCGGAGAGCCCGGAGGTCGGTGCGACGCAGGTCTGACTCCTCGGGCTCCGAATTGACGGCGAAGTGGCCCGACTCGGGCGCAGGGCCGGTCGTCCGGTAGCGATAGACGCCCACCTGGTAGGTGTCGCGGTAGAGGAGTTCACCAGTCCCCGCCTCACGCCCCACTCGCGTGGTCCGCCCGGTCGGGTCGGTCACCTCCAGCGAGACCGACCCCCCCGCCGCGGGGGTGACGAATCGCTTGGGGACCCCCGGACGAAGCGGGGCGATCTGCCTGGCCTCCCCTACCAGGTAGTGCACCGAGGTCGACACCAGAGGCAGGAAGAGCGACGTTACGGGCAAGTTGCTCCACGAAGCGGCGGCCGAGGTCGTCACCAGCAGGCAGCGGCCCTGGCCGTAGTTACCCTCCACCAGAAAGGGCCGACGTTCCCCCGCCCCACCGGCCAGCCAGGCCAGTACCCGCCCGCCACCGGCCGACACCTTCACCGGGAAGAACCGGTACACGTGCACCTGCGAGAAGAACCCCGACGGACTCGTCCGAAAGGGGCTGAACAGCGGATGGTCCTCAGCCACGTCGACCAGCCGAAAGAACTGCAGCCGACTTTCAGCATCCCCTCGTGGGTCATCCAACTCCGCCGGCAGGAGACTTTTCTCACCGGCCTCGGTCTCGCCCAGGAGTAGGTTGTAGTGTTGGGCATTCACCCGCTCCCCCAGGAACAGTACCAACCCGTTCCCCGCAGCCACATAGTCGCGGAACATCCGCGCCTGCTCCTCGCTGAGCCCGCCCACGTTGACCAGGAAGGTAACCGGGTATCGACGCAGGCGCTCGGGGGTCACCTGTGGCAGCGTCGCCTCCTCCGGGTCGATGCCCGTGGGGGAGGCCACCGTCTCCCCGGCGAAGGGATTGAGCGCCTGGGAGAGGAAGAAGGTGTCGTCCAGGAACTCGATAGGGTGGACGACCTCCTTGACCAACAGCACCGGTACGGCCCCGGAGATGCGCA
>CBDVDV010000008.1:0-36264 GCA_965372835.1 uncultured bacterium | reverse complement strand
ACTTCCTCCAGGAAACGGGCGCCCACGGCGCCATCGATGACCCGGTGGTCGCAGGACAGGGTAAGTTTCAGTATCTTGCGCACCGCCACCTCACCCAGGTGCACCACCGGTTCCTCGGCCACCCGGCCTACCCCCAGGATGGCTGATTGCCCTGGCTTGATAATGGGAATAAAGAAATCGATGCCGTACATCCCCAGATTAGTCACCGTGAAGACCCCCCCGGCGTAGTCGTCGGGAGTCAACCGCTTCGCCCGCGCTTTGTCAACGAACTCTCGGGTCACGCGAGCGATCTCGGTTACCGTCAGTTTGTCGACGCCTCTGAGCACAGGGACGACGAGGCCACCATCCAGGGCCACGGCAAGCCCGATGTCGATGCTCGGAAAAGACTCGATTCCGCGTTCAGTCCAGCGGCACCTGACCTCAGGCATCTCCCGGAGGGCCCGGGCACAGGCAGCCAGGAGGAAGTCATTGCAGGAGACGCGCACCCCGCGCCGACGGGAAAGCTCCTGCCGGGTTGCCTCCAGTTCCGTGACGTCAGCGCGCATCACCAGGTAGTAGTGGGGGATGGTCGCCTTGCTCTGGCTCATCCGCTGAGCGATGATGCGGCGCATTGGTGACGGCTCAAGCAACGTGGCGGCGACTGCTGCCACTTTTTCAGGCTGCCCGGCCACGACGTCGGCCTTGGTGATCTTCCCACCCCGTCCGCTCCCCTCCACCTGGAGCACGTCCACCCCACGCTCGTAGGCCAACTTCAAGGCCGTGGGGGTGATCCGCAGGGAAGAACGCCTCTTCAGGTAGGCCTCCACATCGGCCTCGACGACCCGGCCGCCCGCGCCCGTGCCCCGGACCGCGGTCAAGGGCACGAGTTCCCGCTGGGCCAGCCGGCGAGCCCGGGGTGAGACTCTGGGGTGACCGGCGGCAGCTTCCACGACCGCCGCGGCCGGCGTGCTCGTCGGGGCCGCTGCTGCGTTCGCTGCCCTTTCGGAAGCAGTCTCAACTGGGGGAGCGGGCACCTCGGGGATAGTCTCATCGGCCTCGCCGATGTAGGCGATGACCCGGTGGACGGGCACCAGGGCTCCCTCCGGAGCAACGATCTTGCGCAGCACCCCGGAGTGGAAGGACTCCACCTCCAGGGTGGCCTTGTCGGTGGTGATCTCCAGGAGCACCTCGCCGCGGGTGACGGTGTCGCCTTCCTGCTTGAGCCAGCGGGTGACGGTCGCCTCCTCCATGGTCTGGCCCAACTTGGGCATCAGAAGTTCATGCATGGCCTGACCTCGCTCAGCCTACAGCCAACTCACGGATGGCGCTCGCAATGTCCTGGACCGAAGGGACGGCGGCGTCCTCGAGCACCGGGCTCATGGGCATGGGCACGTCGGCGCCGCAGACCCGCTTCGGCGGCGCATCCAAATAGTCGAAGCCGTGTTCCATGACCCGCATGGCCACCTCGCAGACAGCGTTGCCCGTCAGGCAGCCCTCGCTGGCCAGCACCAGCCGGCCGGTCTTGGCCACCGAACGGAGCACGGCATCGATGTCCATCGGTCTCAAGCACCTCAGATCGATGACCTCGGCCGAAATCCCTTCCTCAGCGACCGCCTCGGCGGCTTCCTCAGCACGCAGCGCCATGCGGGAGTAAGAGACCACGGTCACGTCCGTGCCCTCCCGGACCAGCCGGGCCTGACCCAGAGGGATGAGGTATTCCTCATCGGGGACCTCCCCCTTGGCGCCGTAGAGCATCTTGTGCTCGATGAAGAGGACGGGGTTGTCGTCGCGAATGGCGGTCTTGAGGAGTCCTTTGGCGTCAGCCGGGGTGGCCGGCATCACCAGCAGGAGCCCGGGTATGTGCAGGTACCAGGCCTCCAGGCTCTGGGAGTGGTGCCCGGCAAGACAGCGGCCCGCGCCGCCCTGCGTTCGCAGCACCATCGGAACGGTGGTCTTGCCCCCGAACATGTAGCGGTTCTTGGCGCCCTGGTTGGCCAACTGATCCAGGCCCAGAGTGAGAAAGTCGATATACATGATCTCGGCCACCGGCCGCAGGCCCGCCATCGCCGCCCCCACCGCAGCCCCCACGATGGCCGCCTCACTGATGGCCGTGTCCCGCACCCGCTCCTCACCGAACTCCTCGTAGAGCCCACGGGTGGCCCCATAGGCGCCGCCGTAAATGGCCACGTCCTCACCCATCACGAAGACCCGCTCGTCCCGGAGCATCTCCTCCCGGATGGCATCCCGGATGGCATCGCGATAGAAGATCTCAGCCATGCTTGAGTTACCTCTCCTACTCCGTGGGTAGAGTGCGCTGGGCGCTGGCCTCGTCGCGTCGATGAGCGCAGTCGTTGGCGCCCGGAAACACGAAGATGAGCCCCGGGTTCCGTGGGAGAAGTTCGTCCTCCAGCACTTTCACACCGTTCTTGGTGTGCCCGGCCATTCCCGGCACTACCCGCACCTCCGGACGGCCCCGGGCCAGTTGCTCAGCCACGAGTTCCCGGTGACACTTCCGGCTGGACCAGTGGTTGCCATTGGTAAAGGAATCACCTAAGAGTCCAACGACTCGCTGATTCATCTCCGATTCTGCTCCTGCGTTCCTCGGGCGCTCAGCGTAAGCCCAGTCGGCGCTCGGCCTCCTCGATCTTGGCGAAGGTCTGGTTGACGTATTCCACCGCCGCATCCACACCGGCCTCGAGCACTCGCTGTCCTTCCTCGGCCGTGGCCTTGGTGGCCTCGCCCCAGACGCCTTCCGGGCAGACGCCCTTGACCCCCACGTAGTCCAGGTATTCCCTGGTGGCATCAGGGACGAAGTCGAGGCGCTCATCCTTGACCAGGTGGGGGAAGAGGGCCAGGGCACGCGAGGTCTCGCTTTGGCCGGCGTGCAGTTCCTTGCCCGCTGTGGCCCCGGGGGCGAGTTTCTCCGGGCCCACCCACACCACCATGATGCCGGTGCGGGCCAGGTCAATCTCCCGGACCGTGGGCTTCAGGATCCAGTTTCCACCGTGGCCGTTGACCAACACCACCTTTCGGAAGCCGTGATGCTGGAGCGAGGCTACGATGTCCTTCACCACCTGGGCCAGGGTAGCAGGCTGAAGCCAGATGGTGCCCTTGAAGTCCTGGTGTTCCTGGGAGTTCCCGAAAGGCATCGCCGGGAGCAGGTAGGCATTGAGCCTCTCGGCGATGCGCCGGGCCACCTCCTGCACACTCATCCAGTCCTGCCCCAGAGGCAGGTGGATGCTGTGCTGCTCCAGGGCGCCGATGGGAAGCACTGCAATCTCCACACCTGATTCTTCCAGTTCCCTGTAGGTGTTTTCCCAGGTGATCATCGGCGTCGTCCTCCAATCTAACATAGCAGTCCGAGGCGAGCGCGGGTGGGCGCTTTACTGCTTCGGCCGCACACCCAAGCCCGGCTCATCCGACAGGGTCAACTTGCCACGGACGATCTTTACTCCCTCGAACGGATCCTCGGCGATCAGATAGTTGCCATCGAGATCGGCATAGTCCACCAGGGGGGTCAGATGGGCTGCGGCCGTGATGGCGATGGACGTCTCCAGCATGCAGCCCAGCATAATCTTCATTCCCAAGCAGCGGGCGGTGTGGATCATCTGCAAGGCGCGGGTGATCCCCCCACACTTCATCAACTTGATGTTGATACCGGCCACACAGCCGGCCAGCGGAGCCACGTCCGCGGGGGCCACCGAACTCTCATCCGTGATGATGGGCAGTGGCACCGCCTGCTGAATGCGCCTGAGGGCCCGGTTGTTGCCGGGTGGGATGGGCTGCTCCACGAACTCGATGTCGTACTTGGCCAGTTGCTTGATTCGTTCGATGGCCTCTTTGGGCGTCCAGCCGATGTTGGCGTCCACGCGGATGGCGTGGGGCCAGACCTCACGTACAGCCGCCACCGACTCCAGGTCGCCGGGCACACCGACTTTGAGTTTCAGGATGCGGAACTTTTTCACCCTTCGGGCTCGCCCGCGCATCACCTCGGGCTCCGCAATACCCAGGGTAAAACTGGTGAGTTTGGTCTGGCGCGGGTCCAGGCCCAACAGCCGATACACGGGCACCCCCAGCCGCCTACCGGCCAGGTCGTAGAGGGCCATATCCACCGCAGCCACGAGCGAGGGGGTCTTGGGAAGCCGCCGACTGAGGTCCGCAACTATGCTGTAGATGTGCCAGGGGTCCCTTCTGGCCAGGAGCCTGGGCAGGCGCGCCAGGGCACCGGCGATAACCCTCGGGGTCTCGCCATAGTAATCGCTGGGGCAGGCCTCACCCAGGCCGAGAATGCCGTCGACCTGCAGGCGGACGACGTAGTCCGGGAAACTGGTGATGCGCTCACGAGCGATGCGAAATTCGTCGTCCGCGGCGTGCAACGTCAGTTTTTCCCAGGTGACCTTCATAGGAAACTCTCAAGTTGATTGAGCAACTTCTCCACCCCGAAACGCACCGGGTCGGTGGCCGGCAGCCCCGTTTCCCGCTCGGCCTCGGCAACCGCGGTGACGGCCTCAGTTTCCGTCATCGTATAACACATCAGCGACAGTCCCACAACCCGCGAGGGGAAGATGGGCTCAGCCACGCCCTCGTGCATTTCAACCAGCCGGGAAAGCGACGGGATGGGCACCCCGTGTTCCTGAACCGTCTCCCGGCCCGCTTCGTGACAGAGGATAAGGGCTTGGGGGATGACGCCGTGAAGCAGCGACAGCGTCACCCCTGAATAGGAGGGGTGAATCAGAGACCCCTGCCCCTCGACAAAGAGCACCTGCTCCCCCGCCCGCTCCAGCACCAGTTGCTCACAGGCTCCGGCGCAGAAGTCGGCGACGACCCGGTCGATGACCAGCCCCCCTCCACTAACGACGATGCCGATCTGACCCGTGGCCACGAACTCCGCGTCCCACCCCCGCCGCTGGGCGCCCTTCGTCAGTTCCAGGGCCGTGAGCATCTTTCCCACACAGCAGTCCGACCCCACGGTGAGAACACGCAGCGGCGACGCCGACGCTGCGCGCCCCGTGGCCACCGGAACGTCGTCGGGCACTCGCCGGATGTCCCAGATCTCAACCCCCTGCTCCTTGGCAAGGGCAGCGAACTCAGGGTCGTCACCCAGGAAGGCGTGCAGTCCCGAGATAATGTTGAGCCCCGCTTCGATGGCCTCACGGATGGTAGCCCGCCAGGCCGGAGGCAGGTCCCCACCCGCGGGGGCGATCCCGATGAGCAGATGCGTCGGATCGTACCTCAGCCCCTCGGCCACCGACCCCACGATGGGGATCCCCCGGCCGACGCCGATGATGTCTTGGAGCCGCTGGCCAGCCCGGCTGCTGTCGAGCACCGCCACCGCCTCCTCCGGACGATAGCGGATGACCGCGACGGCCATTTTGGCGTCGTACACATTGAGTTGTCCCTCGGTGAGCATCAGTAGGCGTCGGGAAGGGGTGGCCACGGAGCCCTCCTACAGGGCGACAGGTGGGAGGTCCAGCGTGACCAAGTCGATCTTGGACCACTCGCCGACACCGAGCCCGCGGTCGGCCGCCGTCTTGATGTGCTTGGGAGGGCGGTTGGAGCCGGTAATGGGTGAGAGGCCCTCAGCGACCCGCTTGTTCTCAAGCACCCACAGGGCGATGGTATCAAGGGCCACGGCGTCGGTGGCCAGGAAGAGCGAAGCCGGATTCCAGCAGAAGTTGGGATTGCCGACAGGACCGTGGTCGAACTGGGCGCGCAGGCCGTCCAGCACGTTGAGCACCAGTTTGCCCCCAACCTGGGGCATCTGCCAAATGTCGGCGATGGCCGGGTCGCAGGCGGAAGGATGGAACCGGGCCGTGTTGTCGACCACACCGAAGGCCAGGTTCTTGAGCGCGGCGGTAATGCCGGAGGCGTTGTGGTCTTTGAGGACGGGGACGTTGACCACCTTGGTGACCATCCTGGTGACGATCGTGCTGAGGTAGGACCGAGTCTCTTCGCCCAGGTCCGCTTCGTAGCAGATGCGTGTGTCGTAACCGGCGGGAGTACGCCCGCCTTCGCTGCCGAAGCAGCGCACGCCTTCAGGCCCGGCGTTATGTCGATAGCCGGCCTTTCGCAGATGCAGTCCGAACCGGTCGAAGACGATGATTCGGTTGTCGGGGACCCCGGCGCTCTTGACCCCCCGGATGATTTCGCTCACCACCTCCTTGGTTGTGGAGCACTGCGGCGCGCCCAGGCAGTTGACCTTGATACCCACGACATCGCCCGGCCCGACGAAGCACTTCCACGCCGCACCCAGGTCAGGCTGCCCGGTCAGCCTGAGCATCCCCGCTTCAAGCATCTCCCCCACGGCCGCAGCCACCGGCTTCGTCCCCACAATGCTTCCGGGTTTGTGCACCTCTATCACCCGGCCGCGGGCATTGAGAGCGGACGGTTTGGCCGGCCCCGCCAACAGGTGCCCACCTGCGGCCAATCCCAGCGCCCAACCCGCGGCGCCAACACCCGCACCCGTGAGGAAACGCCGCCTGGTCAGCCCTTGCCCGCTGCCCGCGGAGCGTTTCTCCTTTTCCCTACACACTGTGATTGTCCTTTGGACCTGCTACTGTGGGAATCCACTCAAGACCATGCTCGCGTACAGCGCAGTGTACCGCCAGTCGGCCAAGGAGGCAAGCCCAAGCCCTGCTGCCTACGAAGCGGAACGGAGCCTGACCTCCCGCTGGAACCGGCGCACGGCGTCGAAGGTGGGAATGCCCGTGGTACAGCCGACGGCCCCCACCGCCTGGGCGCCGACGGCGTTTCCGAAAAGGAGTGACTCCTCGAGGGGCCAGCCCTCGAGCAGTCCGGTCAAAAAGCCCGCCACCCAGGAGTCGCCTGCCCCCGTCGCGTCCACCACTGGTACCTCATAGGCGGGGGCGCGAACTTCCTCCCTCTCACCCGTCAGGCAGTACACCCCCTCCTCACCCAACTTGACGACCACGCACCCGCACCCGGCCGTCAGGAAGACTTCCGCACACTCCCGGGGTCCGCGCTGTCCGGTAATGAGTTCAGCCTCGGTGAGGTTGGGCACGAAGTAGTCAAGGTGGGGCAGCGCCGGGGCAAGCACGGCCAACGGGTTGGCAATGCGGTCGTTGTAGACGCAGTCCAAGACCGTGGTGAGACCGGCTTCTTTGGCCTGGCTGAGGAGTCGGGCGGTGGGCTCACCATCCAGACCGGGCAGCACGTACGTTCCCGCAACCAGCAACAGCCTCGCGCCGGTGACCGCGTCCAGGTCGATGTCTGCCAACGAGAAGGCAGCGTTGGCCCCGATGATGTGGAAGAAGGCGCGCTCGCCGTCACTTCCGATGGCAACAAAGGTGGCG
Organism: uncultured bacterium; assembly: GCA_965372835.1. GTDB lineage: Bacteria > Planctomycetota > DG-23 > CBDVDV01 > CBDVDV01 > CBDVDV01. The sequence goes on along the minus strand of CBDVDV010000008.1, from coordinate 28,972 downwards.
GAGGTGGGCGCTGCCGGGGTGCGGACGATGTACGACGTATCGACGTTGGCGGCCTGAATCTCGGCGATGCAATGCTCCCCGAAAGCATCCTCCCCCACCCGGCCCATCACCGCCACCGAACGACCCAACTTCCCCAAGGCATTGGCGGTGTTGGCCGCGCAGCCTCCCACGTGCAGTTCCAGGTTATCGAACAGAACCAACTTCCCCTTTTCCGGGTAGCGGTCGATGGGCTGGGCCAGGATATCGGCCACGATGATGCCCGCGGTAACCACCTCAGTCATCTAGCGTTCGCCCTTCGATTCGATAGATCATATACACAGCCGGATGAAATGCGATGACGGCTTCGTCGCCCATCTCCACCCCCGGCATCGGCGGTTCGTCCAATGGAGGATAGCGCCAACCCGCGGGCGTCTCAACCGTGTAGACGGACGGGCCCCAGGCCCGCACGGGCGTGATGTGCCCACCGGCTTCCAGGCGCTCGAGCAGCATGGAGTTGATGCCTTCGGAGTAGCCGGCGTGCCGTCGGCCACCGTATTGGTAAGCGTAGGTGGCCTGGAGCCGGGACAGTTCCCACCAGTTGAGGAAGATGTAGGCAAACCCCCGCTGCTTGAGCCGACGGGCCAGTTCCCCAGGCTCGGGGTCGTCGGCGAGCAGGACGTCGAGGAGTTTCGGATCGAACACGGTTTCCGTGTGAACGTTCGGGCCGAAATAGAAGCTGCGCGCCTCGCCGACCGAAAGCATGCGCTCCCCCGTCGGGAGGGCCTCGGCAAAGGTGCAGACAGGATACGGGTAAATACTCAGGTACGGCTGAAAAAACTCCGTCGGACGGCTAAGGTCCGCAGCCCACACTTTCGACAAGAATGGCCAGGCCATGAAGAGAGATACACCCATGAGTAGAGCCGCTGTTCCACGCAGGAGTGCCCGTAGCCTTTCGGTGCTCAACGCCTCTACCCCTCCGGCTGACAGCGCCGTGGAGATCGCCAAGGCGGGAAGGAGAAAGCGCAGTATCCGGTGGGTAAAGAGCAACCACACAAGCACACAAAGAATCACGTAGCCGACGAGGAGCAACACCAGCCGCCGGCGCTCCCGGAAGAAGTGAAGAAGAGGAATGAAGACAAACGCCGCCGGGCTGAAAATGAGCGCCGGTAACTCGTGATCCGTCCGAAACAGGACCTGTCGGAGTTGACCCAACAGCCTGCCCGCCTGGGAAATGCCGAGGGGGTGCGCCTGCTCCCAGCGGGCCTGAGCCGCCGCGCCCCACCCTCCACCGTCCAACAGCCCCTGAAGCAGAGGAAAGACCGGATTGCCGGTGACGAGTAGGTTCTTGAGGAGCCAGGGCGAAAACGCCAGAACCGCCGCCACTGCGAAGACCGATGCCCGGGCCAGCGCCAGTTTGCCAGAGGAGGGAGCCACCAGCGATCTGAAGGCAAGATAAGCAACCGCCGGCACCGCCAGGAACAGGACTGCCGGGTACTTCGTTCCGCAGGCGAACCCCACCAGCAGTCCCGCTACGATCAACCTGCGGGTTCCGGCGGGACCGGCCTCTACCCCACGCACGAGAGCCAGGATCGCTAACACCGTCAAGGCAACGAGGAACGGCTCGACGTACGCTACCGCACAGGCCAGCACCAGGAACCAGCCCGTGGTCGCGAAAATGGCCAGGGCCAGCAGAGCCACCCGGCGTTTCCGGAAACACTCCAGGGCCAGCGCCGCCACTCCCAGACCGGCGATCACCGAGAAAAAAACGTTCAACAACTTGGCGAAGCAGCCTCCCTCCACTTTGCTCAACGTCGCCAGCCCCACCAGGTAGTGCATCTGGGCCGTCAGCGGGAAGTTGCTGTAGACGTTGCTGGGAAGCCCGCCGATGCGGCCGACCTCCAGGTACCGGGCGGGCACCCCCAGGTGGTACTCCAGGACGTCGTAGGCCAAGGGCGGAAGAAAGACAGATATCAGCGCCAGGATAAGAACCACCACACTCACCAGCACCCACAGCCACTCCCAGCCCTCCAGCGCCAGCCTTGCTCCGAGCGCTTCCCTGAGTTCCCTCCGCTCGGCCCAGATCCGACGTGCCAGAGCCGTGATCCCCAACACCCAGAGCCCCCATATCGCCCAGAAGGCTCCCAGCGCCCCGACAACCAGTATCAGGACGGCCGATACCCCCACGCCCAGCCCGGCCCGGAAAAGCCAGCGCTCCCCCCTCGCCACGTCGGGCAAGACGAGGCTACCGACTTCGCAGCCGATCCCCAGCACGGCCAGCACCCAGGCCAGTGCCACCGCGAGAATGCGCAGCCGCTGGACACAGAGTCGAAGCACCACGACCCACCGGCCAGCCCCCTCGGCGGACTCCGCCTGCCAGGCCAGGACGAGGAGCCAGATGACCGCCGTGGCGGCCATCATTGAGAGCAGGAACGTTCCCAGGGTTGGCCGGGGCCCCGGCGCGCCCCGGTTGGCGTTCTCTTGGTCTGGGGCTGAGGATTTGGCGGGCAGGGGTCTCAGTCCTCCGTCTCAGGCAGATTGAACAGCCGCCGAAGTGCGTCCACGTAAAGGAAGCCGTCATCTCGTTGCGAAAGGGCTTTGAGGGATTCGGTCGGCTGGTAGAGCAACCGATTGACCAGTCGCCGAACCAGTTCCCTGACCTCCTGCTCCTGCTCGTCGGGCAGTGGCAGGCGGCCGAGCAGGTCCTCCAGTTCCTGCCTGGCCTGCTCGTGGGCCCGGTGGCGGAGGGCCACAACCAGCGGCCCGACCTCCCGGGCGCGCAGCCGGTTCATGAACCGCTCGGCCTCCACCTCGACGCGTTCCAGGCAGGCGACAGTCTGGGCTTGTCGGCCAGCCCGGTTCTCTTCGGCGACGGAGCGGAGGTCGTCGATATCGTAGAGATAGACGTCCTGCACGTCACCGACCTCAGGTTCGACGTTCCGTGGTACCGAGATGTCCACCAGGAAAACGGGTCGGCTCCGCCGCTCCCTAAGTGCGCGCTCAACAAGCTCACGGGTCAGGATCGGTTTGGGGGCTCCGGTGGAGACCAGCACCATGTCTCCTACCGGCAGGAACGTCTCAAGTTCTTCGAGCCCGTGGGCCTCGGCCCCCAGTTCCTTGGCTATGGTCTCGGCGCGCTCGCGGCTCCGGTTGAGAACCAACACGCGGTTCAGGCCCCCTTGGCGGAGGTGCTCCACGATGAGCCGGGCCATCTCCCCGGCGCCGAGCACCAGGGCGGTCTTGCCCCGAAAGTCCTGGAAGATGTGGCTGGCAAACTCCACCGCCACCGAGGCCACCGACACCCGTCCCCAGCCCAGCGGGTACATCGCATGGAGCTGCTTGGCCACCCGGAACGCGCGCTGAAAGAGGGCATGGAGCACGGGGCCCAGAGACTCATTCTGCTGGGCCGTCCGGTAGGCTGCTTTCAGTTGCCCGAGGACCTCCGTCTCGCCCACCACCATGGAGTCCAGACTGCTGGCCACCAGGAAGACGTGCTGCACAGCGTCGCGCTCTTCCAGGTAGTAGAGGTGGGAGTTAAAGTCCTCAGTGGGGAACCGTGCGGCCCGGGAAAGGAGTTGGGTCAGTCGTCTTCGGCCGTCAGCTGTCGGCTCGGCCGCTCCCAGAAGTTCCACGCGGTTGCACGTGGCCAGGTACGCTAATTCGCGGAGTCCACCCTCCCGACGAAACTCGCTCAGCAGCCGCTCCACGGCCTCCTCGGACAGAGCCAGCCTCTCCCGCACTTCCACAGGGGCTGTCTTGTGACTGACTCCCAGGAGAACAACTTTGAGCGCCACCGCCCCTTTTCTCCCATTCACAGTGATGCGTGTCTCCCTCTCAAGAGCGCATCCACACCGAGATAGGTAAAGGCAGCCAGCGCCGCTGCCAGCAGGACCAGGTACGCTCGCTGCCGCCCGCCGAAGGCGCCCCGGCGCCTGGCGGCAACCACCCCGCCCACGAACGACCACGTCACCACCGAGCTTATCACCTTGGGGTCCAGGGGCCAGTTTCCGCCCAACTCTTTCCACAGCAAGGCCCGCACCGCCCCGCTGGCCAGCCCCACCGAAAGCAACGCGAAGGCCAACCCGAGGACCCATCCGGATGAACGGTCGAGCGCCTCCAGCGCCGGGAGCCACCGCAGCGTCGCTCCCAACCGGGGCGTGCGCAGGTACCATTCCTCCACCAGGTAGGTCACGCACAAGGCCGCAGCCGCAACTAAGCACGCGATGCCCGCCACCGTCGGCACCACGTGCACGATGCCCCAGGAGGCAGCGAAGGAGCCTCCGGCCCAGCCGGCACCGACCCCGAGACCGGCCAGCAGAGAAGCCAGGGCCGCTATCGGCAGCAGCAGCGCCGCCCACCAGGGACCCCGATGGCGCAGACCCAATAGGAGGTACGCCGCCCCCACGCACAGAGCGAAGAGCCCCAGGGAACCCGCCGCCCCTCCGGCAAAGGTCACCCGCCCCGCCGTCACCCATCGCCAGAGCAGCGCGCCCGCCTGCGCCACCATCCCGGCGAGGGCCAGCATCCAGATCCCCCGCCCAGCGGCCGCGCCCCCCCGCAACTGGCGCCCGGCGCGCACCGCCCCGGTCCCGTACAGCACTGCCGCCACGAGCGAAAGGAGAACTACACCCACCGTAGGCATGGATTACCCCCAGAGCTGAATACCTTCGGAAGCGCTTACCGGCCGCCTTCTGCCAGCCGCTCAAGTGCCCGGTGAGCGTACCGGCGGGCTGCGCCCAGCCCCTCCTCTTTCAGTATGGAGTAGACCGCCTCAGAGGTCAACTGGTCAAAGAAGCGGCGCCTATCCTCCGGGCGGGACAGTCTGGCCCGGGCTCGTGGTCGGAACTCGGCCAGCAGTTTCAGCCACTCGGCGTAGGTCTGGTCCAGAAGCCCGCTCAGGCGCTCCTTGATCTTGCGGGCCAGGAGCGGACTCGCCCCTTCCGTGGAAATGCTCACGGTAAGACGTCCGCGGGTGAACTGGGCGGGGACGATGAAGTTGCCGGCCTGCGGGTCGTCCACCACGTTGACCAGCAGTCCCTGCCGGTGCGCCCGTTCAGCCACGGCCCGGTTCAGGGCCCGGTCGTCGGTGGCCGCCACCACCACCCAGACACCGCGAAGGTCGCTCGGCCGGAACCGCCGGGCTATCCGCCTGACCCGCCGCGACCTGCGCAGTCCCCGGCAGAAGCGCTCGCCGACCACCGTAACCCGGGCGCCGCAGTCCGCCAGGGCCCGGGCCTTGCGCCAACCCACCTCTCCCCCGCCCACGACCAGGCACTTTCGGCTCGAAAGGTCCAGGTGCACAGCGAAGCGACGGGGCATGAGAGCATGCCTCCCGGCTCAGCACTCGGGCAGCGGGGGAAGAGGCGCCCGCTTGAGTTCCCGCACCGTCGGCAGCGCAGCCGGTGGTGGGAGTTGGAGGTCTCGGGTAACCTGGTCGACGAGCCGCCGGCAGCTGGCTTGGTCGGGTCCGTGGATCATGGCGTACAGGTTGTAGGGCCAGTCCCGGGCCGCAGCCCGCAGGTAACAGTGCGTCACTTCAGGCTGTCTGGCCAGATGTTCACCGACCTCGTCGGCTCGTTCCCGGGGAGTCGCCCAAGCCACCAGGATGTTGCCGGTCAGGCCCACCCGCCGTTGATCCACAATCGCCGCTACCCGCCGAACTACACCGGAAGCCAGCAGCCGACGGAACCGCCGCACCACCTCCTCGGCGGCAAGGTCGAGTTCCCGGCCCAACTGCGCGTACGGATCGCCAACCAGAGGCAAGCCCTTCCAACTCGATGCCATGAGTCGGCGGTCCACCTCATCCAGCATCGTCGGCCTCCCCCACTTCGGAGAAGGAAAACGCCAAACGCAGCTTGTAGCGCCGACGGACGGGAAGCTCCAGAACCCGCAAGACACCGGCCATGTGCTTGATCGCCTCGACGACCTCCCGCAGCCGCTGGTCAGTCGCCGCCAGCACCGTACACCAGCAGTTCAGTTGGTGTTGGCGCTCGTAGTTGTGGGTCACTTCGGGGAAGGCGTTCACCTGGCGGGTGACCTCCTCGAAGGCTTCATCGGCGACCTCAATGGCCAGCAACGTCGAGACATAGCCCAGGGCGCGGGCCTCGTACACCGGTCCCAGCCGACGGATTACGCCCCGCCGGCACAGCTCCGTCGTCAGTGACAGCACCTCCTCGGCCGAGAGGCCGAGTTCGTCCCCCAGCCGGCGGTACGGCTCCTCCGCCAGCGGAAACTCGTCTTGGAGCCGCTCCAGCAATCGCCGTTCGGTCGCCGTCAGCCCGTCAGCCACCATCTACCCCGCAACAAAAAAGGCAGGACAAAGCCCCGCCTCTCTTGTTTTCTACCAGGCTACCGAGAGAGAATACGACCGCTCTCACTCCGCCCGCTTGAGCACCTTCTTTTCCGCGAGGACGGCCACGATCTGCTCCGCCGAGAAGGGCCCCGACGACAGGCAAGCAGCAGCCGCCAGTCGGATGGCTTCGCTCTCCTCGTCGAGCAGAGCCACCAGGGTATCGTAGACCTCCTTCTCAGCCTTCTGCATGGCTCCCAGAACGACCCGGGCAGCATTCAGCGCGGCCAGCCTCACTTCCTCGTCTTCGCCGGCATCCGCTCCCAGGGCCAGCAGGTCCGCCAACGCCGCGGCGTCCCGGCTGTTGCCCAGCGCCTCCAGAACCGCCAGGCGGACGTCTTTGTCCTCGTGCCCCATCACCAGACCCAGGGCCCCGGAGGCCGGCGCCACATCCAGCACGGTGCCACCGCGGCTCAGTTTGGCCAAGGCCGTGGCAGCGACCAGCGCGACATCGCTTTTCTCCACCGTGAGCCTGGTGTGCACGCCAGCCCCGGCGAGAAGTTTCTTCAGAAGTTCGCCCAAGCCGCCTTCATCGATGTTGGCGGCCACCAGGGCCTCGGGCAGCCCTTCGGTGACCTGGGACTCGCTGCCGGCTTCTCCGACGACCAATCGGCAGACGAACCGGGTGCGGAAGTCCTCCAGGAGCGCCGGGCGCAGTTCGCCCATGAGCGCCGCGTCTGCCACCACCAGCGACGGGGTAGGAAGACCTTGGAAGACCTCCACGGCTTCGGCCGGGCTGGTGGCTTCATGCACTTTGTAGCCCAGGGCCCGCAGGTGCCCGAGGAAAGCGTTGAGCAGTGGACGATCCGTGCTGGCCACCAGAGCCGTCTTCACATCGGCCCCCCAGAGCAAGCCCCAGACAAGATACGGGACCACGCGCTCCTGCAGCACAAAGGGCTCCGTGGGAGCAGCCTCCGCCAACGCCTCGGCGACAAAGAAGTTCAGGACCTGGTCCGGGAACTCAAGGGCATCGAGGAGAGCGTTGCCGGCGACCTCCTCTTCTGAGCCGACCAGGCCCTCACCGGCGATCACCGGACGCAGCACCTCGACAACGTCCAGCGCCAGGTCAGGCCTGTCCTCCTGCATCTGCCGGAGCAGGGAGGCCAGTAGGACGGGCTTGCCACCACTGCTGACCAAAAGGCCGATACGCTCGGTCAGTTCGGGGTCCGCGTCCTCACCCTTGAGTTGCTTCTCGACAAAGTAGGTGCTCAGCAACAGTTCGCGCAGGTTGTCGTCGGCCGGGGCCACCGCCAGCCCGTCGTAGCAGCATTCCTTGCAGCGCTCGATATAAAAGTCCTGCTCGCTCACGTCGGCGGAGACGATCGCCTGCTTGCTCGCATCCCAGCGCCAGAGCGGGACCTTGGGTTCAAAGTAACCGGGCTGCACCTCAGGAGACTGGTAGTAGTAGAGTTCCCCGAGTCCGAAATAGTACTCGGCGGCGCTCCGCTCGCTCGCCCCTTTCAGGATGTTTTCCAGGGCCGACTTCGCGCTGGCCCGCAGGGCGGTGGACTGCTGGTCGTCCTCCACGATTCCCTTCAGTGGGGCGAGCGCTCGCTGGTCAGCGGCCTTGCCCAGGAGGAGAATGACTTCCTGTCTGACCAACTCGTCCTTGACGCGCAGGGCCTCCACCAGCGGCGCCACCGCCCCGGTACGCATGTAGGCCAGAGCCAAGTTCACGTTGAGCCGCTCTTCGGCATCAGCGGCTCCGGCCAGACACACAAAGAGCGCCGGCACGGCGCGCTCACCCACTTGCTTCAACTGGCTCATGGCCGCCCGTCGCTCGGTGGGTGTGCGCTGCAGGTCGTCGACCAGAGCCTTGATGTGCTCGGGGTCGCCGCGGAGACGCTCCTCCTCCTGCCGCGCCCGTCTCAGGAACTCGGCGACGGATTCGGTGAGTTTGGGCTCTTCCAGCATCCGGGTGAAGAAAGCGAAGCCGAAATCCTTGCGTAACCGGAGGCACAGTGCCGGCGGCGGGGCCAGCTCCAGCAGAGCGGCCCACTGCTCGGCGCAGTCCTCCAGGTGGCCCATTTCGAAGAAATCCTTGGCTTCTGCGAGACGGAACTCAGCAGTCTCGGCCAACTGCGCCTCAGGATCGGTGGGCGCCGGCAGCTGCGCCAGCGCGGTATCCCCAGCGGCCAGCAAGGCCACGAGCGTGAGGACGGCGATAGGTCCACTCAGTCTTGCTGTAAGCATTGCAGCCCCTCCACGGTCCTGTGTGATGGATGCGCGGAACGTCCCTCGGACGATAGTGGCCGCATTGTAGCCAGTGGGCCACCACTGTCAAGGGGAAAAACCGCCCGTCTGGGCACGCCCGCCTGCACAAGAGGGCCGGCCTCAGGGGTCAGCCCGGTCCCCCGGGCCGCTCAGCCGACCGGGCTCCTCCAGCGCGTCCCATTCCGGGGCGAGGAGGTCCTGGTACGTCTCCCGTCGGCGGCAAAGTCGGTAACCGTCACCTTCCACCAGGACCTCGGCGGCTCGCGGCCGCGAGTTGTAGTTGGAACTCATGCTCATGCCGTAGGCCCCGACGCTGAAGACCACCAACACGTCGCCGGGCGCCACGTCGGGCAGTGGCCGTCCCCGGGCGAAAAAGTCGCCGCTCTCACACACCGGCCCCACCACGTCCGTCGGCACCAGATCCGGGTCTTCCTGGCCAGGCTCCCGGTCGCCCCGCAGCGGCCAGATGCGGTGATAGGCCCCGTAGAGAGAGGGCCGGATGAGGTCGTTCATGGCCCCGTCGATGATGACATAGTGCGCCGGGCCGGCCTGCTTGACATACAGCACCCGCACCAGAAGGACGCCAGCATTGCCCACGATGAACCGGCCAGGCTCCATCACCAGCCGACACCCCGCCTCCCGGAGCATGGGCACCAGCGCGTCGGCGAACTCCGTGGCCAGTCTGGCTTCGCCCCACCGGTAGTTGATGCCAAAACCCCCGCCGATGTCCACATAAGGCACGGGAAAACCCCGCTCCTGGCAGGCCTGGCGAAACTCCAGGACCCGCTGCAGCGCGGTCACGTACGGAGCCACCTCGGTGATCTGGGAGCCGATGTGCATGTGCACGCCCACGAGTTCCAGGGCGTCCTGGTGGCGTCGCAAGAGGGACAGGACCTCGTGGGCCGCTTCCAGGTCAAGGCCGAACTTGGTCCCCCGCTTCCCCGTGGTGATGTAGGTATGGGTGACGGGGTCCACGTCGGGATTGAGTCGGAGAGCGACGGGGGCGCGAGCCCCCAACTCCCGCGCCACCTCGGCCGCCACCTCCAACTCCATGGCGCTTTCCAGGTGGAGCATGAGCACCCCGGCCTGGATGCCCTGGCGGATTTCGCCCGCGGTCTTGCCGGGGCCAGCGAAGACCACTTTCCGGAGGTCCGCCCCGACTGCGGACACCCGGTACAGTTCCCCGCCGCTGGCCACGTCAAAGCCACTGCCCAAGCCGGCGAGCAACTTGAGGACGGCAAGATTGGAGTTGGCCTTAACCGAGTAGCAGATGAGGGGGTCCAGCTCAGCGAACGCTTTCTGGAGTTTCTGGTAATGGTCAACGATGGTCCGCGCCGAGTAGACGTAGCAGGGGGTACCCACCGCTTCGACCACCGTGGTGAGAGGCAGGTCCTCGCAACACAGTTCGCCATCCCGATAGGTGAAAAAGTCCATCGTGCCCTCGCAACAGTTCAGGTGTGTCCAGGCAAGACTCCCCGGCGCTCAGTCGTCGACCTGGCGTGGACTTGCCAGTTCGGGCTGTGACCGCAGCTTGTGTTTTTCCATCCGGTATTGAAGTGTCCGTCTGGTGAGGCCCAGCAGCCTGGCCGCCTGAGTCTGGTTGCCGCCGGACCGGGCCAGGGCCAGGGTCAGGAGCCGACGCTCCACCTCCTCCAGCGGCACCTGCTCACTGAGAAGTTGCTCGAGCGGCGAGCTCATGGGCGCCCGCCGAGGGCCCATCAGGTCCAGGTCCTCCACCTCCACCTCGTCGCCCCGGCACAGCAGCACGGCCCGCTCGATGAGGTTCTCCAGCTGGCGGACGTTTCCGGGCCAGTCGTAAGCCCGCAGCGCCGTGGCCGCTTCCGGGGTGAACCCGCGCAGGCTGCGGCCGTGCCGTTCGCAGAAGCGGCGCAGGAAATGGTGAGCCAGCACCAGGATGTCCTCTCGCCGCTCCCGAAGCGGGGGCAGGAAGACGGGGACCACGTTGACCCGGTAGTACAGTTCCTCCCGCAGCGTTCCCTCCTCCACCATCTCTTCCAGCTTCTGGCTGCTGGCGGCGATGATGCGAACGTCCACCTGACGGACCTCGTTCGAGCCCAGTCGTTCGAACTCCCGCTCCTGGAGGACCCGCAGAAGTTTGACCTGCAGCTGGGGCGGCATTTCCGCGATCTCGTCCAGGAAGATGCTTCCCCCGTCAGCCGCCTCGAAGCGGCCCTGTCGGTCGGCAAAGGCTCCAGTGAAGGCCCCCTTGACGTGGCCGAACAGTTCGTCCTCCAAAAGCGTATCGGGGATCGCCGCGCAGTTCACCTTGACCAGCCTGTGCTCGCGCCGGGGGCTGAGCGCGTGAATGAGGTTGGCGAAGAGTTCCTTCCCGGTCCCACTCTCCCCGCGCACCAGAACGGTGGCATCCGAGGCGGCCACGGTGCGTGCGGTCTCCAGCGCGGCTGCCAGGGCCGGGGCTTGCCCGACGATGCGAGCCTGTTCTTCCACTTCCGAAAGGCGTCGACGGAGTTCGACGTTCTCCCGCCGCAGGCCCACCATCTCCAGGGCCCGGGTCACCGTTTCCTGCAGTTCGTCAGCATCGACGGGCTTGGCCAGATAGTCGTAGACGCCCTGCTTCATCGCCGCCACCGCGTCTCGCACGGAGGCATAGGCCGTGATCACGATGAAGCAGGTCTCGGACCAGCGCTGCTGGACCTCGGCGAAGATGTCCATCCCGTCGCCGTCAGGCAGCCTGAGGTCGCTCAGGATGACGTCGACCGGCTCCTGGGCCAGCGCGGCCAGGGCCTCGGCCACGCTGCCCGCATGCGCCACCTCCACCCCTTCCAGGGACAGGAGGTTGGCCAGGGCCTTCGCCTGGGTGCGATCATCCTCGACGACCAGGACCCGCTTCGCGCTCATAGGTTGCCTCATCGGCCGGGAGCGCCACCGTGAAGGTGACTCCCGAACCAGGACCGTTGGTTACCCGCACCTGCCCCCCATGCGCCTCGACGATGCCCGACGCCATAGGGAGCCCCAAGCCCAGGCCTCCCTTCTTGGTGGTGAAGTCCGGCTCGAAGATCCGCTCCAGGTCACCAGGAGCAATGCCGCTGCCCGTGTCCCGGACCGTCACCGAGACCCAGGCGTCCTGGCGACGACCGGCCAGGTACAGTGAACCGCCCGCAGGCATGGCCTCGACGGCGTTACGGACCAGGTTGATGAAGGCCCGGGTCATCTGTTCCTCGTCGACCCAGGCGGTGAGGTCCTCGTCCACGTCCAGCGAGACCTCCACCCCACTGGCGCTCAACTCGGCCTGCTGCAGTTCCAACGCCCGCCGACACAGCCCGGCCACAGAGGTGGCGTGCGGCCTCGGTTCGGGCGGTCTGGCGAAGCGCATGAGATTGTCCACCACAGCGGCTAACTTGTCAACCTCGTCCTGCACCAGTCGCAGCTGCTCGATGATGAGCAGTACCTTTTCGGGCGGCTGCGCATCTCGTTCCAGCAGGCGAAGCAGGTACTGGCAGGTGAGGGAAATGCTGTTGAGCGGGTTGCGCACCTCGTGGGCCATTCCCCTGGTCAGCTCTCCCATCGAAGCCAGCCGGGCGCGCTCGCGGGCCCGCGCTTCGGCCAGGGCAACCCGCCGCAAGAGGCCCCAGAGCGCAAGCCCCAGGACCGTGCACACGCTCAGAAAGACCGCCACCACCAGGAGCACGCCGCTGCGCATCCGTTTGCGGGCGTCAACGAACTCCTTCTCCAAGCGATTCGTGGCTCGATGCATCGCCAGCCAGCCCACCACAACGTCTCCACGCATGATCGGCCGCATGAGACAGAGGACCTGCTTGCCGTCCTGCTCGTGGAAATGAAGTTCAGAATAGATGGTACCGGTATCGGGAACGCAGGCCTCCCGGTGTCCGACCTCGCGCGGATCTGAGCTGACGATCACCTGCCCTTGCGGGTCGGTCAACTTGGCCTGCTCCATGGAGGCGAACCGGGCGACCTTGGCCAACTCCTGGCGGAGCTGTTTCTTGGTCGCCGGCGGCAGGTCGGCGGCGCTCTCGCTGTCCGCTGGCAGCGCTGTCGCCAACAGTCGGTTCACGTCACGGTGGCTCTCCCCGAACAACTGCACGGTTTCCTCGGTGAAGGTTTCGACGCGCAGGTCATGGAGGCTGCGCTCCTGGATCCGGGCCAAGAGTACCCCCGAAGCCAGGGCAGCAATCATAGCCAGGGCCCAGAACACCAACACAACCCAGGCCAGCCATCGGCCACGCACGGGAAGGGCCTCCCTCCTGAACTCAGAACTCCATGCGCTCAAAGCGCCTGATGCCCGCCACCATGGGCACCACCGCCACCCCTACCCCGATGACCAGTACCCCGCCGAGGGCGCTCAGACCCAAGGCCGACCACAGTCCGCCGGCAGCGGCGCCCCAGAGGGGCCGAAAGAACAGTTGAGTCAGGACCCCCGCCAGGATCAGCATCACCGTCAGAAACAGCAGCCCCGCCACCAGTGACAGGGTTCCCCCGAACCCGGCCACGATCTTGGAGGGGTCGCTCTCCCGCAGGTTCGGGTAACTCGCCCCCAGGCCTACCGCCAACCCCGACAACCCCACCGCCACCAGCACCGCCACCAACAACTGCACCGCCGCCACCGCCATCGGCATCTCCAGCATCCAGTTCGACAGCGCCACCAGCCCCCCCGCCAGGAGCACACTCCCGGCCACCGCAGCCACAAACTTGGCCAGAAGAATCGCCCGACGGGTGACCGGGGCCAGGCCCACAATCCACATCCGCTGGGCCTCCAGACTGACCTGGGGGTAGATGAACCGACTGGTAAAGGTCGCCAGGGTCAGGCACGTGGCACCCAGGTTCAGCAGCGACACCAGCACCCGCCAAAAGTCGCCCGTAATCTGGTAGTAGAACCGACCGAGGTTGAAGAAGTAGATGGCGAGCAGACCGAAGAAAATGAGCACCTGGGACCACTGCACCGGGTCACGAAGAAAACTGACGATGTCCCGGCGAATGAGCAGCCTGGTCGGCTCATCCAGGTACCAGAAGACTCCACGCACCAGGGCCCCCACCAGGGGGTGCCCCCGGTGTCTCCGCCGGGAGCGCAGCCCCCGGGACCGGGAGTAACTCGCCAGGTAGTTCCGGGCCGCAAACCGGTAGAGCACCAGAAAGAGAAAGGCCACGTTGCTCACGATGACAAGGAAGAAGAAGCCGGCTCGGCGCACCTGGCCGCGGCCCAGCGCCAGGATGCTTTCCGTCAGCCAATAACTGGGTAGCAGCGCGCTGCGGACGAAGCGGAACCGCTTCAACACGTTCCACAACCAGGCCTCACTGAAAGGCATGTACCCCCGCAGGCTCAACCCCGCTCGGCAGAGCAGGGCCATCAGCACGGCCACGCCCCCCAGGACCACCCAGACCAGGAGGCCACGGCGACTTCTGGGCAGGTAGCGCACCAGCAGCATGGCCGCCCCCGTACCCGCCGCCGCCGGCACCACCACGAAGGGCACAAAGATCGCCAGACTCACGGGGAAGAAGTAGCCCGGGGCCTGGCTGGTGAGGCCGTAGGCCAGGAGCGCCGGCGCCCCCAGAAACACCAGGGCCCAGGAACTGAAGAGCAGACTCTCGATGAACTTGTAGGCGAAGACGGTCTCCGGTGGCAACGGCTGCCTGAGCAGGAACGTGCTTTCCGGGGACCGGAACAGGGCCCCGAAACTGATGATGCCCGTGCTGAAGGTCAACATGACCATGAGGGCAAAAAACAGCAGCGAAAAGAGGAGTTCCAGAAGCACCTCCCGAAGCCCGGGGAAGCGGCCCAGGAAGAGAAAACTGCGCACAAACACCAGGAACAGTCCCACCCAGAAGAGCGCCGCAAAGACGAGAATGAAACCCGTCTTCAGCCGGGATTCCTGGACCAGGCCACGCAGGTGGTGACTCGCCTCCCGAAGTCTCATCCCCAGAAGGAGCCCCAGACCCGCTCCCCAGCCCCGGACCTCAGTCATCGACCCCTCCGCCCCGGCCACCCTCGGCCGCTTGGGTGAACCCCAGGTACAGGTCCTCCAGGGACCCCTGCCGGTGGCTCTGTCGGCGAAGTTCCTCCAGGGAGCCGCAGGCGATAAGCCGGCCCCGCTCCACGATGCCGATGCGGTCGGCCAACTCCTCAGCCACGCTCAGGGTGTGGGTGCACATGAAGACGGTCACCCCGCTGCGGGCCCGCCGGCGGAGCACGTCCTTGACCAGTCGGGCGCTGCGGGGGTCCAGCCCCACCATGGGCTCATCGATGACGATCACCTCGGGCTGGGTCAGCAGCGCGGAAACGATGACCACCCGCTGCTTCATGCCGTGGGAGTAGTTTTCGGTCAGTTCGTCGGCGTAGTCCGAGCAGCCGAAAAGTTCCAGCAGTTCGTCGATCTGGCGGTCGAGGTCGGCCCCGTTCATCCTGTGCATCCGACCTACGAACTGGAGGAACTCCCGACCGGTGAGTTTGCCGTAGAGGAAAGGCTCGTCGGGGATGTAACTGAGTCGGCGCTTGGCTTCCAGGGGCTCCCGGGCCAGGTCGTATCGGCAGACCCGCACCACACCCGACGAGGGTTGCAGGAGCCCACTGATGAGTTTCACCGTGGTGGTTTTGCCGGCGCCGTTGGGCCCCAAGAAAGCGAACAGTTCCCCCGGTTCGACCACCAGGCACAGGTCCGAAATCGCCGCCAACTCGCCGAAGCGCTTGGTCACCCGCTCCAGTTCGATCACCGCGGCGACCTCCCCTCGGCCTGGTCCTCGGCCTCTTCGCGGATGAGGGTCAGCCGGAGTGGCCAGTTTATGGTCTGGCGAAGAAGTTCACCGTCTTCGGTCACCTCCGCCTCCATGGCGTTGCCCTGGTAAGTGACCAGCAGCCGGTAGGTGCGCACGGTCTCCCCGCGCCATTCCCGCCGTCCTTCTCCCACCACCTCCACCAGGGCCTGGGTCAGGGTCAGGTCGCGGGGATCGAGCACGTTGACCTCCCACTGTCGTCCCACCCGCAGGTTCCCGGCCGACCACATCGGGCCGATGGTCTCGGTCAGGGGCATCTCCGCGTCGAAGGGGATGCGCGACGTATGGGTGTGCTCACCGGAGCGGAAGGTGAACAGCAGTTCTTCTCCGTCCACCACCCCCCGCATCTCGATGGAGAACAACGGACTGGTCACGGTCA
Organism: uncultured bacterium; assembly: GCA_965372835.1. Taxonomy (GTDB): domain Bacteria; phylum Planctomycetota; class DG-23; order CBDVDV01; family CBDVDV01; genus CBDVDV01. The sequence goes on along the minus strand of CBDVDV010000008.1, from coordinate 13,289 downwards.
TAAGAAAAGTCTCCAGGCGGTAGGACGGTGAGAGCCGGAGCTCGCTGCGCGACTTCACGGTGGTCAGCGGAGTCAGCCGGGCGCCCCTCTCGGCCAGGAAGCCCAGCGAGAGGTCGGTCCGGTTAGTTATCTGGGTCGAGCCGTCCGGCCTGGGCGTCACCGTGCTGACGGTGGTGCCCAGTCGGCGGTCAAAGGCGTAGATGCCCATACGCACCGTCTTGCGCTCAGGCTGGCGCCCCAGAACCGAGCGGTAGTTGGCTGGCGACCCCATGCGCAGACCAGGCATCACCTCCTGGCGAACCAGGAGCGCCATCATCACCACCCAGAAGACAACGATGCCCCGGGAAAACAACCTCCCCACCGTCACCCCCATAGGCAAGAACACAGTCCCACGTCGTGGTTCCTCACAGTCCATTTTACCCGGCCGCCGTAGTCCCGTCAACGCACCCCGGTCCGCCCGGGGGCCGCCAAGCCGACTGCCCACTGCTGGAAAAGCGGGCCGGGGCCTCTGGGCAACTCCCTTGCCAAACTGACAGCTGCATCCGCCGGTTCCTCGGCCGAGTGACAAGATGACAGGGCATCGGTGCGTCCCGGCGCTCCCCTTCTTCATTTGTACGCCGTAAGTCATTGCTGGGTAGTCGCGTATGAAGGTGGCTTCTCACCGGCTTCCCACGGTCCCGTTGGTATCTTATTTGCGTATTCTCAGTCGACGTGTCACATCCAGACCTCAGAAAACGACCAACAAAAACACGCTACGGAAGGAGGCGAAACCAATGGGCAAGATCGTAGGCATGGACCTGGGAACGACCAACTCGGTTGTCGCCGTCATGGAGGGTGGTGAGCCCAAGGTCATCACCAACGCGACGGGCAGTCGCATTACTCCCTCGGTGGTGGCGTTCACCGACAAGGACGAGCGGCTGGTCGGGCAGATCGCCAGGCGACAGGCCGTTACCAACCCACAGAACACGGTGTTCTCGATCAAGCGCTTTATGGGCCGTCGGCACAACGAGGTGCAGGAAGAGGAGAAGATCGTCCCCTTCAAGGTGGTGGGTGCTGGCAGTGAGCCGCTGAAGGTCGAGGTGCGAGGCAAGCAGTACACCCCGCAGGAGATCTCGGCCATGATCCTTCAGGACCTGAAGAAGACCGCCGAGGACTACCTCGGGGAGTCGGTCACCCGGGCCGTCATCACCGTGCCCGCCTACTTCAACGACAGCCAGCGCCAGGCCACCAAGGAAGCGGGGGAGATCGCCGGCTTAACCGTCGAGCGCATCATCAACGAACCCACCGCCGCCGCCCTGGCCTACGGACTGGAGAAGAAGACCAACGAGAAGATCGCCGTCTTCGACTTAGGTGGTGGCACCTTTGACATCTCCATCCTCGAGGTGGGCGACGGGGTCTTTGAGGTCATCGCCACCAACGGCGATACCCACCTGGGCGGTGACGACTTCGACCAGAGGCTCATCGGCCACATCGCTGATGAGTTCATGAAGGAGCAGGCCATCGACCTGCGCAAGGACCGGATGGCGCTCCAGCGCCTCAAGGAGGGCGCCGAGAAAGCCAAGTGTGAACTCTCCAGTTCCACCGAGACCGACGTCAACCTCCCCTTCATCACCGCCGACCAGACCGGCCCCAAGCACCTGCAGATGAAGGTGACCCGGGCCAAGTTCGAACAGTTGGTCGAAGACTTGGTTGCCCGGGTGGTGGGGCCGTGCAAACAGGCGCTCAAAGACGCCAATCTGTCGCCCGATGACATCGACGAGGTCATCCTGGTCGGGGGACAGACGCGGTCTCCGATCATTCAGCAGAAGGTGAAGGAACTCTTCGGCAAAGAGCCGAATAAAAGCGTCAACCCCGACGAGGCCGTGGCCGCGGGCGCGGCCATCCAGGGCGGTGTGCTGGCCGGCGAGGTGACCGACGTCCTCCTGCTGGACGTCACCCCCCTGAGCCTGGGCATCGAAACCATGGGCGCCGTCCTCACCAGGCTCATCGAGCGCAATACCACCATCCCCGTCTCCAAGAAGGACGTTTTTACCACTGCCGAGGACAACCAGTCCTCCGTCGAGATCCACGTCCTTCAGGGCGAACGGCCCATGGCCCACGACAACCGCACCCTGGGCCGCTTCATGCTCACCGGGATGCCCCCGGCTCCTCGGGGTATGCCCCAGGTCGAGGTCTCCTTCGACATCGACGCCAACGGTATCCTCAACGTCCAGGCCAAGGACCTGGCTACCGGCAAGGAGCAGTCCATCGTCATTCAGGCCGGGACCGGCCTCGCCGAAGACGAAATCGAGCGAATGAAGCGGGAGGCTGAGGAACACGCCGAGGAAGACCGCAGGAAGCGGGAACTGGTCGACGCGCGCAACCTCGCCGACCAACTCGTCTACCAGACGGAGAAGAGTTTCAAGGAGGTCGGCGACAAACTCTCTGACGCCGACCGCCAGGCCATCGAGGACGCCAAGAAGCGCCTCCAGGAAGCCGTCAAGACCGACGACATCCAGGCCATCCGCCGGGCCACCGAGGAGTTCCAACAGGCCGCCCAGCGGCTCGGCCAGGTGCTCTACGAGAAGGTGGCCCGCGAGCGAGCGGCTCAGGCCGGACCCGCCGAGGCCGCTGCGGATACCACAGCCGGCGGCCAGGAGCAAGCCGGTGGCGGCGAAGAGGTCATCGATGCCGACTACGAGGTGAAGGAATAACGACCGCACGAAGGCAGACTCCTGTGTGGGCTCGCGTGGGAAACAACCTCACCGAGACTCTCCCGCGCCAGGACTAAAGCAGGGCTCGACGAGCTCACCGTGCCCTGAGCCTGCCCTTCGACGCTGCTCAGGGCCGTTGAGAGTGTCGAACGGTCGAAGGGCAGGGACAGAGGATAGACGGGATGCGACCGGACAAACTCACCCTCAAAGCCCAGGAAGCGCTCCAGGAGGCCCAGCACCTCGCCTCCCGGAGCAACCACCAGGCCCTGGATACACTTCATCTGCTCTCGGCGTTGTTGGCCGAGGAGGGTGGAGTGCCGGCCAGGCTCCTCGTGCGCGTCGGCGTGGACGTGGGGGCGCTGCGCGCTGGTGTGGTGGACGAACTGACCGGGCTCCCCCAGGTCTCAGGCGCCGGTGCAACCGGGTTGTATCTGTCCCCGGAACTGCGCCAGGTCATGGACTCCGCCGAGGAACTGGCGCGTCGCCTCAACGACGAGTACACCTCCACCGAACATCTGCTCATGAGCCTGAGCGCCGGTCCCGGTCGCGCCGGCGAACTGCTCTCGGCCGCGGGTGTCACCGAGGAACATCTCCTCACCGCCCTCAAGGAGGTCCGGGGCGGTCAGCGCATCACGAGTGAGAACCCCGAAGACACCTACGAAGCCCTCCAGCGCTACGGCCGCGACCTGGTGGAAGAGGCCCGCTCGGGCAAACTCGACCCGGTCATCGGCCGAGACGACGAGATCCGCCGCGTCATCCAGGTCCTCGGCCGACGCACCAAGAACAACCCCGTCCTCATCGGTGACCCGGGCGTGGGCAAGACCGCCATCGTCGAGGGCCTGGCCCAGCGCATCGTCAACGGCGACGTCCCCGACGGCCTGCGCGACCGCCCGGTCGTGGCCCTGGACATCGGGGCCCTCATCGCCGGCACCAAGTACCGGGGCGAGTTCGAAAACCGCCTCAAGGCCGTTATCCGCGAGGTGGTGGAGTCGGCCGGGCAGGTCATCCTCTTCATCGACGAACTCCACACCGTCGTCGGCGCCGGGGCCGCGGAGGGGGCCGTCGACGCCTCCAACCTGCTCAAGCCGGCGCTGGCCCGGGGTGAACTTCGCTGCGTCGGCGCCACCACCCTGGACGAATACCGCCAGCACATCGAAAAGGACGCTGCCCTCGAACGGCGGTTCCAGCCCATACTGGTGGACGAGCCCTCGGTGGAGGAGACCATCGCCATCCTGCGCGGCCTGAAGGAACGCTACGAGGTCCACCATGGCGTACGCATCCAGGACGCGGCGCTGGTTGCCGCAGCCACCCTGAGTCAGCGCTACATTTCCGACCGCTTTCTCCCCGACAAGGCCATTGACCTGGTGGACGAGGCCGGCTCGAAGTTGCGCATGGAGATCGACTCCATGCCCAGCGAACTCGACACCGTCGAACGTCGCCTCCGTCAGTTGGAGGTCGAGCGCGAAGCCCTCAAGAAGGAAAAGGACGAAGCCTCCAGGCAGCGCTTGGGTACCCTGGAGAAGGAGATCGCCGAGTTAGAAGCCGAGCGGGGCCGCCTGCGCGAGCACTGGGAAAAAGAGAAGGCCGGTATCGGCGAAATCCAGCACGTCAAGGAGGCCATCGACCAGGCCCGCATCGCCGAGCGGCAGGCCGAGCGCCAGGGTAACCTCGAAGAGGTCGCCCGCATCCGCTACGGCCAACTCCTCGAACTCCAGCAGCAACTGGAAGCCCGGAATCAGGACCTGGCCGAACTCCAGAAGGGCTACCGGATGCTCAAGGAGGAGGTCGATGCTGAGGACGTCGCCGAGGTGGTCTCCCACTGGACGGGCATCCCGGTGAGCCGACTGCTGGAAGGTGAGCGGGAAAAACTCCTCAAGATGGAGGAACGCATCCGCCAGCGGGTGGTCGGCCAGGACGAGGCTGTCACCGCCGTCGCCGATGCCGTCCGTCGGGCCCGCTCCGGCCTCCAGGACCCCCGCCGACCCATCGGCACCTTCCTCTTCCTCGGCCCCACAGGCGTGGGGAAGACCGAACTCGCGAAAGCCCTGTCCGAGTTCCTTTTCGACGACGAAAATGCCCTGGTCCGGGTCGACATGAGCGAGTTCCAGGAGCGCCATACCGTCAGCCGACTCATCGGCGCTCCGCCCGGCTACATCGGCTACGAAGAGGGCGGTCGGCTCACCGAGACCGTCCGTCGGCGCCCATACTCGGTCGTTCTGCTCGATGAAATCGAAAAAGCGCACGCCGACGTCTTTAACGTCCTGCTCCAGGTGCTCGACGAAGGTCGGCTCACCGACGGTCACGGCCGCACCGTCGACTTCCGGAACACCGTCATCATCATGACCAGCAACGTAGGCAGCCTCCTCATCCAGGAGCAGGCCGAGCGTGGTGAGGAAGTGTCCGCTCTGAAGGAAGACATCGACAGGCTGCTGAGGCAGGCCTTCCGGCCTGAGTTCCTCAACCGTATCGACGAGGTTATCATCTTCCACAACCTCACTAAGGAGAACCTGCTGGACATCGTCGATATTCAACTTCGTCGGCTCGCCGACCGGCTCACTCAGCAGCGCCTCTCCCTGGAGGTACTCGACGGAGCACGGGAACGACTGGCCGAAATGGGGTGGGACCCGGCCTTCGGCGCGCGTCCTCTGGCCCGGGTTATCCAGCAGAGGGTGCTTAACCCGCTGGCCAGCGAGCTCCTGGCCGGTCGGTTCAAAGAAGGCGACACCGTCCGGGTGAGCGTCTCACGGGACGGGTTCAAATTCGAGAAAGGCTGACGGGTTAGACGCCGAGGGCTCCGCTGCCGCTCATCACAGGCGGCTCACTCTTGCACCTTGAGCGCACCTTCACAGTGAGAGGCTGCTGAACGCACGTGGGCTCGGGCCTCCTCTGCCGTCGCTCCCCCGGCCAATACGTAGCCCACCCGGTCGGCTGAGCACGTCACCTCCCGCACCCGGTCGCCGGGAGCCACGTCCCACACCACTTCCGCTGAGAGGTTCACCGGTTTGCCGGCTGCGGGCAACTCCGCCACCAAGCCGGTCCGACCAGCGAATAGGATTCGCACTGCAGCGGGCCTCACCTCGTAATCCGCGCCGCGCACGGCAGACCCCAAGGCCACGTCCAGAGCCCAGTCCACGAGGTCGATCCCCGTGGCCCGCTGAAGAAGGCGGGGTAGTTCATTTCCCCCCAGCCGGGGCGCAAACTCCAGCAACTCCGGCCCTTCGGGAGCCATCTTGAAGTCAATGTCCAGAGGGCCCTGCCGAATGCCGACCTCTCGGCACAACGCATCAACGAGCCCCCAGACCGCCTCCTGATCTTCCACCGACAGCGCTGTCGGAACCACGTGCTCCCGGGGCACCAGTCCCGGCGGCCCCAGTTCTTTATCCGTGATGGCTCCAAAGCGCCTCTTACCATCGACCACGAATGCCTCAGCGGTGTGGTCGCTTCCTTCGACAAACTCCTCCACCAGCACTCGCCCGGCGTGGGAGTTCCGGAGCGCCCGCGCTGTCGCCTCCGCCAACGCCTCGGCACGCCTCACGACACTGCTCCCTCGCCCCCCGGCTCCATCCACGGGCTTGACCACCACCGGGAACGCCATCTCGACCACGCTATCCTCTACCTCACCAAGGCTGGCTCCCGAGACGGCCCGTCGGCGGGCTCCTCCCAACTCCCGAAAGAGCGCCCACTGGGCCGCCTTGTCCCGGGCAAGATCCACCGCGCGAACGGGCGGCCCTACAAGTTTTAGCTCTTGTGCGACGGCTGAGACCGCCGACAAGGCCACATCCGAGCCGACAGTCAAGGCGCCGTCGACCCGCTCGGCCCGGGCCAACTCCACCACGGCCTCGACGTCCATGGTACTGATGGGCGCGGCGACGTGGGCAAAGGCGAAGCCGGGAGCATTGGGGTTGCGGTCCACAGCCACCACACGATAGCCCCGCTTGCGCGCCCGCTCGATGGCAGGCACCTGGAGCACACCCGCCCCCACCACCAGGACCGTCGGCCGGGTCTCAGCCACTCGCCCCCTCCTCGTCCGCCGACACCGTCTCCCTTACCTCATAGCCCACGTCCGCAGCACGGGGAAAGCACCACGTGAGAGGAAAGAGCAGCGCCCGCCACGGCAGCCATCCGTACGCCGCTACCGCCCTGAGCCAGATGCCGAACTTCAGCCGCTGTGTGTACTTGCCCTTGCCCCGCTCGCGTCTCCCCACCTTTGCCGGGACGTAGCCGATGCGGGCCCCGACTCGACAGACCTCTGCTCCCAGCAGCACCACCTCCGCCCCGCGTGCTGCCAGGCGGCGGGCCACACTTCCGCTGAAGGCCCTGAACGTACTCAGGTCTCTGGGCACCTTGACACCGAAGAGCCAGCGCAAGAGCCAGCGGCCGGCCCTCGACACGATCCCGGGCCGACCAGCCCCCTCTCGGATGGCCACGACAACGTCGTAACCGTCAGCCAGAGCGGCCACCAGGCGCGGTGCCGCCTCCGGCGGATGTTGGAGGTCGGCGTCAATGGTCACGACGCTCTCACCGCGGGCCCGGGCCAGCCCGCAGAGGGTGGCCGCCAGTTGTCCGAACCGTCGGGCCAACACCACGACACGCACCGCTGGGTCCCCGTGGGCCAGGTCTCGCAGTACCTCCGTAGAACCGTCCGTGCTGCCGTCGTCCACAAAGAGCAGTTCGTACGCCCGGCCTTCGCTACGCAGCGCGTCGGTCAATCGCTCGTAGAGTTCAGCCAGGGTCTCCCGCTCGTTGTGGACAGGCACGACCACGGAGACCGTGGGCCGACCTTCACCGTGGACCATCTCCCTGGCCCCTTCGGCCAACCTCGTCATTGTGAAACCATCTCAGAGAGCAGAACGGCCGCCAGGCCGTCGCCCTTGGACTATTCCGACCGGTCGCCAGTACTCCCACTGTCCCTCGACGCTTCGAGCACGCGCCTCCGCTCCAACTGCAGGGCGGCCTGGCCCGGCGACAGCTCCAGCGCCCGCTCAACCACCTCCAGCGCTTCTCCAGCCCGCCCACCCTCGCGCAGCAGCGCACTCAAAACCAGGGACGCCTCCGCCAGATCGGACTGCTCTCGGAGCGTCTCGCGCAGGTACTTCTCGGCCACCTCCAGTTTACCCGCCCGAAGGGCGGCCTTGGCCACAGTAAGCCGATCTTCCGCCCGCTTCATCTGCTCCACCAGCCGCAACTGGCTCGAGGCCTTGGCCCGGGTGCGCGTGACTTTGGACCGGGTGAGGACGTTAGCAGCGGGACCGACCACGGCCCGGATCAGCCACCGACGGGCGGCGTCCAAGTCTCCCTTCTTCATGTAGATGGAGCCCAGGGAACGGTAGGCATGCAGCAGTCCGGGTGCCAACTCGGTGGCTCGCAGATAGTGCTGCTCGGCCCCCTGGAGATCGCCGCGCACGAAGAGAGCCGCCCCCAGGTTGACGTGGGCGTTGTAGTTAGCGGGGTCCCGCGCGAGCACGGACCGCCAGAGCGTCTCTGAGTCGGCCCACACCTGATTTTGAAACACGGTTTTCACACCGAACGCTGTCAAGACCACCACCGCAGCCGCTACCAGGACCCGACGTCCAGCTCCGCCTAACCGACGCACCAGAGCCTGCAAACCACACGCGGCCAAGATGCACGCACCCACGGAAGGAAGGTAGAGGTAGCGGTCGGCCACGGGGGAGGGAACAGAGATGGGCAGAAACCCACAGACGGGAAGCACAGCAATCAGGTACCACCCCAGCGGAGCCCCGACCCTCCGCTTCTTCACCAGCGCCCACACGGCCAGGCCCCCGCTCACCAGGAGCAGCCCTACGCCCAGCAGCGCCATCGGTTCTCCCAGACCGACGGACCTACTCACGCGGTACTGGGGCAGGAGCCCGACAGGGAAAAGCAGCAACCTCCCATACCAGCCGTAGGCCCAGAAGGCCAATGGCAGGTTCACCCCAGACCTCCCCACCTGCTCGCTGGTGGCGTAGCCGAAGCGTGTCGCCAACGACCAATCGACCAGCGACATCACCGCCGCCAGAGCGAAGAAGGGCGCCGTGCCCCAAAGCGTCCACCAACTCCGCAGCCTGGACCGCCTCGCCGGGCCCCCGCCTTCCGGCCACAAGCGCACCAGGCAAACCAGCAGCAACGGGAGTACGTGCACCGTGGGTTTGGCCCGAGAAGCCATGAGGAAAGCCAGGAGCGAAGCCCCGTACCACACCCAGGCCCCCCGCGCCCCGGTGCGCCAACGGAAAAAAGCCAGAACGCTCACCAGCAGCAGGACCGTGCTCAAGACGTCCTTGCGGGCACTGACCCAGGCCACCGCCTCCACGTGCACCGGATGCAGGGCGAAAAGCGCCGCAGCCGTCGCCGCCCAGAGGCGAGAGCGAAGCAACCGTCGAGCCACCAGGAAGACCAGCACGGAGGCCAGGACGTGAAGGAGCACGTTGGTTGCGTGATACCCCCTGGGGTCGAGACCCCAGAAGGCATAGTCCAGGGCATAGGAGAGGGTCTTGGTAGGGAGCCAAATGTGATGGATGGACCGAGTGAGGACGTGCCACAGATTGGCCGGGGAGAGGCTGCGTACGTACGGGTTCTCGGTGACCTGCCAGGGGTCGTCGTAGTTGAGGAACTGGTGGGAAAACGTGTTGGCAAAGACGGCCACCGCCAGCAACGCGACCAGAAACATGGCCAGGAGATCGTGCCGGTGGAGTGGGGCGAACTCAGGTCTTGGCCGGGACATCGCTCTTCTTTTCGGGCTCCACGATAACCCGGACCGGGGTGCCCACCGGCGGAACCACCGACGTATTGACGACGAAGAGGGTATCGTCGCCGCCTGTCGGGCGAGGGTTATCCAGGACGGTGGTGGGGTCGTGGTAGGTGGTAATGACCGCTCCGGTCAGGGCGGCAGCGTAGACTTCCTTGCCTTGGGGGTCAGCCTGAATGAAGCGGGAGCCAACGAAGGCCCAGCCGGCTGGCTCCATGGGTTTCTTGGTCTTGATGTTCAGGACCAACTCCTCAGCCCGGTGTCTGACGGTCCGGCCCTGGGTGTCCTTCCACTCGACCCAGACCACTACCGGGGGCCCCACCGGCAACTCCCCTCCTTCCTGCCGACCGACCGGCCGACCGGCTTTCAGCCCCAGGGCCAACAGGCCCAGGTGCAGGTCGTAGGGCTGACAGTCCACCGCCACCACACTTTCGTAGTCCTTGGTGCCGCGCACGCAGGCAAACAGTTCCACCACCCCTGCCCCAAGGGCGATGCGACCTTCCATGATGACCCGCCCAGCCTCCAGGTCATAGCGGATACCCTTGAGCCGCACCACACGAGGACGTCCCTCGACAGGAGCTGGTGGCTCATCGCCCGGGCCACGAGCAGCGACCACCTGGAGCAGTGCAAACCCACACACGGCGACGAAGAGCAGGACCGGCAACCACAGGCAGCGGGTAGCGTGCATACATCGGCAACACGACCGCTCCTGCCCGCTCTCCTCGGGCGGGCGCGCCCCATGCTCTGACCCGGTTTTCATCGCCCCGGAACTTCCTCAGTTGGCGGCGTAAAGTTGATGTCCGCGAATCCGGCCCGCCGACAGGTGTCGAACACCCCCACCACCAAGCCCACAGACGCGGCGTCTTCAGCGTCAATGAGCACGATGGGCCGGACCACGTCGCTGCGGATAAAGAGCAGGCGGCGATACAGGGCCTCCAGGTCGGGGGTGAGTTCTCCGTTGACCCGGACTTCCTCAAAGCCGGCCCGCCGACGGCACTCGATGTGAATGGTCCGACTGAAGACCTCGGGCCTGGACTCGCCAGCCGGGAAGAGGCCGGGGCTTGCGGGCAGCCGGGCGTCGAGTTGCCCGGCCACCACCGTCAGGTGGGTGAACATGAAAAAGATGAGGAGCAGGAAGACAATGTCGATCATAGGGGCCATCACCAGCCGGGGGGGACGGGCCAGGTCAAGCACCCGCGGGCGAGCCACGGTCACTCCTCCTCTGGCATGAGGGGCTCGCCGGCCGGGGGCTCGGTGGCGAAACTCATCTGCCGGATGCCCAGAGCCACACACTCTCGCATCACCAGACGCAGCCTCCCGTAGGAGGCGGCGCGGTCAGCGCGCACGTGTACCGAGGGGAGCGGCCGGCCGGCTGTCCTGGCGGCATCGACTTCGCTCCGCAGCACCTGACGAAGTTCCAGGAGCGTCTTGTCTTCCCCCGTCACCAGGTAGGTCCCCTGGGCCAGGATGGTGACGGTGATGCGGTGGCGGTCGACCCGGGCGGGAGTCTGCGCCTGGCGGGCCTCCGGCAGTGTGACCTCACCGGCGCTCTGCAGACTGGTCAACTCGGAGGCCATCATAAAGAAGATGAGGAGCAGGAAAACGATGTCGATCATAGGGGTCATATCGAAGGTGACCCCGGCAGCCGACAGACCCCGTCGCACCCTCACGAGCGCCCCTCCGAACCGCTGGCGCCGCCCCCGTCGGCGGGCCGGGCGCCGGGCCTACGTCGACGGAGCAGCGGAGCCATCAACTCCTCGGCCATCTCACCCGCCTCCAGGGCCAGCCCGGCGATGCGGTTGAGGAAAATGCCGAAGAAAAACGTGGCCGGGATAGCCACGAACAGCCCCAGCCAGGTGGTGACCAGGGCCTGGCTGATCCCCTCGGCCAACTCGCTGGGTTTGGGCACGCCGGCCTTGTGGGCGATGACGTTGAAGGAACGGATCATGCCGAGGACGGTGCCGTAGAGGCCCAACATCGGGGTGACGATACCGATGAGGGACAGGTGACTGATGCGCCGCTGGAGCCGGAGCACCTCGTCACCGCCGGCGTCCTCCATGGCCTGGCGGACACGGTCCCGTCCCTCGGCCCGTTCCCGCAGACCGGCGGCGAGGATGCGCCCGATGAGCGACTGGTCGTGGCGGCAGCGCTTGGCGGCCTCCTGCAGACGACCGTGGCGCAGCGCCTCGTGCAGGTCCAGGAGCAGTTCGTCGGGCAGGAGCACACCTTTGCGGATGGTCAGGAAGTAATAGACGATGAGGGTGAAGGCTACGAAACTCAGGGCAATGATGACCAGGCCGGTGAACTTACCAGCCACGAGGAGGTCCCAGAGGCGAACGGCCTCGGCGCCGTCAGCGCCGTCAGAGGCGGCCAGAACCGCGCCTCCTCCACCGCCTGCCAGCAGGACCCCAGCAAGGACCCACATGCGCCAGAAGCCAAGCCGTTCCTCATCCATGGCCACGACACGCCACCCGAGCCGAGCCCCTGAAAAGACTGTGACCCGCGCGCGGGTCACAGTCGTCCATCGCCCTGGACATCGTCGCCCCAGGTAGAGAGCACCGACGTCGCTAAAGAAGTCCCCAGTAGTTACCGGATCATCGCCTCCAGTTCCTCCTGGATGATGATGTGAGGCGTCACCAGGATGATGAGGTTGTCCTTCTCCCGGACCGAAGCCGTCCGGGTAAACAGGCGGTTGATGATGGGAATCTGGCTGATGATGGGTACGCCACTCTCCATTTGCTGCTCAAAAGTGAACTTCAGGCCGCCCACCATCAAAGTCCCGCCATCGGGGACACTCACCGTGGTGCGCAGCTCGGTGGTCTCAACCACCGGAAGTTGGACGGTCAACTGCTGTATCGCGTCAGGGCCGCCAACCCCGGGGATGAGCACGATACCGATGTTAAAGGGCGTGACCTCGATGAGTTCCGAGCGGGACGGCCGCAACTCCATCTGCACATAGCGCCGGTCAGCGCTGACGATGGGCCGGACGTCGAAGACCACACCCGTGGTGATGGTCGTCACCTCGATGTCGTAGGCCACGGCGCTTTCCGCCACGTCCACGTCGATATCGGTCACCAGGTTGCGCTGGGTGAGGACAGCGATGTAGGCTCGCTGGCCGTTAAACACGGTTAGACGAGGAGCACTCAGCAGGATCGACTGGTCAGACCCCTCCACGGCCTTGAGGAAATAATCCACCTGGAGGCTGTCCAGGAGAGACCCAGCCAGCCACATCACGGGTGTCGGCGTCGCCGTCAGCGGGTTGGTCCTGAAGGGATGGCGAGTGCTGCCTACGGGCACAGCCAAATCGTGAATAGTATCGAAGGCGAGCAGGTGACCCCCGCGGTAATAGGTGGCCAGCGTGACCCCGGCAGACACGTCGACAATGAAGTCGTCAGTGGCCCGGATGAAGCGGATGTCCATGGTCACCTGCAGGGCCCGAGCCTGCCGAAGCCCTGCCAGCAGCCGCTGGATCTCTTCGTGCACCTCGGTCGTGTTGCGGACGATGAGACTACCGTCCCGATAGACGATGGAGTTCTGGCCACCCAAGCCCCAGGTGTCACGAGCCACGTTCTCCTGGATGAGGGCGGCGACATCGTCACCGGACTGGCTGGCGGAGATGAAGACACTGATATCCTCTGCGTCGTCTTCATCCTGGAAATCGAAACCACCGTCCCCACCGGTGTCCGCCTCGAGGTCGAAGCTGGGACCAGCGAAGTCGGTCACCGTGCCGACCAGGTCACGGATGTCGTAGATGCGCATGAAGGCTTCGGCCTGCACCCCCTGAACGTCGGAGATAAAGACCACCCCCCGACGGATGACCCAGTCCAGGTCCACCAGGTCGAGGATGAAGTCCA
>CBDVDV010000007.1:0-40350 GCA_965372835.1 uncultured bacterium | reverse complement strand
CGAGTGGATGTGGTAGTCGTACTCTGTGCCTCCCGGAAGGCTGCCACTGTCCCACTGGATTTCGTCAGCAGTGGCCACCTCGTCGTCCCCTCCGAGATTACAAAAGGCTTCGGCATAAAAGTACACCGTGTCACCCTTGAGCACGGTGATTGAGTGAGGGCCGGGAAGGCTTTCGGTCATGGTCCGCGCCATGCCCTTGGTCACCACAGGGTGGTGCCAGGCCTCGCCTGACGCGACCGGGGACAGAAAGAGGACCGACAGGAAAGAAGCGCAGACGCAGAAGGAGAGGAATCCAGAGCGATGCTGGGCCTTCATTGCACTCCCCCCGTGCGGAAGACCTGATCTTCCCCCGCTCCCCAAGGACTGTGGCCCACAGAAGCACATCTGCCACGCACAACCACACTGAAAGCATATACTACAGACGGGCGAGATGTCAAGGGAGATTCTGTCGCCGGCGCAGGGTCCGGGTTCAGCGCCGTCGCGACCTCACGCGCCGACCCGACTGGTCGTAGCGGACAGCCTGGTGGCTGTCCACGGGCATGGATCGGTCCTGGCGGATGACCACTTTTTTGCCCGAGTCCTCCTCCAGGCGCACCAGGAACCGGCGTCGCTGATTAAGGATGTATTGACAGACTTCCGGCGCCACCGTCAGTTCCACGCGCCCGACGCGCTTGTCTTCGAGGTGGTGTTCCAGTTCAGCCAAGGCGGTCATGGCCACCAGCTCAGCGGACTTGACGTAGCCCCGACCGCCACAGCGCTGACACTGCTGAAGCCTGGTCTGCATGAGGCTGGGACGAACCCGCTGGCGGGTCAGTTCCAGAAGCCCGAAGCTGTTCATGGGCAAGGTCTTCATGCGGGCCCGGTCGCCTTTGAGCGCCTTGGCCAGTGCCCGCTCGACCTGGTGACGATGCTTGGCCTCGTCAAGGTCGATGAAGTCTATGACGATGACGCCACCCAGGTCGCGCAGCCGGAGCTGCCGGGCGACCTCGGCAGCTGCCTCCAAATCGGTCTTGAGGGCAATCTGCACGGGGTCGGTCCCCTGGCGGAAGCCTCTGGTATTGACATCGATGGCCACCAGGGCCTCGGTCTGGTCGATGACCAATGACCCACCTGAGGGCAGCGAGACCTCTCGTTGCGAGATCCTGTCCAGTTCCTTGTCGATCCGGGAGTGCTCGAAGAGGGGCTTGGAGCCCTTGTAGAGCTTCACCACCCGGCGGTGGCGGGGCATAATGGTGTGTATGAACTCCCGCACCTTCTGATACTCGCTTTCGGAATCGACCAGTATCTCCTGGATGTCGGGTGAGAAGAGATCGCGCAGGCAGCGGATGACCAGGTCGCTTTCCTGGTAGAGAAGGCTGGGGGACTGACCCTCCCGCATGCGCGCCAGGACAGCCTTCCACAGGCGCAGCAAGTAGGACAGGTCGCGACGCAGGTCGGTCTTGGTGCGACCGGCGCCGGCGGTGCGGACAATGAAACCGAGGTCTTTCGGAGGATCCAGCGACTGGAGCAGTTCCTTGAGTCGGGTCCGCTCGGCCTCGTCCTCGATCTTTCGGCTGACGCCCCGGCGGACGCTGGCTGGGGTGAGCACCAGGTAGCGGCCGGCCAGGCTGAGATAGGTAGTCAGCCGGGGGCCTTTGCCACCCAACTCCTCCTTCTTTATCTGAACTACGACTTCCTGACCGCGCTTCAGCCCGTCCTCGATGCGTCTCTGCGACTTAGCGCGGCGGCCCGAACGGGCGCCCTCCTCCGGTACCTTGGTCAGGAAATCCACCGGGGCGAGTTCGGAGACGTGCAGGAAGCCGTTGCGGGGGGCGCCATAGTCTACGAAGGCGGCCTGCATTGCCGGCTCGACGTTGGTGACCCGGCCTTTGAAGACATCACCGACGTGACGCTGGCTCTCGTCACTGACCCGCTCGATGTAGAGTTCCTGCAGGCGTCCGTCCTGGACGATGGCCACCCGGGTCTCCCAGTCCTCCACCACGTTAATGAGCATTCGCTTGGCCATAGGGGCGCTCACTTCTCGGTGCCAAATGTCCGCCGACCAGCAGGCGTCCGCGCGCGGCCCTGGTTCTCGACCCCGTCTGCCAGCACGGTCTCTGTCCGGGTGATCTCCATCCGGGCAAGCCAGGCCGCCACGTCCAGCCCCAAAGCCTCCAGCACCTCTTCCGGTCGGGTGGTACGGCCCTGCTGGACAGCGCACTCCATAAGCAGGGCATCACCGTCAAGCCGGAGAAGAGTGAGAAAAGGCCGGATGTCCACGGTCTTCTCCTCGCCCTTACGCTTTCGTCGCACCGGGATGGTCTTGCGGACCAGGAGCGCGGCCACCTGGTCCTCGCTGATGGGAGGGGGCTGCAGAAAGCGGACGCGGTAGTAGATGCTGGTGACCGAGACCCCACCACCGGGGTTCACAGCCCGCAGCTCCCGGAGGCCGACGTCGGCTGGCAACTGAGCAGCCAGGGCCTCCCCAACCCCCGCTGGTGGCAGCCACTCGCACAACTCGAACTCCATGACCTCCTCGTCACCCACCATGCCCGTACCCAGAGCCAGCGGAAAGCTGATGCGCGGATGCGGGTTGTAACCTTGGGTCATGGCCAGGGGGAGGGCCGAGCGGCGCAGCGCCCGCTCGAACAGACGCATCAGGTCGCGATGGGAAATGAAACGGAGCAGCCCCTGCTTACGAAACCGTACGCGCAGCCGCTGTCGAAACACCTTTCCCTCCGCAACCTCCGCATACCAAAGACAATCGGCCCGGGCGGACAGACGCCCGCCAGGGCCGATTGTATCAGACACCCGTCCATAAGGCAAGTGTCACTTA
Source organism: uncultured bacterium (assembly GCA_965372835.1). GTDB lineage: Bacteria > Planctomycetota > DG-23 > CBDVDV01 > CBDVDV01 > CBDVDV01. The sequence goes on along the minus strand of CBDVDV010000007.1, from coordinate 37,535 downwards.
CGGGATCAACTCCACCTCTATCTCGGTTTCTTCCTGCTCAGCCCCTTTGGCCGGAACGGTGTATTCGACACCCTCCGGAGTTTGCTGCCAGCCGGGCGCTTCCGCCTCGGGGGCCACGGGCTCATCTTCCTGGCGCACAGCAGCAGCCACCTGCTCGGCGCGACGCCGGCGCTGGAGGTCGAAAGGCGTGTAGTACTCGGTGGAGACCAGGTCGTAGTCCTGGTAGTTCCGGTACATGTCGACCATTTCGCCCCGCCGGCGGACAATGTGTACGGTCACGAAGATGACGAGGTTGCGACGGGTCTTGATAATGCTCTGCCGCTTGAACAGCCAGCCGATCACGGGGATGTCACCCAGGAAGGGGATCTTCCTGACGACTTCGTCGTTGGTCTCGTCCATGAGTCCACCGATGACGGCCGTGTCCTTGTCGTGAAGCAGCATCTTGGTCACCACCGTATCGGAACTGACCCGAGGCAAAGTGATCTGGAGGGCCGGCCCGAACGCGTAGGTGTCGAACTCCTCCAGCGTGTTCCGCTGGGGAATAAGGGTCAAGATGACCTTGTCGGTGCCGGGAACGATATGGGGGATAATCAGGAGTTGGAAGCCAGTATCGACGGGGGAGTTGGTAGCCTCCTGCACCGCGAACTCCACCCCGCCCGCCTGGTTGCTGGCGGACACGGTCTCAGCAAACCGCACCGTCTCACCCACGAAGATAGTGGCTTCGTGGTGGTCCAGGACGGTCAACTTCGGGGCCTGGACGATCTCGGCATTGCCGTCGGTCTTGAGCAGTTGCAGCACGGTCGTCAACTGAGTGAAGTCGAGGATACCGGGGGTGCCCGCCGCGGTCCCGAACCGCGCCCGCTGACCACCCCAAGGGAAGGTCGAGGAAATGCCCCCCGGCCCCATGTGCGAGGCGGTGAGACCGTTGCTCCAGTCCACGCCGAACTCCAAAAGGTCGGTCACGTTGTCTGCGTCGACCGTGCTGATCGGCCCACGTATGGTGACAAACTTCACGTCGACATAGACCTGCTCGGGCTCGGTGTCCAGTCGGGCCAGTACCTCTTCCAACTGCTTGAGCACGGGCTCAGTATCGGTGACGATGAGGGCGTTGCGGTCGGGGTCGTAGGTCACCTGTCCAATGCCACGGGTCAGGATACTCTGCACGGCGAAAAACAAGGGGAACTGAACCTCCTCGGTCCGGGCTGGCGCGGCCGGGGCGGGCGCCCCCAGTTGCCCGGCGAAGGCTGGCTGCATCCCAGCCCCCACTGCCGCCAGGGCCCTGCGAGCGTCGGAGCCCGTGGCCACGGGGCCGCCGGTGAGGTACTCGGAATCGATGCGCGGTCGGTACGTAGGCGGGGGCAGCACGTACTTCAGTTTGAAGACCCTGGTAACCAACTGCTGCTGCAGGTCACGAGGATGCACGATGCGGATGATGTCGACCTCCCGGACGGTGACGAAGCCGGCCGTCTTGACCACGTGCTCCAGGACCCTGGTCCAGGGCTGGTTGACCACCCGGGCGGTGACCGTGCCCTGGACATCCGGTCCGACGATGACCGAGGCGTCGCCGATGCGAGCGATGGTCTCGATGACCAGTTTCAGGTCGTCCTCGACCCATTCGGCGGTGAGGGGTTTGGGGGTGTCGATCAACACACGGGTGGGGGTCTCTTCAATGATGACCCCACCGATCTGGTCCAAGACCATGCGCAGGGCATCCCGCCACTCCACGTTGCGCACGTGCACGTTGACCCGGGAATCCTTCTTGGCCTTCTTCGCCCAGACGATATTCTTACCGGTGGCCCGGGCGATGGCGTTGATCACGTCCTCGGCTGGCGTTTCGAGGTAGTCCAGGGTGACGAACTCGGTGAGGGCCACCGGAACCAACGCCTCAGCCACCTCCGTCACCGTGATGGGAACCGGGGGACCTGCGGCCCGGGGGAAGGGGGCCTGTTGAGCCACTACCACCCCAGCCACCGCCATCACCAGAACAGCGACCCCGAGGTAACGGCACGTCCCGGCTGCTCCGGGCCTTCTCGCAACTGCTCGTGCTTTCATGGAAGCCTCCTGTCGTTGGCAGCTCTCAGCGTGACACCGGTAAAGAACCGGCTACCTCTCGCCGGCTCGTCCTCACCCCGAGGACGGCCCGGCTGCGGCAAGACCCTCAACGACGAGCCCTGCGAAGATCCGGAGTCCTGCGCATTCGCTGCTGAATCAGGTAGCGTCGTCCCGCCCTGCGGCTCAGCCGCTCGTTTTGGAATTCGAAGACCACCTCGGTGAGGTGGATTTCCACCACCTTGACCGGCGGATCCAGCGGCTCAGTCATGCTCAGCGGGCTGACCGGCCGGCCCTCGGCCGGTTGTTCGCGCACCAAGTCATCCACCCCGAGCACCAGCCCGTTGATGGTGACGTAGGAGTCCGGCTCGCTGATGACGACACCGGTAATGGTGAAGGGGATCTTGCTGAAGGCCAAGCGGGCCGCCGCCGTACGGGCAATCTTTCCTACCTCGTCCAGACCGACCGCCAGTTTTGCGCGTTCACTCTCGGGCAGCGCATCCGCGAACTTCGTCAACTCGTCATACAGGACTGCCACACGCTCGTAGTCACCGGCTTTGAAGGCTTCCTTCACGTCGGTGAACTTCTGGTCGGCGACCGCAGCCTTGACATCCAGCCCTGAACGCACCGCCTCCAGCCGTTCCCGGAGCTCGGGCACACTGAACTTGTCGGCCTGCTCCAGTATCTTCATGAGCCGGTTCAGGTGAACCCTGGCCGAAGTCCATTCCTCACGGTCTTTAGCGTGGTTGTAGAGCCCCAGGGTGATCTCCGCCTCTCTCACCAGTTGCCGCTGCACCTCCTCCTCCAACTCCGCCTTGAGGGGGGTCTCGGCGGCCTGGAGGAGTGGGCTGGTGAACGGGCTGCGGCGCTTGCGGCCGTCCTTGGTCTCCACGAAGGTGCCAGCGGCCTTGAGCCGTTCCTTCTCCAGATCGAAGGCTGGCTGCGGGGCGGCGGCCGGGACTCCCGCCACCGCCGGCGCCGGTACCTGGGCCGAGGCCCTTGCCACCGCGGTGACCAGAAGAATCGTCGCCAGCAAAAGCGTATGGACCGACTTCGTCACTGTGGTACCCCCGCAGGTGCAGTGGCGGTGGCGCCGACGGCTGTGGTCGGCTGCACCACTTTGGCGTAAGAGAAGGTGCTTATCTTCATGGTGATGTTGAGCAGTTGTGTCTCTTCGTCCTCAACCTTGGCGGTGAACTCGTCGACACGGATGAAGCGGTCGTGGTTTTCCAGAAGGACCAGGAACCTGCCCCAGGCGAAGAAGTCGGCCAGCATGGAGAGCTGATAGGAATACTTGTAGTAGAGGGGCAGTTGGGCCTTGAGACCCGGACGGGTCACCTCGCGGACGGGTCGGCGTTCGAGCAGTTTGACCCCGGCCTGCAGTTTGTAGGCATTGAGGGTCTCGTCCATGGCTTCGATCTCTTGGGCGCTGGGCAAGGACTTCTCGTAGCCAGCAACCTTAAGTTCCTTCTCGGCCAGTCGCTTCTTGAGGTCCGGGATTTCCGAATCGATGCGCTGGCGGAGCTGTTTTTCCTCGTTCTGCTTGGCTTCGAGCTCGGCTTTGGCCTCGGAGAGATTCTTCGAATCCAAGTAGAAGAAAACGCCGATGGCCCCCACGATCACCAGCACCGCGACGATGCTCAGAATGAGTTTCTGATGCTCTTCCAACGTCCGTTCTCCCCGCACGACCCCAGCTAAGGAGCGCGCGCCCTACCGAGTGACCCCGGGCTGCTGACCCGCCCCCGGCACCGGCGTCTGCGCAACCTGAGGGGCCACCTTAGGCTTCAGTTTGATCTCCAGGGCAAACCGGATGGCCGGCTGGTTGGGATAGTCGGGCAGTTCCACGACCTTCCAGCCATAATCCAGAATCTCCCCCTTCACAAAGTCACCGATGAACTGCCTACCCAAGTCCTTATCCCCCTCGGTGCCCCAGTCGGGTGGCAGTTCGCCCTTGAGGATTCGACGGAAGGAGGCCACCCGCTTCTCCTCCTCCTTGGCCGCTATGCAGTCCATTCTCAGGGTGCCCGCGTCGGCGAGTTGGGCACGGACACCGGTCGGCTCCTTGAAAGTGAAGGTGGTCAGTCCCACGTAAGCCGGGGCCAGATCGCAGAGCAGGTCCAACTTGTGCCACCAGAGCGTCCGGGTCCGCCAGATCTCCTCGCAGGCCTTCTCCCGCTGGGTGATGTTCTGTAGAGCCAAAGTAAGGGTTTGGTACTCAGCCGCCTGCTGCTTCAGGCTCTCCACTTCCTGCGTTTTATTGCTGATCTTGGTCTGGATGTCAGGAATCCAGTTGAAGTGCATGAACACGAGCAGCGTCAGGCCGATCGCAGCCAGAGCCACTCCCGTGTAGATGACGAGCAACCGTGGCAGAGGCGTGTGCTCCACCGGTCGCAGCTCTGGCGGCAGCAGGTTGACGGTGATCATCGGGTCACCCTATAAGAGCGCGCCCCGCCAGGCCCACGGCGATGGCGACCTGGAATCGGCGCTCCCTCAAACTATCGGCATCGGCCGGAGGAAGCTTTAGAGTCAACCGGGTGGTGGGGTCCCAGAGCTCCGCCGGCTTATCGAAGACCTGGGCGAAATAGTCCACCAGACCGGGCAGCGCCGACGAGCCCCCACAGAAGTAGAGGGCCTCCACCTCCTTGTCCGCTTCGCTCTCAAAGAAGTCGAAGGTGAGCATAATCTCGTTCCGCAGGTCGTCCAGGACGGGAGCGATGGCCTCACGGATCTCCTCTTCCTGTTCGCCCGGCTGCCGCTTGAGCTCCTCCACCTGACTGTAGTCCACACCCAGTCGGCGGGCGATGTGTTCGGTGAACTGCTCACCGGCGACGTAGAGCTCCCGCGACCAGCAGGTGGAGAGCGCATCCACCATGTCCACGTTGGTGGTGGTCGCGCCGATGTCGATGACCGCTACCACGCGAGCGGCGTCCGGCCCGTCCCGGTCGGCGGTCAGTTCGAAGGCATTGCCCAGGGCCAAGCAGTCCACGCCCACGATGACCGGACGCAGCCCCACCTCCCGAAGTCGACGGACCCGCTCTTCGATGAAGGCGCGCTTGACCGCCACCAGCACCACCCGCATGTCCTGGCCTTCCCCGGCCTCCCCCAGCCGCTGGCAATCCAGCACCACCTCTTCCATTCCGAAGGGGATGTACTTGTCGGCCTCAAAGGGGATGGTGCGCTTGAGTTCCTCGTCGGACATCTGTCGCATGGACACGTAGCGGACGATGACGTTTCGCCCGGATACCGCGGTGGCCACCCGCGAGCCCCCAATCCGCATCTGACTGACCAGGGCGCGGAGGCCGTCCAGCCGGGACTGCTCATCAGGCACGTCCACCGCCGCAAACCGGGTCAGGCTCAACTCCCCACCTGGCTGGCCGGTCAGTTCCGCGGCCTTGATGGTCTTGCTGCCAAAGTCCAAACCGATGAGTTTTTGCATGGCCATTTTCATACCCTCGAACTGGCGCCCGAGTTCCCGGCGAACGTGCGCTTGTCTCACCGGGCCCGGCCGCATCTGTGAATGAGTATCGGCTGTCCCCGACGGTCAACTTTAGAGGAAGCGTGCAGAAGATGACCCGGGCAGCAGCCCCCGGGCAAGCCTCAAGAAACGTCGGGGGCGACCCGGCTGGTGAAATCGGTCAGATAGGTGATGGTCTGGGCCGGGTCGGTCATGTTCAGGACCTTCTCGGCGACCTCCTCGGCCTCGCTCACGGAGACCGAGCGAATGACCCGTTTGACCTCGGGAATGAGTACCGGTGTGATGCTGAAGGTGCGAAGTCCAAGACCAAGGAGCAGCACGGTGAACACAACGTCCCCACTCATCTCCCCACACATGGCCACCTCGGTGCCGCTGCGCTCACCCGCATCCAGGACCATCTTGAGCAGGCGGATCACGGCCGAGTGTGCGGGGTTGTAGAGACTGGCCACGTTCTCGTTGCCCCGGTCCACGGCCAGGGTAAACTGGATGAGGTCGTTGGTGCCGATGGAAAGGAAGTCAGCCTCCTGGGCCAGGATGTCCGCCGACAGGGCCGCGGCCGGCACCTCCACCATGGCCCCCATCGGCAGGGCCCGGTTATAGTCCACCCCTTCCCGTTCCAGTTCGTCCATCAGTTCCCAAGTGATCATCTTCGCCCGCCGCAACTCCTCCACCGAAGCCACCATGGGGAAGAGGATGCGCACGTCACCAAAAGCGCTTGCCCGCAGCAGCGCGCGCAACTGGGTGCGGAAGAGATGCATGTTGCGGAAGCAGAAGCGCAGGGATCGGCAACCCAGAATCGGATTTCGCTCCTGGAAGCCTCCCGCTTCGGCGGGGAACTTGTCCGCCCCCAGATCCAGGGTGCGGATGACAATGGGCCGCCTCTCCAGCAGGCTGAGAGCCTTGAGGTAGGCTTCGAAGTGTTCCTCCTCCGTGGGCGGACGCATCTGCGCCAGGTACAGGAACTCGGTCCGGTAGAGCCCGATCCCCTCCGCCCCGTAGCCCAGCGAGGCCGGAATCTCCTCCGGGAACTCGATGTTGGCCATCAGGCCAACGGCCACGCCATCCTTGGTCTCACTGGGAAGCTCGTGGATCTCAGCCGTCAGGGCTGCCTCGTGCTCCCGGTAGGAAGCCTGCCGACGACGGTACTCCTCCAGCATCTCCTCGTCGGGGGCGATGACCACCACCCCACGGGTCCCGTCGATGATGAGCAGGTCGCCACCGCCGATGTCGGCGGTCAACGTCCGCAGACCCACCACCGCCGGTATCTGCAGCGCCCGGGCCACAATGGCGGTGTGGCTGGTCTGCCCTCCACCGTCAGTGGCGAAGCCCAGTACCCGCCCCCGGTCCAGATCGGCGGTCTCGCTGGGGGTGAGGTCCCGCGCCACCAGGACCACCGGCTCGCTCAGACTGCGCAGTTCCTCGCGCTTCTCGCCCACCAGGGAGCGAAGCAGCCGCCGCTCGATGTCGTGCAGGTCGGTAACCCGCTCGCGCAGGTAGACATCTTCCATGCTCTGAATCCGGCGAGCGTAGCGATTGAAAACCCGGCTGACGGAATGTTCTGGCGTGAAGCTTTTTTCCCGGATGAGTATCTCCACCCCCTCCAGGAGGGCAGGGTCACGCAGCAGTCTCAGGTGGGCTTCGAAGATGCCTGAGATCTCACCGCCGATCTCCTCCGAGAGCCGGTCCCGGAAGTTGCGAATCTCCTCCTCCGCCGACTCCACGGCCCGACTGAAGCGCTCCATCTCGGCCTCCACCTCCTCGGGGCGAATGAAGCGACGGGGGATGCGGATGTCCTCGGCCTCCAGCACGAAAGCCGGTCCAATGGCCACCCCGGGAGAAACGGCGATGCCGCGACGGACTTCCATCCCCTCAGGTCTCATCCAGTTTTGTCTCAAGGAGTTCCAGCAACGCCTCCAGCGCGGCCCGGGCATCCGGACCCCGGGTAACGAGGCTCAGCAGAGCGCCCTGTTCGGCTCCCAACGCCAGAATCTCCATGATGCTCTTACCGTTGGCCTCACGGCCGTCTTTTATCAGGACGACGTCAGAGTTGAACTTGGTCGCCCGGTCCACGAAGGCGGTCGCAGGGCGCGCGTGGAGCCCGGCGGGGTTTGCCAAGACCACCTCGCGCGCACACTCCCTCGGATGTTGCTGCTGCCGTGCCATGGGCGCCCCTGCTCACCGGGGTGCTCCGACCAAGCCGCACCTACCGTGCGTACTTGCCTTCGTCGGCTTCCACCAAGAGGTCCACCAGGTCCTGCTGGGTGCGGGCCTGCCGCAAGAAGCTGCAGAAGGTGCCGTGCTTCAGGGTCTCCGAAATCAACTCCAACGCGCCCAGGTGCTCCTCCGGGCTGTTCACCGGACTGACCAGGAGAAAAAAGACGTAGACCAGTTCCCCGTCCAGGGCGGCGAAATCCACCCCCCGAACGCTCAACCCCACCGTCCCCACCACCCGTTTCACGCAGCGGTGCTTGGCGTGAGGCACCGCGATACCTTTGCCAATACCGGTGGAGCCAAGCCGCTCCCGCTCCAGCAAGGCCCCGACCACAGCCGGAACCCGCGTCTTGGGGATTCTCTCGGCCCCGGCCAAGGCCCCCACCAGTTCCCTGATCACCCCCTCCTTGTCCACGCTCTCCAGTTGCGGGACAAAGGCAGTGGGGAACAGGAACTCCTGGAGTTTCATCGGCCTGCCCCTGTCCGAAGTGGGGCCGGAGAGGTCTGCTGACGGAGCCGTTCTCCCGTCGGCACCGTCAGGTGCCGTGCGGCCGGTGGTCGTGCAGACGCTCTTTGAAGCGCACGAGTTGCCGTTCCATTCGGTTTACAGCTATGTCAATGGCCATGGTCATGGCCTCGACGCTGCTGCCCTGGGCCACCAGGTGCTTGCCCCGCACCGCGTGGGCCACCAGTTCGGCCTGGAAGCCGGCCCGGCCATCCTGTTTGAGGATCAGTTCCAGCCGCCGCAACCCCCCGAAATAGCGGCCAAGTTTCTCGACGTGCTTCGTGGCGTAGTCCAGCAGTTCCCCACTGGCCTGGAAGTGATGCCCGCGCACGTCCACCTGAACGGCCCCCTCGCGGTGTGCCATCAATGCTCTCCTCAGCCGAACCCGCGCCCCTGCGGAGCAGGGACCCCACACACCCATCTCCACAGAATCTCCCGCAGGTAGTATACCGGCCCAGGCCGCTCGGGGCAATGCTTTTTCAGACCCTGGGCTCTTGCGGGTCCTCGGGGCTCCGTTCGCCCCCGGTTCGAGACTTCAAGGTGAGCATTTCCGGGGGTACGACGAAGGTCCTCTGCGACCCCGGCACCACCACACCTCCGGAAACGATGAAGCGGAAGGCCTCCTCGACCGAGATGTCCAGGTACACGACCTCGTCCTCGCGAAAGAACACCACGTAGCCGCTGACCGGTGTGGGCGAACTGGGCATAAAAATGTTGACCAGGTGATGGCCCGTGGCCCGGTCCAGTTGGCGAAACCCCTGCCCGGTGACAAAGCCCAAGGAGTACACCCCCCGGCGGGGGTAGGGAACGGCCACCACCTGGGTGAAGCGCATGGCCCGCTCACTGAGCAGGAAGTTGGTCACCTGCTTCAGGCTGGGATACAACTGCCTGATCACCGGCAGCCGACTCAACCAGCCGTCCACCACACCGTAAACCCAGCGGCCGAACACCGTGCTCAGGAAGTAGCCCAGGATAAAGACGCCCAGGGCCGCAATCAGTATGCCGACGACCGTGAGCAGACTCGCCAGCCAGCTCTCCGCAGCCACCGTGTAGCCAAAGGCCCGCTCCCAGAAAAACGTCAGCAGTCCACTGATCCAGAAGCCGACCTTATCGCGCAGAAACTGAAACGCCCAAAAGAGGATGACCAGGGTAAGCAGCGTGGGCAGCAGCGCCGCCAGGCCCCGTTTGAAGACCTGCTTGGCCTGAGCGCGCCCGCTGGGGGCTGCCTTGACTTCCAGGGATGTTGAAGGCTTGCTCACCGTCTACTCTCGGCTCACCGCCGACCGATCGCTACTTGCCGTAATAGGGGTTCACCACCCTGAGCAGGTCGGCAGCCACCGCGTCCGCGATCTTATCGTCGGTGGTCCAGACACCACGAAAGCGCACTTCCCTCGGCTGCCCGGTTGCTCCCAGCCCGTTCTCACCACGCACCCCACTCAAGGCGACCAGGCAATACGACCGCTCCAGCCCACGATAGACGACAAACCAGGACCACCGTATCGGGTCCTCAGCCGAGACCTGCACCGGCACCACCCCCCGGAAGGGCCAGGGTCCCGGGGGCTCACGACTGTAATCCAGGGGTTCATCCCAGCCGTAGGCCCAGGCCTGGTTGTCGAGTTCTTCCAGTTCCAGGTACCGCTGTCGGCGTTCGGCGTGACCGGTGAGGATGCTGAAGCGCTCAAAACCGACGAACAGTTGCCCGCCTTCCAGACGTTCCTCGGCGACCGTGCGCTCGACGAAATAGGCGAACTTCTCGACAAAAAACACGCCACCGACAAAGACCAGTTCCTGCGCCTCCCTCATTCGGCGGTCAAGTTCCCGGTCATCGGTGACGGTCTCGTCGCCCCGCCTCCGTCGGCGGGCCACCTGGTCGATAAGTCGCCGGATCAGTTCGTTCATCGTCCTCCTCGTCGGAGCCAACACCTCTATTCTATGGCCGGCGCCCGGACGGTCAACGGAAAACCGCTCAGGCGCCACCAGCCAGGCCGCTGATCATACCGGCGTACTGGCTGGCCAGCACGAAGATGAAGTAGATCAATATGGCACACATGAGGATGTAGGCACCCCAGGCAGCGGCGGCGGTCAGGGCTGCGATGGCGAAGCGGGCCTCCTCGGCGTAATCTTCGGCCAGCCGGCGCAGGTCCTCCACCAGGGCCCCAGACTCTTCGGCCGTCTCCACACGTGCGAGAAACGCCCGCGGGAACATGCCCGTGCGCCTGAGCGACTCGGCAAACGAATCCCCTTCCAAGACCCGCCGCACCGCCGGACGGACGCCGAGCGCGAACGCCTCATTGCCGGTGGCCTCGGCCCCCCGCTCCAGGGCCTCGTCCGCCCCTACCCCGGCCTCCAGCAACAGCTCCAACGCCAGGGTGAAGCGGGCCAGCAGCAGCGTGCGAATATGCTTGCCGATGATGGGAACGCGAAGCACCAGTGAATCGAAAACCAGCGACCGACCAAACACCGTCCGCATGATCTTGGGCAGGAAAAGCGCCAGCGGCACCCCCAGATAGAATAGCAGGAGCAGCACCCTGTAATCGCCCCCGATGACGCCGAAATACTTCACCGCTGCCACAACATGAACCAGAACGGCCAGCATTAAGAACGGGTAGATGAGCTGGGTCAGCAGGCGCCGCAGGGTTATCCTCCACCACTCAAAATAGTTAGCCAGTTCCGTGAACATCCGCTCCATGCCCCCGGTAGTCTCCCCCACCACCAGAATCCTGACCATCAAGGGGGGGAAGACGGGCCCAGCGGCCACCAGGGCTTCTTCCAGCGAATCACCCGCCTCCACCCGGGCCGACATCCGTTTGATGGCCTGGCGCAGCACCCGGCTGGGACTGCCCCGGCCCAGCGTCTCAAAGGTTTGCCTGATACCGATGCCCGCCCGGAGCATGGTGCCTGCCTGCCGCAAAAACGGCACCAGGTGCTTCAGACGGACCCGGGGGCCAAAGAGACTTGTGTCAAACATCCTCGGTGCTCCTTTGTGAGGTCACGCCCGCGGCCGTGGGCTTCCCCGCCCGGGCGAAGGTCAGCACGAACACGTGTCGCGCTCCGGCCCCGGTCAGCACCCGGGCGCAGGCGTCGGCCGTGGTGCCCGTGGTCAGGACGTCGTCGACGAGCAACGCGCTCCGGCCCCGGACCTCCGCAGGCTCGACCACGGTGAACCCGCCAGCCACGTTGCGCACCCGCTCGGCCCGACTCAGCCCCGACTGCGGCTGTGTGTGCCGACTTCGGGCGAAGGCACCAGCCGCCAGCGGCAGCCCCAACCCCCGGCTCACCCCAGCAGCCAGGAGCGCGGCCTGGTCGTAACCCCGGCTCAGCCGACGCCTCCAGTGCAGTGGCACGGCCACCACCACCTCACACAGCGCCTCCAGTCGTTCCTGCCGGGCCACCGCCACCATGAGGGCGCCCATCAGCCGACCCAGGTAATCCTGTCCCTGGAACTTGAACCGGTGCACCATCTCCCGGGCCACTTCCCCGTAGGGCACCGCCGCCACCGCCGCCGCAAACGCCAGCCCCTGACCTCGACACTCCCAACAGCCCCCTCCGACCAGCGCCCCCGGTCCCACAAACTGCCCACAGCGACCGCAGCGGAGCAGCCCGTGACCCACCAGTTCAACCTCACACTCTTCACACAGCCACTCCCCCGCCCGGGGCCAGCGTCCCCCACACCCCCAGCAGCGTACCGGGTAGCACAACTCGGCCAAGGCCGATGCGTACCGCGCCAGCCAACTCCGTTGCCCGACGGCTTCCATCATCCCTCCTGCTCGCCCGTTCGCCGAAGCGGAAGCGATCGGCGGACCTCCGCGACGCGTTCCAGCACCACCTCCGCGACCAGGACCGCCGGTTTCTCCCCGGCGCGGGCCACCACCCCGCCCCACGGGTCCACAATGAGGCTGTGTCCGAAACTGGCCCCCGCACGCGCGTGCTCGCCACACTGGTTGGCGGCGACGACGAAACACTGGCTGTCCAGGGCCCGGGCCCGCACCAACAGTTCCCAGTGATCGGCCCCGGTCCGGGAGGTGAAAGCGCTGGGAAGTACGATAACCTCCGCGCCCCGCTCCCGCAAGCCAAGAAAGAACTCCGGGAAGCGCACGTCAAAGCAGATGGCCAGCCCCAGCCGTACACCACCCACCGGCACCACCACCTCCTCCGTACCCGCCAGGTAGCAGCGCGACTCCTCGGCCCTGGGACCACCGGGGATGTCCACGTCGAAAAGGTGCACCTTCCGGTAGCGGGCCACCAGCGCCCCAGCGGGCGAGAACACGACCGCGGTGTTGTAACATCGGCGGGGGTCGGCACTCCGCTCCAGGATGCTCCCAGCGACCAAGGTGAGGCCGAATCTGCGCGCGAGGTCACCCAACCGCTCGGTCAGCGGACCGGGGATGGGTTGCGCGTGGCGCGGGCGCTCGGCCTCCGGCCCCATGTAGTGAAACGTCTCCGGGAGGACGACCAACCGGGCCCCGGCAGAATGGGCCTCCTCAATGGCTTCGAGGGCGGCCTGCACGTTGGCGGCTTCGTCGGCGCCCGAGTTCATCTGGACTGCCGCGACCCTCAATCTGTCGTCTGCTCGCGTTTGACACTCTCCGCTCATCCCTCAGCCTCCGCCAGGCGCCCCAGTCCCGCGGGAGGCACGCTCCTGCCCGCCAGCCCCGCCAGGACCGCCAGTGTCACCACGAACGGAAGCATCTCCGCCCACTGTCCGGGCACCTGCCAGCCACCTACCGTAAGCCCGTGGAGGTTCTCTCCGACAGCGCCAGCCAGTCCGAAAAACAGGCAGGCCAGCACCACCCCGCCCGGCCTCCACCGCCCGAAGATGACCGCAGCCACGGCCATGTAGCCCCGACCGCCGCTCATCCCTTCCAGGAACTGGCTCAGTTCGCTGATGGACAGGTGCGCGCCGGCCATCCCCGCCAGGACCCCGCTGAGAAGTACGCAGGTCCATTTAGTCCGCAGCACGCGAACACCCATGGCAGCAGTCGCCTCTGGGTCCTCACCCGTAGCCCGTACCTCCAGGCCCCAGCGGGTGCGGTAAAGCAGAACCCAACTCCCCACCGCCACCGCCACAGCGAGCAAACTCAACATACCCACCTGACCTCCAGGCAGTGACAGGCGAGGGAGTTTGGTTACCGACGGCGAGGCACCCACCGCGCCGAAGACGTGGCCAAGCAGCACCCCGGTTATGCCCAGGGCCAGGATGTTGAGCGCCATGGCGCTGACGATCTGGTTGATGGAGAGGTGCAGTGACGCCGCCGCGTGCAGGGCTGCCAAGACAAGGCCTGCAGCAGCCGCACACGCCAAGCCCATCCAGGGGCTACCGGTGAGGTGGCTCCCCCAGACCGCGGCAAACGCCCCCATCAGCATCATCCCCTCCAAAGCGAAGTTGATGACACCCGACCGCTCGCTCCAAAGCCCACCCAGCCCGGCCAAGAGCAGTGGCGTGGCCGTCCCGACCGTACCGAAGAACAGGTGGACATTGACCACCGTGCTCCAGCCACCCATTAGACCCGCTCCCCGGCCGGAACCCGGCCACGCCGGAAACGAAGCCCGAGCCTTCCCCTGGCCGCCACCACCAGGATGAGCGCGGCCTCGACCACATAGATGACGCGCGGGGAAAGTCTCGCTTCCAACTGCAAGGCATTACCCGCGGTACGAAGGGACCCGAGAAAAAGGGCGGCGAGCGGCACGGCCCACGACCGGCCTCCCGCCAGCAGGGCCACGGCGATGCCGTCGTAGCCGAACCCGGGCGAGAGCGTCGCCGTGAAAACGTGCTCCATGCCCAAGACCAGGACACCTCCGGCCAGCCCGGCCATCGCCCCACCCAGGGTCAGGGCACGAAACCGCACCCACCCCAGTGAAATGCCAGCCTCGGCCGCAGCCCGCGGATTCCCTCCCACCACTCGCAGTTCGTAGCCCCAGACCGTCCGCCGAAGACCCAGGGCCACCACCGCCACCAGGGCCAGAGCCACAAGCACACCGGCGTCCACCGCTGTCGGGCGCACCTGCCAGAGCAGAGGCAGGTGGGCCGACTCGGCCACCGCCCGCGTCCGGGCGGTGTAGGCGCCCGCGTTCAAGGGGCCGTCCACCAGGTATTGGCTCATCTTGATGGCGATGTGGTTGAGCATGATGGTGCTGACGACCTCGTGGGCTCCGCGCCAGCACTTGAGTATGCCGGCCACGGCTGCCCAGCCGGCCCCAGCCAGAGCGCCGGCAAGCAGCGCGACCACCGGATGGATGCCCCCGGGCACCGCCAGGTAGATGCCGACTAAGGCCGCCACCAGCCCGCCTACGTAGAGTTGCCCTTCCGCGCCGATGTTAAAGAGCCCACCCCGGAAAGGCACCAGAAACGCCAACCCCACCAACACCAGGACGCCTGTCAGTTCGAGCGTCATCGCCAGCGAGGAAGCTGACCCGAACGCCCCTCCCGCCCAGGCCTTTACGAACCTCCCACCCGGCCCGCCGATCACCAAAGCGAGTCCAAGGCAAACCGCGCACACCGCCAGCACCAGGCCCACGGCTCCCCATCGTCCCCACCGTTCAGCCAGTCTCATGCGCCACTCCCACCCCGGACATCAGGTCAGCCAGGCGCGCGGGGGAAAGTTCCATCCGCGGGTACGGCCCCAAGAGATGCCCATCGTAAAGCACCGCCACCCGGTCGCTCACTGCCAGGAGTTCGTCCAGGTCATAGGAAATGAGAAGCACCGCCCGGCCTTCGGCTGCCTCCTGCCTGACCGCTGCGCGCACCCAGGCGGCCGCCGCTACGTCAAGCCCCGCTGTGGGCTGCTCTGCCAGGAGGATTCGATGAGGCTTGGCCAGGGCCCGGGCCACGGCCAGACGCTGCTGCATTCCACCTGAAAGGCTGCTTACGGGTCCTTTGAGAGGCACCGTCAGCCTGGCCGTGCTCAGTACCCCCTCGGCCAGGCTCCTCGAGGCACTCCCTGACAGGCAGCCCATCCGGGCTACAGGAGGTCGGCGGTGATGGCCCAACAGGCAGTTTTCCTCGACCGTCATCGTCCCTACCAGCCCCCGGTGGACGACCTCACCGGGAATGTGAGCCATGACCTGACGAAGGAGCCCTCGGGGCAGACGCCCTCGACACCGATGCCCCATTAGAGTGATCTCCCCAGCATAGGCCGGCCCGAGCCCCAGAAGCAGTTCCGCCAACTCCTGCTGCCCGTTGCCGGCCACGCCCCCGATGCCCAGCACCTCGCCCGCCCGGACGGTAACGTTGACATCCTGCAGGCGACCCCCGGGAAGGGCCACACCACGGAGGGTCAGGACGGGGGCACCACGGCCAGCCGGCTCGGCGTCGCTGGCCTCCGGCCGCGCATCTCCGATATCGGGTCTCTCACCCACCATGAGCCGGGCCAGGTCTCTCTCGGCAGCCTCCTCTCGGAGGAACCTCCCCACCACCCGGCCCCGGCGAAGCACGGTGATGCGATCGGCCACGGCCAGCACCTCAGGCAGTTTATGGCTGATGAAGGCCACGGCCTGGCCCTGCTTGGCCTGGTGACGGAGAAAGGCGAGGAGGCGGTCCGTCTCCCGGGGGCCGATGAAGGCGGTGGGCTCGTCGAGGATGAGGATGTGAGCGTCGGCGGCCAGCAGCCTGGCAATGGCCACCCACTGGCGGCGAGGGCCATCCAACCCGCCAACCCGGTCATCGAAGTTGAGCGAGAATCCGAACCGCTCAGCCAGCGCCACCAGTCGTCCCCTGGCTACTCTCACATCGAGCCAGAGGCCCTGCCCAGGGGTAGCGAGCAGGAGGTTCTCCAGGACGGAAAGGTTATCGATGAGGCGGAGGTGCTGATGGACCATGCCAACGCCCCCCCGGCGGGCCCGGGCCGGGTCCCAGCGCCGCTGCACCTCACCCCGGACGAGGACCCGGCCGGCGTCGGCGCTGAGGAACCCGGCCAGCACCTTCATCAGGGTGGTTTTGCCGGCGCCGTTCTCCCCGATGAGGGCGTGGACTTCTCCCGGGTAGAGGTCGAAGTCCACCCGGTCGTTGGCCAGCACGTCGCCGAACCGCCTGGTTACGGCCTGAAGGGAGACCAGGGGCGGGCCGGCGACAGCGGTCATGTCCTGTGCGCTCCCTGCTGTTGAGACCGGCTCATCGAAGGGCGGTCGGCGTAAAGGTCTTGAGTTGGTCGTCGGTCACCGGGGCCGTGAGGGTCTCCTCACTGAGGCCCTGCTTGACCCGCTCCAGAAAACTCAACTGCTCTGGGCTGAAGAGATGCCTGGTGAACTTCATCTCGGAGAGGCCGATGCCCCCCTCTTTCATTCCCAAAAGACGGTGTCCCGGCCGGAAGCGGCCTTCGCCGATTTCCTTCAGGGCGGTGAAGACGGCCACGTCGATACGCTTGCGGGTACTGGCGAGGATGCGTCCGGGGAGCCGATCGTCGATGTCCAGGTCCTCAGCGACGATGAAGAGATCGGGACGCTCACGGGCCAGTTCCAGCACCCCCACCCCGGTGTTGCCGGCCGCCTTGAAGATGACATCGCAGCCCCGGGCCAGCAGCGCCTGACCCAGGGACTTGCCTTTGACCGGGTCGTTGAAGGTGCCCGCATAGACGATGTGCTGTCCCACCTTCTTTTCGAACGTTGCCTCCACGGTGGCCACCCCGGCTTTGAAGCCGTTGAGGTAGGCCTTGACGGGAGGGATCCGCCGACCAGCCACCACGCCCACCTGCCCCTTCTTCGTGTAGAGGGCACAGACACAGCCGGCAAGGAAGCCAGCCTGCTCACTCTTGAAGTCGAAACAGAGAACGTTGGCACCGGGGACGTCGCCCTCGATGTGAATGAAGTATGTGTCCGGGTGGGCGGGGGCCACTCGGCCGACAGCGTCGGCGATGATGAACCCCACGGAAACCACTACCTGAGCGCGCTGGGCCGCGTAGTTGAGGTTGGAGACGTACTCACTCTGAGAGCGGCTCTCGATGATGTCCTTGCGGACGCCCAACTCCCGCTCGGCCCTCAGGATGCCTTCCCAGGCCACGTCGTTGAAGCCCTGGTCACCCAACCCGGCCTCGTCCGTGACCACCACCACGGAGAGCGGCGGCCCGGCCGGGCGAGCCGGTTCAGGCCCGGCAGCCCCCGCCGCTCCAGCGAGTCCCAACGCCAGCACAAGTGCAAGCATCCGGTTCGGCATACTCGCCCGCTCCTTTCCCCTCAGCCAAGCCGACCGCGCGCAACGCCGCCATTATAGAAAGGAAGTGCTTCGGCGGGCAAGCCGCGACTGGAACCGGCACAGTTCCGTTTTTTCTCAGCCAAAGGGGTCCCCAAAGGATAGAAGGGGGAAAGGACTGCCTGGAGGCAAAAAGGAATTTGACAGCAGCCAGCACTCCTGGCATAGTGAGACACGCTACTTCGTGGGAAGGACAGGGAGAAACCGGTTTTCCGGGGTCGGCCGAGAGGAGAAAGGGGGTGATGGAGAGCGCGCAGGAGCGAGGCATGCGACCCCGGGGACAAGTTTGAGACTCTCCAGTGAGTGTGTGTCGGCAGTTCAGAGGTGGGGTCTCAGGAAAGGAGTGGATTATGAAGTGGTATTGGTTGGTTGTCGGTCTGGCGGCAGGGGGGCTGTTGCTGGGCTGTGGGACCGAGAGGCCACCGGTCGACGTTGAAGAGGAGCCCATTCCGGAGACGTTCAAAGCGGCTTTGGCCGCTGCTGATGCGGCCGTGGCGGACCTGGAAAAGGCCCTGGAGGGCTCCGATCTCGATGCCACCCGTAATGCGGCCAAGGCCGTGAGTCGGAAAGTCAGCTCTCTGGCCAGCTTCCTGCGGGACAAGGAGTTAGAGGACATCGAGAAGGCGCGCAAGGCCGGGACACGGCCCCCGCCGGCGGTGATGGTGAAGTTGCAGCCGGCCATCGTCGCTGCCGACCAGGCCTTCACAGGTTTACTGCCTCCGGGCAACGATGTCGCCAAGGCGAAGGAGTTACTTCCTCAGATCAAGAGTGGCGTGGACGCTGTACGCGACCTTGTGAAGTAAGCAACAGCGACCAGGTTGCTTATAGGCCGACGGGTGGGAACCGGGCTTTCGGCCCTTCCCACCCGTTCCTTTTTGCCTGACCGGGGCCATGCCCCGCGGTCCGGGACGTAGGCTGAAGCGCTGGGGGGGGGTCCGCCCTGCCATCCGGCGCAGAACGTATCCTCGCGGAACGAAAAAGTTGGCCTGCCCCGTTTCGGGGCAGGCCAACCAGTTCTTGCGTCTTGCCTGTCGAGGACAGGCTGCTGAGGTCAGTCTTCCTCGCCGGTATTCCAGACGTCGTTGGCTGAGATGTCGAGGCCGTTCAGGAAGCCCCGCAGATTGGGGTCACCGGCCTTGGCGACGGTCTTGAGCCAGTCCATCTGCTCGACGTGACCGTCAAAGAAGAGGAAGTTGGCGGTGTTTCCAGGATGCCGCCAGTCCACCCGTTCCAGGCCGATCTCCAGCATGGTCGAGCTCGTCGCCTGGGTGTCGTCGAACCCGCGGGTATCCTCTTTGAAGTAGACCAGGTACCCTATGCCCCCGTTCGCCTGGTCGTCGTCGATGGAGTCACCCATGGCCACAGCCTTGGTCGGCTTGGTGATCTGGGAAATCTTCCGGATGGTGTTGGAGACCCCGACGGGCATGGAGAACTGGGAGTCACTGGGGTCGAAATACGTGGCGTAAGCGTTCTGGCCGTAGGAGAAGGCCGGGAACTCACGCCCCGCGTCCACCGGACAGGTGTAGGCCCCGTAGTCCATGAGCTGAGAGCCGCTGACACCGAGCGACCCGTAATCATCGTCGGTATCCCCCCCCGGGATGATGTAGTGACCGATCTCCATGAAACCGGCGAGGGCCTGGTGGTAGGAGTTATACAGATTGTTGTCCCAACTGCCCGCATCCCGGGCAGGTGGTAACCATTCGCTGTTGTAACTGGTGTACATAAAGAGACTGAGACCAATCTGCTTCAGGTTGCTTTTGCAGTTGCTTGCCCAAGCAGCCTGTCTCGCCTTGGAGAGCGCCGGCAGCAGCATCGCCGCCAGAATGGCGATGATGGCGATGACCACCAGCAGTTCTATCAAGGTGAAGCCTCTCTTTTTGTGCATCTGCTTCCTCCTTGTTTGCCGCCGAGTGTAGGCCCAGTGATCACGGCCCCCCGGCGGACGGGTCCGCAAGGACATAGCCGCCGCGCGGGTGGCCACCGGCTGTTGGTCCGGTCACCACCCGCACGAGCAGCCACGCACCTCCATCAGTTGCTCCGGGTATACCAGTTATACTGGTCGTACCAGTCCGGCGTCTTACCGCCAGGCAGGTGCAGGGACCAGACCCATCCCCGCACGTCCTCGGTACCCGGATGATCGAAGAGCTCCTTGGGCATGATCCGCTCCACATGACCGTCCAGGAAGGCCATGTTGGCGATCCACTTCTCACCGCCGTGACGATAAGCGGCCTGCGAAAGGGACCCAGTCCAGGGAGAGTTGTCACCACGGAACAACGAGTAACAGAACGGCCCGGGCGCGCCCCGGACACCGAACGACCAGTGGCTGATCGTGGGATAGACCTCGGTGCTGTAGTTCTCCGGCCACCAGCAGACAGCCAGGAAGCCGTGACCCTCGGCACAATTGGCCTCAAAGATCAGCGCCGTCTGAGCCGGGTCCAGGATCTTGCCCATGGTGAAGTAGTGCCGGGCCCAAGGATCTTCCGCCCAGGTCCAACCGGTCTCACCACCGTACATCCGGAACCCCAGAGAGAAGGGGTACTGATAACTGATGCCGGCACACTGGTTCATGAAGGGTGTGACGGCGGACCGTCCCTGGTCCTTGGGGCAGTGCAGGACCGTGGTGTCGAGGTACTGAGCGTCCTCGCCCTCGATGTCGGTGAAGGGACGCCAGCTATTATCGTACGGGCTGGCGTACTTTCGCTTGATAATCTCCGCCGTGTCGATGCGGCCCTGCTTCTCCAGTGAGAAGTCGAAGATTTCGTTCTGGTCGTCACCCCGCTCCTGCAGGTTCCCCTCGTCGATGCCCACATACTCCGCCATGGCAGCATGCCAGAACCAATGCTGAGGGAACCAGCCATCGTTGTCGGAGCTGTAGATGATGTAGCCACTGGCCAGGTTCTTCATGTTGCTCTGACAGGTGGCCATATAGGCGCTGTCGCGGGCCTTGACGAGAGCGGGCAACAGCAGAGCAGCCAGAATGCCGATAATCGCGATCACCACCAACAGCTCGATGAGGGTGAACCCGATTATCGACCCAGATTTCTTCATACCTTACCCTCCTTCGTCAGCACCAAAATCCGCTCTTCCGCGGGCGGCCCATCGGCGTCGCAGCCGCTCTGCAACTCCCACCGTCGGACCTCTTTTGCACCCCAGTCCCCATGAATGGCTACCCCTCTGGCCTCCTTTCTCCTGCCGGTACTAGGGACCTCATCTCCTATCCGAGAAAGGCCTCGGCCGTGACGCCGCGCGCACACCGCCGGGACCACGACACACAGGTTCGAAACTGCAACTGATCCGCCCACGCACATCGCACAGGTTCGTAGCACAGAGAGTCGCGCCTGTCAACACCTTTTCCGACCGTCCCGGAAAAGACTCCACAGCACGCCCTTACTCACAGCGCCAACGCTACCCGCCGCCCTGGACCCAGACACCAGCCCAAGACATTCAACCTGCGACCTCGTCGGCGGTGCTTCGGAGCCGGCCCAACCGGAAACCGGTCCTGCGACTGAAACACAAAGACGGGGGAGTGGTTCGAACCCGCAGTCCAGCCTTTGCCTGACACATCCTTTCGTCCGCTGGAACCTGCTCGCCTCCAACCACCCTGATTTGGATGATAAATATGATGCGTATCAGGCCTACTGACTCACACTCTACCCACCTCGCCGGACCTGTCAAGAAGAAAAATCGCCAGAACCGGAAAAACTTCCGCCCCTGAAAAGGGGGAGTCCCGCCCCCTCCTGGCGGCCCAATCGCTCTTGCGAACCTCGACCTCACAGCCCGACCTCGACGGCGACGGACCTGCTCGCCAGCCGGTCAGGGAACTTGTGCCGCCGGTCAATCGTCAACTATAATTGGGGGACGGATTCAGGTGACGCCTTGCTGGTCGGTTGAAAGGGGTAAGACGATGAACCGAAGGCATGTGGTGTGGGTGGCGGTGGTGGTCGGCTCGCTCCTGGGGTCCGGGCCGGTGCCCGTGGCTGCTGAGGATGAGTTGTCGGAGGCCTTTGTCAAAGCGGCGGAGCGCATCGCTCCGTCGGTGGTGGCCATCCGGGTCACCAAGAAGGAGCAAGTCAGCCCACCCGGTTCCCAGTTCTTCGGACCACCTGAACTGCGCCGGTTCTTCCGTCAGTACCGCTTCCGCTTCCCCTCGCCCCCTTCCCAGGACCCGGAAGGCGAGCAAGGTATGCAGGAGCGTCGCCGGCCCCGCCGGCTCGATCCTTTCAACAGATGGCCGGACGGGGCTGAACCTGTGCCGGTGCCCAGGCAGGGCGTGGGCTCAGGCGTCATTCTCACCCAGGACGGTCACATCGTCACCAACGGCCACGTGGTCAAAGACGCCCAGAAGATCGAGGTCCTTTTCCACGACGGTGAAAGCGCCGAGGCCCAACTGGTGGGCACCGACCCGAAGAGCGACCTCGCCGTCATCAAAGTGGACACCGACCGGGAACTCACCCCCGCTCGCCTGGCCGGCAGCGACCAGCTGCGGGTCGGCCAGTGGGTGCTGGCCGTCGGCAGTCCTTTCGGACTCACCCACAGCGTCTCCGCCGGTATCATCAGCGGCCTGCAGCGAAACGTGGGCGCCATCCGCCGACGCTTCGCCTACGAGGGTTTCATCCAGACCGACGCCGACATCAACCAGGGGAGTTCCGGCGGCCCCCTGGTCAACCTCGAGGGTGAGGTGGTGGGCATCTGTATCGCCATCGCTTCCGACAACAACCTGGGCTTCACCCCCTACCCAGGGACCGGCTTTGCCATCCCAGCCGACCGGGTCAGAGACGTCACCCGGCAACTCATCGACCGGGGCAAGGTCGTTCGGGGCTTCCTGGGAGTGGCGCTCCGGGTCCTGGGCCGGGCTGAGGCCCGCAAACGTGGTCTGGACGTGAAGGAAGCCGTGATTGTCGCCCAGGTACTTCCCAACTCCCCGGCTGAGCGAGCGGGGCTCCAGGCCTGGGACGTCGTCCTCCGCTACCAGGGCGAAGGGGTCACCGGCCTGGACGAGTTCCGCTCCCGGGTCGCCTCCACCAAGCCCGACACGGAAGCTGAACTGACGGTTCTGCGCGGCGACCAGGAAGTCACCCTGAAGGTCACCATCGGCGAGCAACCCGAACCGGCAACCGTCACCGAGGCGTCGGTCTCGAGCGACTGGGGTCTCCAACTGCAGACCCTCACCGAGGAACTGGCCGAGCAGATGGACTGCCAGGGGCTCAGCGGGGCCCTGGTCACCGACGTCCGCCCAGGCAGCCCGGCCGCCGAGGCCGGACTGGAGCCCGGCGACCTCATCATGGAGGTGAGCAAGAAAGCCGTCACTTCGGCGGAGGCCTGCGCCCAGACCCTTGCCGAAGCCGGGGGCAAGGCGCTCGTCCGGGTAAAAAAGGCTTCCGGCGAAAGCCTCTTCAAAACCCTCACCAAGCGCTGAACCACGGAGGTGTCGAAGGTCTTTCGGCGCTACGCGGGCGGCTGGGGGTGAGGCCCTTTCGGCCTGGCGGGCGCCGAGGAAAGCCAACCTCACGAAGAGGCGACGGTCAACTTGCTGGGAGCCACGCGACGCTGAGCCAGAGACCGTCGTCCCCGGGCCAGCGTCTGCCGGAGGTAGGACCCGGTGTAGGAGGTCGGGCAGGCGGCCACTTCTTCGGGGGTGCCCTGGGCAACGATCTCGCCACCGGCCTCACCACCTTCGGGGCCGAGGTCGATGATGTAGTCAGCACACTTGATGACTTCCAGGTTGTGTTCGATGACCAGCACGGTGTTGCCCAACTCAACCAGTCTATTGAGCACGTCCAGCAGTTTGCGCACGTCGGCATAGTGAAGGCCGGTAGTCGGCTCGTCAAGGATGTAGAAGGTGTTCCCGGTGGACCGCTTTCCCAGTTCAGAAGCCAACTTCACCCGCTGGGCTTCACCCCCGGAGAGCGTGGTGGAGGGCTGACCCAAACGCAGGTAGCCCAGACCGACGTCCGCCAGGGTCCCCAACATGCCCTTGACCTTGGGGAAGTTGGCAAAGAACTCCAGGGCCTCGGCCACCGTCATCTCCAGGGTCTCAGCGACGTTCCTGCCCCGGTAGCGCACCTCCAGGGTCTCCCGGTTGTAGCGGGTGCCCTTGCATTCCTCGCAGGTGACGTAGATGTCGGGCAGGAAGTGCATCTCGATCTTCCTGGTGCCCTGGCCTTGACAGGCCTCACACCTGCCACCCTTGACGTTGAAACTGAATCGGCCGGCGGCGTAGCCTCGGATGCGCGCGTCGGCGGTCCTTGCGTACAGCGAGCGGACCTGGTCGAAGACCCCGGTGTAGGTAGCCGGGTTGCTCCTGGGGGTCCGGCCGATGGGGCTCTGATCGATGACCACCACCTTGTCGACGTTCTCGGCACCGACCAACTGGTCGAACTCTCCCGGTTTGGCCCGGGCCCGGTAGAGCCTCCGGGCCAGTGCCCGGTAGAGCACTTCGTCTACCAGGGTGCTCTTGCCAGACCCGGACACCCCGGTCACGCAGCAGAAGACACCCAAGGGAAAGCGTACCCCCAGGTTCTTCAGGTTGTGCTCCCGGGCCCCACGCACCTCCACGTACTCATCTGTCCGGACTTCGCGCCGACCAAAGGGCACCGGGATCCGTTCGTCACCGCGCAGGTAACGGACGGTCAGAGAGCCGGTCTGCTGCAGGAACTTCTCCAGGGGCCCCTGCGCCACCACTCGTCCGCCGAGGGCCCCCGCGCCGGGTCCCAAATCGATGAGGTAGTCGGCGTGGCGGATGGTTTCCTCGTCGTGCTCCACCACGATGACGGTGTTGCCCAAGTCCCGCAACCTCTCCAACGTTTCCACCAGCCGAAGGTTGTCGCGCTGGTGCAGGCCGATGGTAGGCTCGTCCAACACGTAACAGACCCCCACCAGTCCGCTCCCCACCTGGGTGCCCAGGCGGATGCGCTGAGCCTCCCCTCCGGAGAGCGTGGCGCTGCTCCGCGCCAGGGTCAGGTACCCCAGCCCCACGTCCACCAGGAACCGGAGCCGCGAGCGAATCTCCTTGAGGATGGGCCGGGCGATGACCGCCTTCTCACCCGTGAAGCGAAGCGCGGAAAACAACTCCTCGGCCTCGTCGACGCTCACCTGGCAGACCTCGTGGATGGCCTTATCTGCGATGCGGATGGCCCGGATCTCCGGGCGGAGCCGGGCGCCCTTGCACGCCGGACAGGGAAGTTCGCTCATGTAGGCATGCAGCCGCTCCTTGACGTACTGGCTTTCGGTCCGCCTGAAGCGCTGCTCCAAGTTGGGGACGACACCGACAAAACCGGCCCCGTAGGCCCGGGCCTGTTCGCTGGTGGTACCGAAAAGGAGAATCCGCCGGGCCTCTTCGGACAGGTTCCCGAACGGCGTGTGGAGGCTTACGCCGAAGTCCTGGGCGAACTGCTCCAGGGCCCGTCGGTAGAAAGCCGCCATCCGCCTGCCCCCACGACTCCAGGCGTCGATGGCCCCTTCGGCCAAACTCAACTGGGCGTCCGGGACGATGAGGTCCGGGTCTAACTCCAGTTTGGTTCCCAGCCCGTCACAGGTCGGGCAGGCTCCGTAGGGACTGTTGAAACTGAACCTCCTGGGGCTCAGTTCCTCCAGACTGATGCCACACTTATGACAGGCGTACAGTTGGCTGAAGAGCCTGTCCCGCCAGCCCCGCTTGGTCTCTCTGGCGATGACCACCAACCCCTCACCCAGCCGAAGGGCCAGTTCCACCGAGTCGGCCAGTCGGCTGCGGACACCCTCACCCATCACCAGCCGATCCACCACCACCTCAATGGTGTGTTTGCGAGTCTTCTTGAGCGCCACCACGTCGCCCACATTGGCCACCACCCCGTCCACCCTCACCCGGACAAACCCCTCCCGGCGGGCCCGGGCCAGGACCTCTCGGTGCTCCCCCCTTCGCCCCCTGACCAGCGGAGCCAGCACCATGAGGCGAGTGTCCTCCTGCGTCTTCATAATCGCGTCGATGATTTGCTGTGGGGTCTGCTGGGTGATGTGCCGACCACACTTGTAGCAGTAGGGCGTGCCCAGCCGAGCGTAGAGGAGTCGGAGGAAGTCGTAGATTTCGGTGGTGGTGGCCACGGTGGAGCGGGGGTTGGCAGCCGAGGCCCTCTGCTCGATGGAGATGGTCGGGGGCAGGCCCTCGATCTGCTCCACGTCAGGCTTGCTGGACTGCTGAAGGAACTGGCGGGCGTAGGGTGAGAGGCTCTCGACGTAGCGGCGCTGCCCCTCAGCGTAGATGGTGTCGAAGGCGAGTGAGGACTTCCCGGAGCCGCTGACCCCGGTAATAATGACGAGCCTATCGCGAGGGATGTTGAGGTCGAGGTTCTGGAGGTTATGCTCACGGGCCCCGCGAATGCGGATGTAGCGAGGACGACGGCGAGCAGATGAGCGAGGCACAGGCGCCTTGGCGTGCGCTCCCTTGCGGGATGTTGACCGGGCCACCACCCTCGACCTCCAGTCCCCAGACGTACGTGTATACCACCCCTGTGCCCGCGTCGGCGCATATGGGAACCCAATCATTATAGGCGGGCGCTTGCCCCTTGTCAAGACCGACTCACGCACGCATCACCAGACCTCACACAACTCACGCACGCACAAGGAGTTAGGAACGACCGCGAATGCACGTGCTCCCCTCTCCCGCCCTTCGAAAGGAGAACTCCGGACACCAGGACAGGCCCGAGAAACACCCCTCCAGGCGACCAAAAGCGCACCTCAACGGTCCGGAGACGGCCTCCGGCTGGAGGCTGAGGGCCCCTGACCGCGCCGGGGTTGGGGCTCAAGGGTCAGGAGCGGCAGTAGGTGGGTAGAATCCTGGCTGACCACCTCGGCACCGGCAGACGCACCCTCCCGGCTAAGTGCCCAGGAGGTCGTCGGCCCGTTCGATGGCTTCGGCAGCCGCCCGGCGGACCGCCAAGACCGCTTCCGGCCGGGCTCGCAGCCGAGCCAGCCAGGCCTGATCGTCCTTCGGCCAGTCAATGACCGCAGCCGCTTCGCGGGCAACGCCGGCTGCCTCCCGACCCCGCTCGCGGAGTTGGGCCACCTTCCGGCGGAGGAGCCAGAAGTATTCGTAATCCTGCATCCCGTCGCGGAAGGCCTCCAGGCGGATGGAATGCACCGGCCCCCGGCGGCCGGGGTAGTAGACGCTGCCGTTGCCGTTCTGGTTCTTGAAGCCGCCGGCCGTCTCCCAGGGATTGCCTCCCCGCCACATGTTGACGCACCAGTAGAGATAGCCCGGGAGGTCGTGCTTGAAGCAGACCCACGGGCAAAGCCGGGTCTCGGGGTAGAGCATATCTAAGTTGAAGTTGGGGTAGAAACGGCTGTCGTCCGGACTGGAGGTGTATGTCCAGAGGGTCTTGCCGGCCTGCTTTGCCCAAGCGATCTTGTCCGGGTTAGCGTACCAGCCCCGACCCATCTGCGGGCACCAGACGTCCACGGCCGGGCATTTCGAATCGGGGGTGTGGGTGAGGAGGTTGCGCATCCGGGGGTCGCCCTGGTGCACCCATTGACGCCAGTCCTCGTGAGCGTAGGACTCATCCACGAGGAAGGAGTAGGCCATTTCTGACCACCCCTTCTCCCGCAGATGCTTGCCCCAGGCCCGCGCAGCGGCCGACAGGTCCTCCCGGCTGCCCGTATGGCCCTCCAACGGCACCCAGAAGCAGTTGAGTCCCCGGTCAATGAAGGACTGCATCCAGGCGTCCCAGGCCGAGAAGTCAGGCTCTTCGGCCGAGATGTCCACCCGGGGCGCGGGGCGGTTGATGCCTATCTCACAGGGCGACATCCGGTGTTCGAGCATGTCCACGTAATAGGCCTTGAGGGTCTCAGCGTATCTGCGGTCGTCCTTGGAGGGGATGTTGTGGTACTTGAGGAGTTGATCTCCATAGACCCAGAACGCCGTCTGCAGGTGGCTCTCTTTGGGCAGGACGAAATCCCAGACGTGCACGGCCAGCGGGAGCGACTGTGACCCCGTGCCCTCGGCCTCGACGGTCACGGTGCCCCGGTAGTCGCCCGGCGGCGTGTCCGGCTGGGTGTGGACGGTCAGGTAGAAGGGCTGAAGGTGGCCCGCGGCCACATCCACCGCGTCCTCCTCCAGGAGCGGGTCGGGCCAGAGTGGATCAGGTCGTTCGACGTACTGCTTGCGGTAGTAAGCCCTTATGACCGGCACGTAGCCCACGGGCTGAATGGTGATGTCGGATGCGGATATGACACCCTCGCCGTCCTCCCGCCTGAGGTCGGAGACGGTCGCCTGAACCCTTTTGAGCGCGCGGGCGGCCCGGACCACAACTTGCACCGACTGATACTCGTTGCGGGCCAGTTCAATGCGGGGCTCCTTGGCCGCCAGGATGGCGTCCGCGTCGGCTTCCTGCCTGAACACCTTGCGGGTGGCCGGCGCCGACCCCACCCGGAACACCGGCTCCTCCGCGGTCACCACCACCTGCCCCAGCGCGTACATGCTGAACAGAAGCACGAGAAACGGTCCTCGCATCCCCCTGCCCTCCTCACTTGTGGACGGGGGAGGCCGAGCCGGCTCGCCTACTCGGCCTGCTCCCTGAGCCCCTTCTCAGCCTGGAAGCCGAAGGTGTAGGCGTCAGCCACGGCGGCGGTGGAGGGGGTGATGTCGCGGGTGTTGTAGGTCTGGAGGTAGCGGCGGTGTTCCTCGTCCATCGGGTAGGCTTGCCCAGGCGGAGGCGGATAGGCGGTCATCCCGTGGAAGGGAAGCGGCTCGACCCAGCAGGCATAGGCCACCCGGTGGCGGATGTCCTTCATGAAGCCGTCGGTGTAGAAGACGAAGTCACGCACCCAGCCCTCGGGCAGTCCAGGCGCCCGGGAGGCGGCGAACTCGATGACCGCCTCGTCGCCCGGGGCCATGACGGCATACATGTCGTCGGTCGCCAGGAGCAGCGGCCGGACGTCGCCGTAGCGGGTGTGCCGGCCAAAGCAGGCCATGGCCCACGGCGAGAAGGGCATCATATTCTCGTGATCGAAGAGGTCGGGCTTGCGGCCATCGGGACGGAACGCGGTGGCGAAGCCGCCCTGGAGTAGTCGGGCCCGGTCGGGCTCCATCTCGGTCACGCGCAGGGCGAGACTGGGGTCGTGGTCGATGACGGTAGCCCGATCGTAATACATCCGGACGTTGGTCGTGATTCTGATGCAGTAGTCGTTCGTCTTGAAGAGGCCGGCCAGATCGACCGTCTGGGGCTTGGGCCAGCCCCCGGGTTCGCCGATGTCCTCCACGGCCACCGTCCAGTCGCCCGCAGCGTCTTTCACCTCCAGGGTGACCGGAAGCACCCGAATGCCCGCCTGGGAGGCGGCGTAGCGGGCGTTGGTGGTGGCGAAGTCGCTCCAGCCGTAGAGCACCAGCACGGGGTGCTCATATGCTGAGAGGTCGCCCAGGTCGAGGACGTAACTGTGGGTCTGGACGATTCCCTCGTAGTTCAGGGGTTCCCCGTGAGGTGCGAAGACCCGGTCGACCTTGCTCAGGGCCGGGAGGATGTCGGTGCCGTCCTCGCGAACGGCGGAGACGGGCAGCCGTTCGGTCCGTGAGGTGAACAGTTTGAACTCCGGATAGGGCGGCTGGGAACTCAGCCGCTCGTTGCAGTAGAAGACGACGTCCGCTGGGTGGTCAACGACCAGCAGTTTGGCCCGGTCCAGGTAGGCGGTCTCCCGCAGGCGGTCGCTGAAAATGATGGACCAGTAGCCGTCCTTGGGCCTGAGTCGGTCACCTGGGATCTTGAGGTACTCGTCGGTGTCCAACAGGCTGAAGATGGAGCCGTCGGCCTGGATGGCTCCCAGGAGCACCGAGCCCAACGTATCGGAGACGAAGCGGTAGCGCTCACCGTCCCAGGCGAAGATGATGGGACAGGAACTGGGCTTGGCCGCAGTGGTCTCTGTGATCTCGAGCAGCTGGTTGGCCAGGACGTCGCTTATCCGCTGGACATAGCCTTGAGGCCATGTGACCTGGACGATGGCGCTGGTGTGCTGGGCCAGGCCGAAGTGGAGCACGTTGATGTTGCTGCTCTGGTAGCCGTTGGCCCCAAACAGCTCGCCGCTGTTGCTTCTGATCACGTCCCTGTGCTCAGTCTCGCGAGTGACCTCACCGGCGCTTAGCTTCACCTTGGTGCCGATGGCCGAGCGGTTGTCACGCCCGTGCACCCCCACCAGGCGCACTTGCAGCCAATTGTTGCGGTTGCCACCTTCGTTGCGCAGCAGGAGCGGCGAGCCGCCATTCACCTGGACACAGACGTCCACGTCACCGTCGCCGTCGTAGTCGGCCACGCTCAGGCCCCGACATCGGGGACTTCCCAGGCGCGCCAGACGGGCCTCGCGGGTGACGTCCCTGAAGGTCACGGGAATGCCCTTGAAGACGTTCCAATCGTGGTTGTTGGCAAAGAGCAGGATAGTACCTGAGCCGGAACCGGTGGGATCTTCACCGACGCTCAGGATGTCCTTGGCACCGTCGTTGTCGTAGTCGAAGAACACTGACCCCGTGCTGAATCGCTCGACCGTCGGGTCCAAGAGGCCGGGTGTCGCCTGGTAGACGCCAAAAGTAGTGACCTCGTTCTTCAGCAGCACGTCAGGCTGGCCGGCGCCGGTGGTGACGTAGCAGTCGGGGTAGCCGTCGTTACCGAAGTCGCCCAAGGCCAGGCCCTGGGCGCTCGTCTCAAGAGCAGCCTGGCGCCGCGCTGCGTCATCCTTGAAGGTACCGTCCCACCTGGTGCCATCCCAGGAACTGATCAAGACCTGGCACGGCTCCGCCTCGTTGGCCAGGAACAGGTCGACGGCGTTGTTGATGGTGAGGTCGGCAAAAACCGCCGCCCGACCCCGCCGACCACCATCACCCAACTTGGTTTCGTCCGTCTTGGGGTTGAAGCGGCCCGAACCGTCGTTCTGAAGGAGGACGTTGTCGGCTCCCGGGAAGTCCTCCGGGAAGCGGAGTTGGGCTTTCTCGGGGAGACGAGCGAGGTCTATGTAATTGACCAGATAGAGGTCCAGGTCACCGTCGTGGTCGTAGTCGGCGAAGGTGGCGGCGATGGTGAACCGGTTGTCCTGGGCGCGAGCCTCCTCGGTCACGTCGCTGAAGGTGCCGTCACCGTTGTTGCGGTAGAGAACGTTGGGACCGTTGTTGGCCACGTAGAAGTCGATGAGACCGTCGTTATCGTAATCACCCCAGGTGACGGCGAAGCCCTGTCCCCTGTGACCCACACCGGCCTCGTCAGTCACGTCGGTGAAGGTGCCATCACCGTTGTTCCTGAAGAGGGCGTTGCGCGACGTCGCCTCGTCGGGGCCGCAGTTGACCAGGTAGAGGTCGGGGTGGCCATCTCCGTCGTAGTCGGCGAAACCGACACCGGAGCCCAGGAAACTCGCGATCTTGGCTCGGACAAACCCCCCAGTCAGAGCGTCGCGAGGAATGGGCTGCTCAAGGATGCTCGTATCAGCCGACCCCCCATGCCGAAAGACCTCCAGACCCGCCTCCTGGGCCACGTTCACGAAGTGCACCGGTGGCGGGGGTGGCGGGGGTGGCGGCTGTTTCTTTGAGCAGCCGACGACAAGAAGCGCCAGGACAAAGAGCATCAGCAGCCCGCTGGAGGACCGCATCGCCTGCGCCCACCGACTCATCGCGCACTTCCTCCCCCAGAAAGCCTCGCCCTTGAGAAAAACCCTCGCCGTCGCCAGCATAAGACTACCCACGACCACCCGACCTGTCAAGGCTGTGCCTCTCGTTCCTCGGGCGGACGCAGCTCCGTCGGTTCTGGACGTTCAGCCCCCACCGGCGGCGTGGGCCAGCACCCCCTCCGCCACGGGGTAGATGCCGTCCATGCAGGCCCGACAGAGGTCTTCGTGGCGGATGGCCTCCTGGAGCATGTCTAACGAGGGGTAGCAGACCGAATCGGCCCCCAACTTTCGGGCCACCCGCCGACCCACCTCCTGGGCGGGCAGGTCGTGCAGGCCATAGGCGGCGTAGGCTTTAGAGGTGGGGTCTTTGAAGCAGGGATAACAGAGCGCGGGGCAGGAAATAAGCAGATGGACCTCTGTCGCTCCGGCCCGACGGAGTTTGGCGATCGTGCCCTCCCGGGCCACCGTTCCGCGGACGATGGAATCATCACCCAGGGCCACCCGCCGGCCGTCGATGACCGCCCGGGTGATGAAGAACTTGGCCCGGGCCGCCCGCCGACGCTCTTCAGGGTTCTCCACCTGGAAGGTGCGCTTGGCGCCCGGGTTTTTGATGACCGCCTCCTCGAAAGGAAGCCCACGGGCATGAGCATACCCCAGAGCCACCCCACGACCGGAATCGGGGGAGCAGATGACCAGCTCGACGTCCAGGGGATAGGCCTGGGCCAGCATTCTGCCCAGCGTCTTTCGCACCAGGTAGACACTCCGCCCTTCGATGACGCTGGTGGGGTCGGCAAAATAGACCCACTCGAAGGCGCAGTGTTGATGAGGAGCCTGACGGAGTTGGTGCGACCTGACGCCACTCTCATCGATGATGACGAGTTCTCCGGGCTCGATGTCGCGGACCAGGTCGGCCTCGGCTCCGTCGAGGCCCTTGGACTCACTGGCCACGAGCACGGCCCCGTCCTTCTGGCCCAGACACAGGGGCTTGATGCCCCGGGGCTCCCGCAGGGCCACCACCTTGGCCGCCCCGTCGCGCTGCACCAGGGCCACCAGATTGCAACTGCCTCGGCCCTCCACCGCATCCAGGGTGCTGCCTACGGCTTCGACCAGGTCGCCGGTGGCTTCCAAGGCGTCAAGGAAATGCCTTTCGACGTAGCGTTCCTGAGGCTCGGGGACACCGACCAAGACCCCATCCATCGCCAGGCTCACGCTCCAGGGCCCAATGCGGGCCCTGGTAGGCTGGAGGCCAGAGTTCCGTTCGTAGAGCGTATGCCCAATGCCGGCCTGAGGACGGATGGCCTCCAAGAAAGGCACCTCCTCCTTGAGGAAGTAATAGACCAGCTCGTTCCCCTTTTTCACCAGTATGCGCTCGGGCGAGGTGATGGCCAGACCACAGCCCTCCTCTCCCCGATGCTGGAGCGCACAGAGCCCGTAGAACAGTTCCTCCATGACGCTGCGGCCGGCCGTGGAAAAGACGCCCAAGACTCCACTCATAGGTTCACTCCACCACTTTGCAGAGGTCACGTCCAGCCCCTGCCGGGACCAGACCACCTTGACGGGACCGCGCGGCGTGAGAAGCGGACCCGCGCTCTCCCCTTCGCCGGGCGTCAGGGTAGCAGCGGCTGCGTCCCGTGTCAAGACCGCCGAAAGGCGCTGAGGTGCTGGAGGACGCGCGAGGGCCGACGGGTGCTGCGGAGGCATGGGCGAGGTGGTCTTGACAGCGGAAGGGCCCACCAGTAAAGTGCAGTGAACGTCTGAGTGTGCAAGTCCTGAGTTTGTGGGGGTGAGGTGCGCATGCATTACCGGGCCTGGTTTGAGTGTATCGGCGACTGCGGGGTGCGCTACGAACTGAACGAGGTCGTCTACAGTTGTGAGCGCTGTGGGGGGCTTCTGGGCGTGCGCCACGACGTCGAGCGGCTCCGGAGTCGAAGCGCTCAAGTCTGGATGAAAGTCTTCGACGACCGCTACATGAGCACCCTCTGGCCCTACGGCTCGGCGGTCTGGGGCAAGAAGGAGATGGTGCTGCCCAACGTGGAGAACGAGAACATCGTCTCCATGTTCGAGGGTGGGACCAACCTGTTCTGGGCGCAGCGCCTGGGCCAAGAGGTGGGCTGCGAGGACCTGTGGATCAAGCAGTGCGGCGACAGCCACTCCGGCTCCTTCAAGGACCTGGGGATGACGGTGCTGGTCTCCATGGTCAAGCAGATGATCTCCGAGGGGAAGGAGATCCGGGCCGTGGCCTGCGCCTCGACGGGCGACACCTCGGCCTCGCTCGCCGCCTACTGCGCTGCTGCGGGCATCCAGGCCGTCGTCGTTCTGCCCGCCAACAAGGTCTCACTGAGTCAACTCATTCAGCCCATCGCCAACGGGGCGATGACCGTCTCGGTGGACACCGACTTCGACGGCTGCATGCGCATCGTCCGCAAACTCACCGAGAGGGACAACGTCTACCTGGCCAACTCGATGAACTCACTGCGCATCGAGGGTCAGAAAACGCTCTCCATCGAACTGGTGCAGCAGTTCGACTGGGAGGTGCCCGACTGGGTCATCATCCCCGGGGGGAACCTGGGCAACGTCAGCGCCCTGGGCAAAGGCTTTCTGCTGATGAAGGACCTGGGCATCATCACCAAACTCCCCCGCATCGTCTGCGCCCAGGCGGCGAGGGCCAACCCCCTCTATCAGAGTTACCTGAAGGGCTTCGAGGAGTTCCGCCCGATCAGGGCCAAGAAGACCATCGCCAGCGCCATCCAGATCGGTGACCCGGTGAGCATCAGGAAGGCCATCCGCATCATGAAACTCTTCGACGGCATCGTCGAACAGGCCACCGAGGACGAACTGGCAAACGCCTCGGCCCGGGCCGACCGGACCGGGCTCTTCACCTGCCCCCACACGGGTGTGGCGCTGGCGGCCCTTTTCAAGTTGCATCGTCGAGGGGTCATCGGTGCCGACGACCGGGTGGTGGTCGTCTCCACGGCCAACGGCCTCAAGTTCCCCGAGTTCAAGGTGAAATACCACCGGGACAAGTTGCGTGGGGTCGCCGCCCACTACCGCAACGAGCCGCTGCCCGTGGCCAACGACTATCAGAAGGTGCGCGACACCATCCTCCGGGAACTGGACCGCCGCCGCCGAGCCCCCTCCGACACCCAACTGCACGAGGAGACCTTTCCAGTCCACGAGACCCACAGCAAAAGTGAGCCCCATGAGCAAGAAGAGCAAGAAAAAGACACCAGCGCGACGACCTGACCGACCACTCGGGCCTTCCACCCGCTCGGTCCATGGCGGTCAGGACCGCCGAAAGCCTGAGCATTCCATCACCACGCCCGTTTTCCAGACCTCCACCTTCGTCTTCGACTCCCTGGCCGAGGGCGTGCGCTACGCCCAACTGCGCGCCAAGGGTAAGGCCACCCGCTTCGAGTACGGCCGCTACGGCTCCCCTACCCAGCGGGACGCCGAGCGCAAGATCGCCGAACTGGAGGGGGCCGAGGCCGCGCTGGTCTTCGCCAGTGGCATGGCTGCGGTCACCACCGCCGTGTTGACCTTCACCAGCCAGGGTGAGCGCGTCGTCTGCGGCGACGAGGTCTACAAGAAGACCCGCGACCTCTGTGAGACCGTACTTCCCCGCTTCGGTGTGGAGACCACTTTCGTCCCCACCACCGACCTGCGGGCACTGAAGAGGGCCCTGCGCCCCAACACGGCCGTGGTCTTCCTCGAATGTCCCACCAACCCCAGGCTCTTCGTGGCCGACATCGCCCGCACCGCAGGCATCGTCCATGAAAACTCGGGCGCGCTGCTCATAGTGGACAGCACCTTCTCCACCCCCATCAACCTCCGTCCGCTGGAACTGGGCGCCGACTTGGTTCTCCACAGCGTCACCAAGTACCTCGCCGGCCACAACGACATCCTGGGAGGCGCCGTGGCCGGCTCCAAGGAACTCATGGGCCAGATATTTGGCCTGCACAAGTGCCTGGGGGCGGTGATGGACCCCCACTGCGCCTATCTCCTCATTCGCGGGCTCAAGACACTCGACGTTCGCGTGAAGAAGCACAACGAGAACGGCCTGGCCGTGGCCCGCTTCCTGGCCAAGCATGGCAAGGTCATAAGGGTCTACTACCCCGGCCTGCCCAGCCATCCGGGCTATCGGCGGGCTCGCGAGCAACTGTCGGGCTTCGGCGGGGTGGTCAGTTTCGAACTGAAAGGAAACATCAAAGCCGTCGGGCGTTTCCTGGACGCGCTGACCATCCCTTACCTGGGCCCCAGCCTGGGGGGCGTCGAAGCGCTGGCCTACCATCCGGCGAGCCTGACGTTCAACGAACTCTCAGCCCAGGAGCGAGCCCAGTTGGGCATTACCGACCAACTGGTCAGGCTCTCCTGTGGCATCGAGGACGCCGACGACCTCATCGCCGACCTGGAGCAGGCCCTGAAGAAGGTCTGAGTTCCGCCGGGGAGCACTTTACGATGAAGCAGGGAGCCTTGGTCTGAAAGTATAGGAGAATCGCATGATGCGGACTTTGGTGGGATGTGTCGTGGTCGTGGGGGCAGCGATCCTGATGGCCCACGTAGCGCAGGCAGCGGAGGTCCGGGCCGAGCATCCGCGGATGCTCTTTAACGCCGACGACCTTCCCGCAATCCGCGAGCGCTGCAAAACCACCCACAAGGAAACCTGGGAGATGGTCAAGAACTACGCCGACTCCCGGTTGGACTACCAGCCCCAGGCCCGACCACAACCCGCGGTCATCGCGGGCGTCCACGGCTTTGTCTACCAGGTCACCGGCGAGGAGAAATACGCCCGGGCCGGGACGCGCATCCTGCGCTACTACGCCAAGTACCACCTGGATAAGGTCCGTGGCCGCCTCGGCTCCGCCAACTGGGAAGCGGTGGCCCTGCGCCGATCCAACTACATCGCCTACGACTGGCTCTACAACGGCATGACCCCCCAGGAGCGCAGGGAAATCGGTCGCATGCTCCTGGAGATTGCCGATCTCCACGCCGAAAAGGATACCTGGAATCACGCCTACGCCGGTGGCTACAACCGCTACGAGAACGACTTCTACTGCGGACTGGCCCTCTACAAGAGTGGCATCGATGACGCCAAGGCGGAAGGTTACATCAGAAGCGGCTTCGACTTCCTGCTCAACCAGACCGTCGCCGGTCGCACCCAGGTAGCGACCGACGACGGGGGCATCCAGAGCGGCATGGGCTACGCCATGTACAACTACATCCCCGTGGAGGCCCACTTCCTGTCCCTCTGGAAGTCAGCCACCGGGGAGGACCTTTTCGACACGGATACCAGTCTGCACTACTTCCCCGTCTGGGCCCTTTACACCGTCACCCCCAACGGAGAGGCACCCCCGATCTGTGATATCGGCGTTACCTCAGGGGTCCTGACGGCCGAGAAACTCGAAGGCAACACCCGGGTCGGTGGGAACGCACTTCGTCTCTACTGTTCCCTGATCGCCAACCGCTATCGCGACGCCCGAGCGGCCTCGCTGATGCCCGAACCGGGTGACTACTGGTACAGCAGCGGGCCCAGGTACATCCTCTGGAGCGACGCCTCGATCAAACCCGTGCCTCCCGGCCCGGAACTGCCGCGCGGCCGACACTTCGAGGGCATGGGTTGGGTGGCCATGAGGAGCGGCTGGGACCCCGACGCTACCTACTCCGTCTTCGTCTGTGGCGACTCCTACTACGGCCACAGGCATGCCGACGTGAACCAGTTCGTCATCTACAAGAGGGGTTACCTGGCCTGTGACGCGCGCCAGCGTATCTACGACACCGCCGCCCACAACACGCTGCTGGTTTACAGCGACGACGGCAAGAGCGGACAGCGCTGGCCCTGGAGCGACAAGATGGTCCGCCACCAGGACCCCATCGTCCCCGAGTGCGACATGGGCGACATCGTCGCCTTTGAGACCAACCCTCACTACGTCTATGCCTGTGGCGACGGGACCAAGGCGTACAACTGGCTG
This sequence comes from uncultured bacterium, assembly GCA_965372835.1. Lineage (GTDB taxonomy): Bacteria > Planctomycetota > DG-23 > CBDVDV01 > CBDVDV01 > CBDVDV01. The sequence continues at coordinate 537 of CBDVDV010000007.1, read as the reverse complement.
GGCGAAAGCGCCTACAAGCGGGGCGAAAGGACCTACGACCCCCAACTCGAGCACTTCACGCGCCAGTACGTCTACCTGCTGCCCAACACCTTCGTGGTCTACGACCGTGCCGTGGGCGTCAAGGCCAGTTACCGCAAAGTCTGGCAACTGCACTCCTGGACCGAGCCGACCGTTGACGCGAACACCATCACCACCGAACAGGCCGAAGGGCGACTTACCTGCCTGACCCTCCTTCCCGAAAAGCCAGTCATGAAGAAAGAACTCCAGCAACTCACCGGCTCCGAAGGGACCCGAGCGGACATTTGGCGGGTCACCGTCGAGCGTGAGTCCCCCGCCAAGGAGGAACAGTTCCTCCACGTCATCCACGTCGGCGACGCTGCCGGTTACAGGAAGCCAGAGGTCAGGCGCATCGACGGCGACGGACAGGTCGGCGCCGTCGTCACTGCCGACGGGATGACCTACCAGGTCATCTTCAATGCCGTCGGCCCCGTCGGCGGCCACGTGACCGTGAAGAAGGCCGGCCAGGTACTCATCGAC
>CBDVDV010000006.1:0-42536 GCA_965372835.1 uncultured bacterium | reverse complement strand
GAGGCCCTGGAGCACTGGCTGGACTCGCTGGCCATGGTCCGGCACCAGGAAGGTCAGAAGGTGCTCATCTCGGAACTGGTGCGGCTGGCGTGCCTCTCCATTTCGCTCGACGCCCTTGAGGCATTCGTCCAAAGCGGGCAGTTCAGCGACAGCCAACTGGAGCGTGCCCACGAGGCCCTGAAGGGCATCGAAGCGCGCGAGAGCTTCGCCGACGGCCTCAAGGGTGAAGTGGCCTTTACCATGGACATCTTCGCCCGCGCGCTCGAAGACATCCTAAACTACATGGACTTCCAGTCCGGCCGGGGCTTCGACCTCGAGCAGGCCCTTTTCAGTCTGTACGGCTCCCCTCTGGCGCGGCCCTGGCGGCAATATGACCAGACGACCTACGTATCCATGCACCGCGAGTTGGTGGAACTGGGCGAGCAGCCTTACTCCCAGGCCCATCAGCAACTCAAGCAGTGGGAAAAGAAGCTGGAACGACTTGTGGCAGCTCCAGCACGGCCAGTCATTACTCGCATGCTTCTGCCCGCGCTGAGTCGCGGTTGGGAGGCCCTGGCCCGAGGGGAAGCGCAGGTTGCTCTCGCGCGCACAGCCCTGGCCCTGGAGCGCTACAGGCTCACTCACGGCGAATACCCCCGTGCGCTCGCCCACCTCACCCCGGATCTTCTCCCCGACGTGCCTCTCGACCCGTTCGACGGGAAGGCTTTACGCTACGTCAACGACGGAGAGCGCGTTCTGGTCTACAGCATTGGCGAGGACCTCCAGGATGATGGCGGCTCGGAGGAACAGGGCACCTCGCGCCGACCCAAGGACATCGTCTTCACACTGCGACGCGCACCAGCACCCACGGAGGAATGAGGTGGGACAGGAAGACGTAGGTGTGCCTCGAACGGAAAAGCGGCGGCTGAAGTTCTTGCTGATGCCCGTTGCTATCACGAACCTACCACACGCGCAACTCCCGTCAGGTGGAGACGAGCGACGGCTTGGCGGAGCTTGGGCTGCTGTGCATGAGAGTAAACGTCAAACGTGGTGGAAATCGTCCTGTGCCGAGCAGAACGATGTTTCCTGCTCTGCGAAGTCCGTCGCTAGGCGCGGTACGTAGCGACGTCGAGGTCAAGCCATGGAGCCGTCGCGTCTCGACCTTCCCGAACGTCCTCACGCATGAGTTCGAGCTTACGTCGTGCTATCTCGTCTCTGACCATCGTTCCCGACACCTCAGCGCGTGTTGAGGAAGTGCACGATGCTCTTCAACTCCTGTGGCGCTTCGGCAACGAAGAAGATCCGTGGGACCTTCTGCCGAACTGGCGGGGTGCGCGGGTGTGCCCTCAGAGGCTTCGGTGCACGTGGGCGTCAGGTGAAGTCGCAGCTGCCGACGTTCAGGTGCCGCGGTACTCGTCGTGCATGATCAGCTCTTCGAGCGACTTGCGCTCCCTGGGCCCAGGCTTCTCCACGGGATGCCCAATGGTGACCAGAATGGGCACCTCTTTCGAGTCTGGAATCCCGAGGATACGCTTCACCGGCTCCCGGTCGAACCACCCCACCCAGCATGTACCCAGCCCCTCGTCGGTGGCGGCCAGAACCATGTGGTCCACCGCAATGGCGACGTTGAACCCACCGCCGGGCTCACATACGGCCACCATGAGGACGGGGGCCTCGGTCAAGAACTCCTGGTGGCCAGCCTGCTCAGCAATCTGACGGCGCTTCTGGGCGTCCGTCACGAAGATGAAAGTGTAGTTCTGCTTGTTGCCGCCGGAGGGCGCGAGCTGAAGCGCCTGGTAGAGCCGGCGCAGCTTGCGTCCAGAGACCGCACGCTTGCTGTACTTGCGGATTGATCTGCGCTTTGCCAGAACGTCCCTGAGCTCCATCGCGTCTGCTCCTCGTCATGGTTGGGCAGCGATCCCCGAGGCCGACACACCCCGGCCGCCGGCCTCTGCCGGGCTCCCCGGAGTCTACGCATCAACGCAACTGCGGTCAACCCATCGGCGATCCCCCCCGCAAGGGGTGATTCCGGGCGAGTTCGGCTTCCACGTTGATCATCAGGAACATCGGCACATGCTTCTCGGTTCGGCCACGCATCAGGATTCCTCCATTCCGGCGACACCGAGTCAAGACTCTCGCCGACTTCGACCGCACCCTGGGCAAGCCCAGCACCTGGCTGCTTGACCTCGTGCACGAGAACGGCTTCCATTAACCGGGATGGCTCACACGTGTCTGCCGACTGCGGCCGCACGCAACGGGCCTCCTCCAGGTGCGTGCAGGGCGCGCCCGGGTGAGCGCCCTCCCTGCCCTGACGGTGCCTGCACCCGCCTGGCCTCTTGTGACCATTTTGTGACCACGCAGGACCAAACCAGATAAAAACAGATAAAACCAGATAAAAACAAACAAAAGACGGAAATCGTCCCGGGAAAAGGCATTGCGTCATAACTGTAGTTAGAAACAGGAGTTGTGGGAACCGGCCAAAAGGAAATCCTGGTTCGAATCCAGGCTCCTCAGCCACCTCCTGCGCGGGTTCTTCTAAACACCCTGGTGTGGGTGCAGTTTCCGTGATCCGCGACACACATCACTCGTGGTGCATGGCAATTCCGGGGTGCCAGTTGGCGGCGTGACGCACGGCGACGTGGGAATCGCTCTCCGCCCGCGCTTTGAGTTTCAGCGTCAACTTACCCCATCGCCGGAGCAGGCAAACTGCGGCCTTTCGTTCAGTCCAGTGGTCGGACGCTAACATCTCCTCGACCGTCGGCATGGCCGCCTGGCCAAGTCGGTACATTTGCCAGAACGCTTCTTGAGCGACCTTGCGCGGACCCTCGCGCAGGCACCGACGCAGTTCGGGCAGGAACGCCGGGCCCTTCTGCCGAGCGAGTATCCTGACCGCTCCGGAGCGGACGGCCGGCGCGGCGGTGCGGAGAAGGTTCCTAATCATGGGGGCGGCTTGTGTCGTAGGGTCCTTGGCCAGCGCCCAGACTGCAGCAGGCGCATTGCCCAGGGAGCCTGTCTGGGTCTCGACCCAGGTAGCCATCTCCCGTCCATATCGCGCTGCCAGCGTCCGGGAAACGGCCTTGGTCCATTTCCGGTCATGCTGTTGGCTGAAGAGTTCCTGCCTGAGGACTTCGAAGGCCTCCTCGTCGCCGGTGCGAGCCAGGGCCATGGCCGCGGTGGCTCGCTCGGCAGGCGGGCCCGGGCCCAAGAGTTCTCTGAGAACTTGCTCGCCCTTCTCACCAGATTTCAGCACCAGGTTCCCAGCGCAGACGCGGCCCCACCAGTTCACCCCGCTGACGAAAGCCTTGAGACACGCCTCAATCGGAGGCAGCAGGCCCCGTTGGACAGCCGCCCAAGCTGCGGCGCTGCGCAACTGCAGGTCTGGTCCCCTCAGCGCCTCGACGATGACGGCGATGGCGGCTTCTGGCCGGATGTCACACAAGGCCTGCAGTGCGGCCGACCGATCTGCGCCAGGGTCGCGGAAGAGATCAGAGACGCACTGGAACACCTGGTTGTCGCCGGTAGCGTGCGAGAGCGCCTCGAGGGCCCACCACTGCTCATGTTTCTTGCCCTCACGGATGACGCTGAGGAGCGCCTCGCGCACACCCGGAATGGCCAGCACCCGGCCAGTTCTTAACACCTCGGCTTTCCACGCTTCGTCGGCGTAGAGCAGCCTCAGGATAGGTCCGAGGGCGCGTTGATCGCCGATGGCGCACAGGGCGTTGGCGGCGGCTCGGCGGACAGGAGCGCGCGGGTCGCTCAGCGCCTCACACAATGGATCCACAGCCGGCGCACCGATCTCGACGAGGCGCTCGATCTGACGTTTGTGCTCAACACCACGCTCCGTTATGGCATCGAGTAAGCATTTGATTTCCGCCGAGAAATCCTCCGGCAGTTCCTGTTCCCTGAAGGTGTCTTTGACCATCCCCAATTCCTTTCGCAACTGGGCACGAGCGCGCTGGAGGCGTCCTTGCACGGTGATCTTGGTAACGCCCAAGAAACCGGCGATGTCCGAATAGGAGAAACCGTTCACGTAGAAGAGACTGACGGCCTCCCGGTTCTTGTCGTTCAGGCGCTCGAGCGCGCGCCGTACGGTCTCTCGCCGCTCCGCCTCTTCAGCAGACCGGTCTGGTAAAACGGTCCGCGCAAAGGGCTCGACCGTTCGCCGCAGTTCCTCAGCCATCGAGCGCACGCGCGCCAACTCGCGCAGAGCCCGATGCGCCGTGTGCCTCACGATCCCCCGCAACCAGCCTCCAAACCGAGCCGGACTCTTGAGCCTGGGCAGGTCGCGGTAGGCGCAGAGGAAGGCCTCCTGCACCACGTCACGCGCCAATTCGGAGTCGGGCAGGAGGCCGACGGCCACGCCGTAGGCATAGTCCTCGTGCTTACGGACGAGGACGGAGGAGGCCTCCCTGTCTCCGGCGAGGGCCGCCTTCACCAGCGCTGCGTCGGGTCTCTCATTCATGGCCATGATGTCCATCCAAGAAGGAAAGCCCGGACGGGACGGGACTCGAACCCGCGACCTCACGCCAAAGCGTGTGCTCTTCCCACTGAGCTACTCCGTCCGGGCTGACTTCCCTTACACCATTATGTGCCAGATACGCAGCCCGCGCTAACGAAGATTATGCAGAAAAGCGTACAGACAGCGTGCCGAGAGGCGGCGGTTACGAAAACTGCTTCTGAGTAAGTCCGGAAGGTGCCGGTAAGAGGTGCCAGTTGTCCCTCCGCGATGCCGGAGGCGCATACGGAAGACGCGGCCTCGTACCGGGGGCCGTCACCACTCCGTCATTAGAGAGGTCGTTGGCTCGGGCAACGTAACCCGCTACCTGGTGCCTTCAGTGTTACCCCCAGTGCTGTTGGCGCCAGGACTTTCAATCAGTGAGTCCGAGCGCGCCGCGAAGCAGCCAGATGTGGCGGACATGAGCCATGGTGTGGCAGATGGTCCGCGTACGCGCGTCTGCGGTCAAGGCGGAGTCGAGGCCCGCGGCGACCTGGCCCGGAAAAGCAATATCCCGGACTCCCCTCCGAACACTCCCGGTACGGTTTCCTGCGTGTAGCACCGCGCCAACTGCGCAAGCCAGTCTTTGCGGAGGTCCCCCGCGCGTACATCCAACACCACAAAACGGTATGGCGGCTCATCATCGGACACCTGCACCTCCGGGATGGCGTCACTTGGCCTGATAAACCGGCCCGGCGTGTCAGCATAGAATAACATATGCGAAGAGTTGGAGAGCACTCTGTCGCCCGCCACCGTTCGCTCGCCGACCCACGAGCCGGCTCGAAGCAGGGGGAGACGCTCCCGGCGCAGTGGTCGAAGGCTGCGGGGCACCATGGCCAGAACGACCAGACCGACCATCAAACCCAACACACACCTGCGCAGGCCCGGACTCGGTGACCGGGACCAGGAAAGGGGACGGGCCGTGGCCAGCACGGTGGCCACTACTCCAGCGAGATAGATTGTTCCCGACGCTATCCAGGGCATGGCCAGAGCGGCCAGCGGCATGGTGTGCCGATAGCTAATGTACCTCACGGCGGAGTACAGCCAGAGCAAAAGCATAACGTGGAAGGCGGCGAGCGACCCGAGCAGGAAGCCGGGCGCGGCCTGTGCGCGAAGGCGTCTCGGAGCAAGGAGGCCGAAGAGAAGGCCCAACGCCAGCACGTAGCGCAGCCGGTGCAGGAGCTCTGCCACCAGCTCCACACAGCCCTCAAGGAAAGCGTGACCACGAGCAGAAAAGGGGACCGGAGTTTTTTTCGAGCCGCCGCCTGGCTTTTTTGGGGTCCTGTTCCGGGAAGGGGCGAAGGAAGAGACTCCCGTCCCCTTTTCTGTCGGGGCGGAACGGTCCCCTACTCCCGCCTCTGCGGCCGGGGGCTCCTGTGCGGGTGCCGGGGGTGTGACGGGAACTTGCACGCGCGGTTCGCGCCGGAAAACTGCGGTGATCTTCTTCTTGGTCGTGAAGGCACCTTTGACGTAGACGTAGGGCGCGGCCACTATGCCGGCCGAGAGCAGCAGGCCGGCGAGGCACGCAAGGGCCCGTCGCCGAGACATGCTCCGATGGGTGACGGCCCACAGCACAAGTACGGCGGCGGCCACCAAGGCTACACTGAAACCCTCCGGCCGGATCCAATAGGCCAATCCGCTGGTCAGGCCGGCGGCCGGGAACCACCAAAACCTTCGCCGAACGAGCCCCTCCGCGGCCATCCAGGCCCCCAGCAAGTAGAACAGCAGGTGGGGTGTGTCACTCAGGGCATCGGCGGCATTCTGCCGGAAGAGTGGCAGCCCGGCGAATATGATTGCGGCCACCCCGGCCACGCGGGCATCAAAGACTCGTCTGGCGAGAAGCCAGAGAACAGGTACGCTCAGGAGGCCGCAGATTCCCGACACCAGGCGAGCCCCGTACAGCCACGACCAGACTCCCTCCTCCCCGACGAACCTGGCGGCGAGCCAGCGGCCGGCCAGGATCATGACCGGGTAGCCGGGGTGCTGGTCTTTTTCGCGCATCGTCGCAGTGGGCGCGCGGGCGAACGCTCTGCTGCACTTGATGAAGGTCAGGCCGTCGTCGGCGACCGCGGACGAGCTCAGGGCGAGCCCTATTTGGATGAGCGCCGTCAGCGCCAGAGCGGCGATCAGATATCGTCGGCCTGGGGCAGCGGATTCCGGCGATGGGGAGTCAGGAGGCATTTTTGCTGAATAGGACCGCGAACGGCGTGAGCAGGAGGATAAACAGGTCAAAACCGAGAGACCAATTGTTGATGTAAAGGAGATCGTACTCCAGCCGCTCCTTGGTCGGCGTCTCCACTATCGTGCCCTGCCCCTCGGCCTCTCTGTTTGGGAGTTCCACAGAATCGTTCACTTCCAAGGGATGCAGGATGCCGTCCATTCGCCGTACGGCGAACGCTCTGCCCCACACCGGTACGACGCTCCTTTCGTCGGTCTGCCTCTTCTCGTCGTGGTCAAGGAAATGCTCTACATGGACCGCAAGATAGCGGTTACGCTAACGACTGTCAAAGCTTATCTGCGCAATCCCCTCGCTGCCAATGACGGTCACGCAGGCGGTGCCAAAGCAACGTCGGCGGAGGGCCACCGATACCTTGCTCAGAAGCAGCCGCGACACCATCAGCCCGACAGGACGCGCCAGCAGGAAGGTGAGGAGCAACTCGCAGCGGTGCGGGGTCCTTCCGCGGTAGCAGAGCAGCGCCAGCATTCCTACCCAGGCCGGTGTCAAAGGGCACTGCCAGGGTCAGGCAGAGATGGCCGTACCGCTCCACCACCTCCGCCAGGCTCTCAGCCGTCCGTTCATGGAAGAAGATGCCCGTCGGGCCGGCTGCCGCTCTCTAAGCTGAGGCCGGCCTTGGTGCCTCGCGTCCTGAAGACAGTCGAGGTCGCCGTCGGCGGGTGAGAGCTGGCGTGCACGCGGGGGCCAGCCAGCGCCTCCGCCACCGTCGATCCGTCCGAGCGTGTCGTCCTAAGCGCGCCGTACACGCTGACAGCCACGCTCCGCCTCAACTATCGTTGACGGCGCAGCTCGCTGCTCGGTCGCACTGGCTCCGTGCGGACGGCGTCCGGATGGCTGCCGACAGGACATCGGCCTGCGGACAGTCCAGAACGCGCACGGGGTCGCCGGATGGCCCATTCCGCGCAAGCGATGTCGCCGGCGGTAGGATTTCTGCTCTTGCAGGATTGTGTCGTGACGCGTATGGTGGCATCCGCCGAGGGGGGGGGTGCCGCAGCTTCTGAGGGAGGCAGGCCTACTTCTCCGCAGGCTATTGACGAAGGGCGTTATTGAGGCTTTCTCGGGGATCAGTCTTCGGGAGGAGGGCGGCTATGAGTTCACTAAGGAGGGGTTCGTATCGCGGAGTCGTTGAGGGACTGGTCTTCGGCTTCCGAGTGGAGTGCAAGGAGAGCGGCGAAGTCCGCGCTGTCAGCGGGGACATCCTTCGGCAGGATGAGTATCTGACTTCGTTCGTCTGCCGCACCCCCACCGAGAAAGAGGAGGGGGGCGGCGTTACCGGTCCTATTGAGTTCCGGGGGCAGCCGGAGCTGTTCAGCGGCCATCTCACTCTTGAGGCGGATGACCGAGGGATCGGTTCGTTCCGAATCGCTGTAGATCTGGCGGGCGGATACCAGGACATCATTGCGGGGCGGCTGGAGTGGCAGGGCAGCTACATGCGCCGGCTGACCGTTGAGGTCGACGGCCTGCAGGGAACCAGGCCGCCCGAAAGCTACACCACGCGCGACGGCGAGGAGATGACGCTCCAGCGTGCGTTCGAGCGGGCAGGATTCGACATTCACGTGCACGTCGATCCCTTCCAAGGACACGGTCCCGACCGCTACAGAACTCGCGGCTACACCTTGGCCGAAATCCATGCCGCCATGCTCGAGGTCCGCAACCCACTTCCCGCCGACCGCCTGCACGTGCACGTCCTGGTGTCCAGTTACCTGGCCGGACGTGGGAACCGCGGCGTCCTGGGCATCATGTACGACTTCGGCCGGGCAGACATCAACTGGCGCCCCCGGGAAGGCGTGGCGATCTTCTACGACCATCCGATGCTGTCCGATCCCCGAGTGCCCGAGGCGATGCGCCGCCGTGAGTACCTCTTCACGGCCGTGCACGAAATCGGCCACGCCCTGAATCTGCTCCACAGTTTCGACAAGGCGCGGCCCGGCGCCGTTTCGTGGCTAAACTACCCGCACCTTTATCCCTTCGGCTACGAGGCGCCGGAGGGGCACGATGGCACGCGGGAGTTCTGGGGGCGCTTTGAGGAGACCTTCGACGAGGAGGAGCTTTTCCACCTTCATCATGCTTCGGTACGGGAGGTCGCTGGCGGCGGATTCCCGTTCGGCGTCTACGAAGAGGGCGTCAGCACGCCCTTTGGCGGCCCGGCCACCCCTCGCAGGACGGCCCTTGGGGCCAATCCCCTGTGGGCCGCCCCGGAGGTGCGCGTTAACCTGAGGGCCGTTAAGTCCTCGTACCATCTCGGGGAACCCGTCTTCATGAAAGTGGGCGTCCAGAACATGGGCAGCCAGCCGCACCTTGTGCCTGACTCTTTGGACCCGACCGATGGCTATCTGCGCGTTTTCCTCCGCCGTCCGGATGGACAGGTCGTCCGATACTTGCCGCCCGTGCAATTGTGCAAACCGTCCCAGAGGGTATTGCTGAGGAAGGGGCAGAAGCCGCTACGATACCCGGGGTTCCCGCTGTTCCTTTCATCGCGCGGCCCTGTGTTCACGGAGCCGGGCGTCTACCACGTCTATGTGCAGCTGTCGGGCGTCGATGGCGGCCGTTTCGCCCAGTCAGATGAGACCCCTGTCAGAATCCTGCATCCTGATCGCCAGACTGAGGCGTTCGCGCACGAGCTGTGGGAACACCCCGAATCGCTCCAGGCGCTCTACTTGAGGCATCCTCTAAGCGCCCTGGAGGGGTGGCACAGCTTGGAGGAATGCGTGCAGGACAAGGGGCTGCACAAGCGACCCGAGAACACGACCTGGTCGTACTTCCACTACCTGGCAGCACTGGGCTGGCTCACGCCCTTCGCCAGACTGCGCACCTCTTATGAGCATCCCATCGATGGGGGCAAAGCCCTCGAACACCTGGAGAAGGTCTCGCCCGAAGGCCTGCCTGCCTCCGTCGGCAGGCGGGTTGAGAAGGCTCTGGAGGAAATAAAGGGAACCGACCAGGAGGCAGCCCGCGTCCGCGTTTTCGTCAGCCACAAAGAGCGCGCCCGTCGCGAAGTGCCTCCGAGCGGCCTGTTCGGCGGGCTCGGCCTGGACCCGGACGATCGGCAAGCGGGCGTTCCTCTCAACCCGTTCGTCCGCGTGGTACCCACCTTCAGGGGACGGCGCGCCTTCGCTGACATCGTCACGTGGAACATTGAGAACCTGTACCGTGAGAGGGAGAAGATCCCGGAGGTGGCCGAGTTAATCCGCAGCTTCCGGTGCGACTTCTGGGGATTGCAGGAGGTGGACTTCGGCTCTCTGCTGGAGCTCAAAGCAACGATCAACAGCATGGGCTACACGAAGTACCGCTTTGAAGTGGTGAAAGGGCGGCGGCAGCAGCAGAACGGCATCCTCTACCGTACGGACACCACCAGCGTGACCGTCCTGCCCCGACCGGCCGGGCTGTTCGACGGGACCCTGGAGGTGGAGATGACGAGCGGCGATGTGAAGACGAAGGAGGTGTTCTATCGCAAGCCGTTACTGGCGGACGTACGCGTGGCCCAGGCCGAAGATAGGGTCTTTGACTTCCGATGCGCCGTGGTGCACTTGAAGAGCACCGCCTGGGACATCAAAGACGAGGGAAGCTCCCTACGCGAAGCGGCCGCGGAAGCCCTGGCACGCTGGATCCGGCTCGACCGGCAGCAGAACCCCGAGCGCGACTACCTGATCCTGGGCGACATGAACGCCGAGACGGCCGCGCAGGGGCTCTCGGGCTTCCTGAGGTCTGAGAAACTTGATGTCCTGTCCGTCGGAATGCAGGAGACTTACGGCCAGAACGATGCGTTAACCCGTGTCAAGAGCCGCCGCATGCTGGACCACATCGTCGTCACAGACGACGCGGCAGAATACATGCCGGCGCAGGACCTCGGCGAGCAGATCATCATCCGTTCCGACAGGAAGCTGAGCGACTTCATGAAGGGCTACTCCGACCACGTCCCGGTCGCAGTGCGCTTCGTGCTGGGCCTCGACCAGGACTGAGTTGTGCAGAGCGACCCGTCCCCGCACAGCAGTGGGAGAGGGCTGAAGCACGGCGGCTGAGCGAAGGCGCCGCTCGACGGGCGAGGAGGGCAGAGCCCTGCGCGCGTCCGACTGGGTTACGGGCCAGTCGTCGGACGACAAGCGGCCACCGATGTAGCCCCAGTCAGGCCCCAGGTCATTGTCGCAGTCGATGGCCCGCCCGGTGGGAAGGTCCACTTGGCCACGTCGAACTCGATCCCGTCAGCTCCTGAGCCCTCGACTCGGGGTCCGTACTGTCGGACGAACCACTCCGCGGCTGTCAGCCCCTCCTGCGAGAAGTGGGTCGAGCCGCCCGCCGCTTGGAAGGAAAGGAGCCCTTCCTTCATCCACCGAAAGATGGTGGGCTGACTCACTCCCAGATACTGCACCGCTTGCCGGACCGCGTGCCGGGGTCCTGGACCAGCCAGGGCCCGGTCGAGTTTGATGGACGTGTCTCGGCCGGTCACGCATCCTCTTTCAGAAAGCCGCGGATTTCCTTCTATCCCCTCACGTAGGCGTATACACTATCAATGCTGTCAGGCGAGAACTGGCGAAAGAAAGGGTTTTTGTCTTGTCCTGGTCCTATCGCCTGACATCATGGACCTCGGTCCGGCAGGCATGGTGCCCGGTAGGGGCACCGCGACCAGAGCAGCGACCCCGCGTCCTGATGCGGGGAAAGCGCTCTGGCGCTGAAAGGGTGCTGGATGGGTGGCTTCATGAAGTCGTCGGCTAAGAGTACCAGCAAGTCTTCCCGCGCAGTGAGGCCCGCGGCTGCCCTGGGCCACGGGGGGAGGGAAAAACGCTTGACAGACGTGGTAGAGTACAGTCCTGCTTGGCCGGGGGACGGTGGAGGTCGATGCTGCAGTTCCTACCGGCCTGAGTGTGCAGCATTGTGGATGGGCGCCCAAGCAGAGGCCTGAGCAACAAGTCCTCAGGCGCGTCACGACGCCGAGGGAGGAAGGTATGGACGAGGAACCCCTGGCGTTCAACAACAGCGTGCGCGGGTCGCGCGCTGGGGCTGCCGTCTTCGACCTCGAGCTCTTCCTTCAACTGAATGAAGAGCATAGGACGAGGCCAGTGATTCCCTCTCCTCGCTGTTATTGTGACGAGTCACGATTGGACCTTGCCGAGCAGCGCGCAGCCCTTCTGGACGAACGGGTTGGCATTAAGGGTCGGCGGGTCTTGGAAGTCGGGTGCGGCCGGGGTGACGTGGCCATGGTTCTCAGCAGTGAGTACGACTGCGAAGTTGTGGGCGTGGACATTGTTCGCTATCCGGCCTGGAAGAAGCACAGACATCCAAATCTCACCTTCATGGCGCTTGACATTAGCCGAGGCGGCGAGCTCAATATCGGCCGTTTCGAACGGATCGTCTCCCTGGTGGTATGGGAGCACATAAAGCATCCTTTTTCTGCTCTCAAGGCCGGCCGGGACCTGCTCACCACTGACGGCGTTTCTTACCTTCGCGCCAATCTGTACCGCAGCGCGGTGGGTTCGCATCGGTATCGCGAGGTCTATTTCCCTTGGCCTCATTTGCTCTTCCCGGATAGCGTTTTCGAGCAGTTCTACCAACACATTGGCCAAAGGGCGCACCGACCCGCCTGGGTCAACAAGCTCACCTACGCGGAGTATCAGCGGTATTTTGAGCTACTGGGCTTCATCGTCGAACGCGAATGGCTGTCCCGCAGGCCGTTGGACGAGGGGTTTTACGAACGCTTTGAAGATGTGCTCTCGCGCTACCCCCTCTTCGATCTCACTCTTGATTTCTTCGATGTCGTGCTGACAGTTGATCCCACCGCGAACACGGAACGGCTGAACCCATATCGGTCGAGATACCGAAGGACTTTGCAGCAACTTGGGCCCGGATACGGGGCGGTACTGGAAGACCGCGCACTCCTGAGGGCGATTCGGCGATTGGGCGATCGGCTGCTCCCGGGCAGGCGTCGACCAGGCACACGCAGGCACGTCCTCGAGAGGCTGCTCGGAGCGCTGGAGGCGCGGTACTACCAGTTTGCCCGGCGGCTCGCGCGGCGGCCGAGAAACCTGCGCTACTGGCTCACCTTGCCGATCGACCTGCTGAGGACCGCTTTCCGTCGGCGTGCGAGCGGACCATGACCCGTCCGGTCCCCTTCCGAGAGTTCTGCTGCGGAGTGATCGGCGAGGTGCTCCTTGGGGGGAGGGACTTCCGTGCTGTCCCGAAGAGGAGAAGAGCATCGGAGCATCGTCAGTATCACAGCCCGGCTTTCCGGCGGGTGGGGGTGAGGGCTTAAGTTAAGGACGGTGGTCGTGACGAAGAAAAGGGGCACGGTGCGCGCCCCGCTGGGAGCAGGCCCTCGGATGGTCGCCCCCGCGGAGCAGCCCAGAGACGACCCGGTGCTACGTGTGCTGCACGTCCTGGGGGTGAGCGTCCCCCACATCAACGGCTACACCGTGCGCAGCAAATACATCGTCGATACCCAGCGGAAGGAAGGCTACGAGCCGGTGGTAGTCACCTCGCCCTTTTATCCAGGCAACCCAGCCTCGCTCCAGGATACCGTCATTGACGGCACGCCCTATTACCGCGTGCCCCATCCGACCGACCTAAGAGGCTTCTCAACACCGGGGGCTCTTCTGTGCCGGCGGCTGTACCGGCTTAGGGGGTCTCTTCGCGCCTGGCAGCGGAGGCGGTTGGCCGAGGTCTTGATTCTTCGTCCTATGCGGGCCGTGGCGGCAGTCATCACAGGCCTCATGACGCTATTCCTGAAGGGCTGGGTCGGCAGGATCAGGTCAGTTGGCCCCCCAGCACTGTCCGACCTTCTGAGGAGGATGACTTCTTGGGCGGCTCGGTTGTTGCAGGGCATCGAGGAGGTGCTGCTGCTACGCTGGTTTGAACGGGAACTGTTGCGGGTTGCCCGGCGGGTGAGACCGGATGTGCTCCATGCGCACAGTCCCTACCGTTGTGGTGTGCCCGCACTCAGGGTAGCCCGGCGTCTCGGCATTCCCCTGGTGTACGAGGTGCGGGGCGTCTGGGAAGAGAGTGGCGTCGCTGCCGGGCGGTTCAAACGAGGCGGGCCCAGGTACCAGTACTGGCGGCGCCGGGACACAGAGGTAATGCGGCAGGCCGATGCCGTGGTGTGCATTTGCGAGCAGCTTCGCCAGGAGGTGATCCGGCGCGGCGTCGCCCCACAGCGCGTCTTCGTCGTGCCCAACGCGGTGGACACATCGGTGTTTCATCCCCCTTCACCGAGCGAAGTCGATGCTCAGGCGGCCGCCAGCGCCGGGTTTCAGGACGTGCGTCGGCGCCTCCGTTTTCCTACCCTGGGGTATGTGGGCAGCATCAGGAACCTGGAAGGGGTCGAGGAACTGGTGCGTGGGGCGGCGGAGGTGGTGCGGCGGGGCTACGAGGTGTCGCTCCTGGTGGTCGGTCGGGGCCCCGGCCTGGATGGGTTGCGCAGGCTTGCCCAGGAGGAGGGGATTGGGGACCGGACGGTCTTTACCGGGTCGGTGCCTCATGAGCAGGTCTCCCTGTACTACAGTCTGCTTGACGTCTTCGTGATTTCGCGGCCGGCGCTCAGGGTCACAAAACTCGTGACACCCCTGAAACCGCTTGAGGCCATGGCCATGGGAAAAGCACTTATCACTTCGGATCTGCCCGCCCTTCGCGAGATCGTCAAGGACGGCGAAACCGGTCTCCTGTATCGGCCGGGCGACGTGGGCGATTTGGCCGAAAAATGCATCCGCCTCCTCGACGACAGGGCCTTCCAGCTTCGTCTGGCAGAGGCAGGGAGACGGTGGGTGGAGAAAGAGCGCACGTGGTCGGTCTCACTGCGTGGGCTCCGTCCAGCCTACCAGGCCGCTCGGAACCGAGCGGCCAGGGCGCAGGCAGCGTCGACCGAGGGGGTTGCATGAAGCGCTACCTTCGTTGGGTACTGGTCCTCCTGGCTCTGTTGGGCTGTGCTCTCCTTATCATAGTCTGGCGGACCTACTCCCGCGGTCTACTGCCGGGAGGAAACGGAGCCCGGGTGCGAGAGGTGTCGAACTACCCGCGGCCCTCGCTCAGCACAGGTCGGCTTGAAGACCTTTTGGACGTGTCGCAGCCGGCGGTGGAGGCGGTGGCTGAGGTCGCTCGGACCCAAGGCCTGCATCATGGTCTGCAGGCGCTCCGCAGCCACCACAAGAAGGTCTCCCCCCAGCCATTCGCGCGAAATGCATTCTCTCCTGTGTCCGGGGACCTCAGGAGGCGAGCGGACACCGTCCTGCAAAAGGGCTTTCGGAAGGGAGAGAGCCACCGCGAGTATTTTCCTCTGACCTGTCCCGTTGACTGGACGGCAGACCCATACGGCGACCGCAGTTGGCGCTTTTGGCTGAACGCCTGGATTTTTCTTGATCCAGTCCTGGCGGGCTATGAGCAGTTGGGCACGGCTGAGTATATGGCATTTGCCCGGCAGATTGCGTTGGACTGGATATCTCAGAATATTGACGGCGAAACTGGGAGCGAGTTTGCCTGGTACGACGCGGGGGTGGGTCTACGGGCGCCCATGCTGGCGCAGATTCTTGACGACAGCCTGCGCGACCCCAAAGTACCAGATGAGGCCCTGCTGCAACTGCTCAGGGCCGCCCGGGTTCATGCGCTGGAGCTGGCTGACCCTGAGAAGCTCGCCTCTCACAGCAACCACGGCCTGTTTCAACTGGCGGGCCTGCTGGCGCTGACCAGGACGGTCCCGGAACTCCGAGATTCCAGGCTCCACCAGCAGTATGCGGCGCAGAAGCTGAGGCAGTTGGCTCAGGCGCACTTCAGCAAAGAGGGAATCCACCTGGAACACTCTCCGTACTATCACCTCCTTGTTGTGAAGTTACTGCAGCAGCTCATGGAGACGGGCTGGTTAAGTGAACAAAAGGAACTGATAGATTTGATCGCGAAGGCGAGCCTCAACACTATATGGATGATCCATCCCGACGGCACGCTGGTTCGCCTCGGGGATACCGACCTTAAGAAGGCGGCCGACAGACTCGGAAATGCTGAAAGCGCTGAAGTCGAGTTCGTCTTGAGCCGGGGGCGCAGCGGCACCGAGCCGACGAGCACCTTTGCCGTCTTCCCGGAGTCGGGCTATGCCGCCATCCGCGGTCCCTGGTCACACCGGCCCTGGCGAGAGGCGTCCTTTCTCTTCTTTTCGGCGGCCTTTCATTCCCGAACCCACAAGCACGCTGACGAGTTCACCTTCGAATGGTCTGAGCTGGGCCAGGTGCTCGTTATGGATTCAGGCAAATATGCGTACTTCTACGATGACCCCAAGCGCCAGTACGTGGAGAGCACTCGAGCCCATAACACTGTCGAGATTGATGAAAGGGATTATAGCAGATACCGTCTCGATGCGTTTCGCTCAGCGATTAAGAGCTGGGGTGAAGAGGAGGGCGTGTACTTTGTTGAGGCGCAATTGTTTCGGAAACGCTTCTTTGCGACCAATCACCGTCGAGTTCTTGTTTATAAGCCACGCCACTGGCTGGTGGTCATTGACCAACTAGACTCAGACCAAGAAAGAACGTTTACCCAGTGGTTTCATTTCAACCCCCAGTTCGAGATGGAACGGCGCGACGACGGACTCGTAGGTTCGCTGCCGGGCATGGAGAAGGTGCTCGTTGTTATGCCCTTGCTTCACAACAATGAACTGTCCCGGCAGGTCGTCAAGGGGCAAGAGGAGCCCCGACTTCAGGGCTGGACGAGTCTTCAGCCGAATGCCTTGATCCCGAACTATGCGGTGGGCTATACGGTGAGGGCCCAGACGGCGACATTCGTCACGCTGCTCCAACTGAGCGAGGAGGGCGCCCTCCCTGTTCCAGGTGCGACTGGGGAAAGTGACGATGGACGGTACTTGAAGGTTCGTTGGTCGACGGAGGGAACGGACCACGCGTTTCGTTTGGAGAAGAACGATAGCGGGACGACCTTACGTGTTCTTCCCTGATGGTTGGTTCGTGGGCATGAGGGCCTGAGGGGGGCCTCGGCGTTCGGACAGCGAGCTGGCGGTGCGGCCGCCAGGGCAAGCGGTCCATGAAAGTCTGTATCCTCGAAAGGGTACGCAGCGCAAAACCTTCGGCAACCTATCAAGAGGCGGTTGTGCTCAGGGACGCTTCATTGCAGGTATACGTTGTTGGCGCGAGGGGGAAGAGGGGCGAGACACCACCTCTACCAGAGGATCACCCTTTCCACATCGCACAATCCCTAACTCCTTCCCCTTCCACCACGTCCGTCCACAACTACTACCATTCTGGGGGAACTCCTCAAGAGGTTCTATGGCTTCGGGTATTTGGACGGGAGTTGGCGCGTATTGCCCGCTGTGTGCTGTCGGATGTAGTTCATGAGCACAGCCCTTATCGCTGCGGGATAGCCGCAGCCAGGGCTTCGCGCCGGTTAGGAATTCCCTTGTCTACGAGGTGCAGGGCCTGTAGGAAAGGGGAGAGTGGGGGTGGTTTGCCCGTTTCGGCCCAAGGTACAGGTTTTGGAGGCGTAAAGAGACTGAGGTGATGGGAAACGCCGACGCTCCGCACAGCATTGTAGCAGCCACGCAGGCGTGCCCAGATCGGCGGGATCATTCCACAACGTACGAGTATCGCCTACTGGTTGGCCGCCGGAGGCGAGAGGGCGTCTCCTTGACGGAGGCACAAACCTCGCTGGTCGAGGCCGATTTCGGCGAACGCCCGGAGCAGAGGGAGGGATGGTCTCGGCAGCGGCCACCTTGGCAACTGAAGATTGCGCACAAAGAGCCGGCGCCCTCATAAGCGATGTCATGTGGCGCGCCGAGGCTTCAGGTTGCTGACGCTTCTCGATGGCAGACTCCGGAAAGCCTCTGTACAGGGATGCTGGGGAAATGAGAATCTGCTGCGTGTGCGGCGCTCGGCCCAACTTCATGAAGATAGCGGCCGTGAGTGAGGCCATGGAACCGCACCCTGATCTCGAGCTCCGTATCGTGCATACCGGCCAGCACTACGACCGTCCCATGTACCAGGCCCTATTTGAGGACCTCGGGCTGTCGCAGCCCGACGTCGACCTGGGGGTGGGTAGTGCCAGCCATGCCGTGCAGACGGCGATGATCATGGAACGGTTCGAGCCTGTCCTCCTTGAGGAAGCGCCTGATCTTGTGCTGGTCGTGGGTGATACCAACTCCACGCTGGCCTGTGCCCTGGTGGCGGCGAAGCTCCATGTGCCGGTGGCGCATGTCGAGGCCGGGCTGCGCAGCTTCGATCGTTCCATGCCGGAAGAGATCAACCGCGTGGTGACCGACGCGGTCAGCGACTTGTTGTTCGTCAGTGAGCCGAGCGGCCTGGAGAATCTGCGCCGAGAGGGAGCGCCCGAGGAGTGCACGTTCTTCGTGGGTAACGTGATGATCGACGCCCTGCTTCGGCATCGGAGGCGAGCCCAGCAATCCGACATTCTGGAGCGTTGCCGAGTGGAGTCCAAGGCGTACGCGGTCCTGACCTTGCACCGGCCAGCAAATGTGGATGACCGCAACACCCTCTCTGGACTCCTGAAGGTCTTGGAGGACGTTCAGGCGAGGGTGCCGGTCGTCTTCCCGGCCCACCCGCGCACCCTGGCCAGGCTGAAGGAGTTCGGACTGTTGTCACGCACAGAAGCGATGTCTAACCTTCAGTTGCTGGGGCCTCTGGGCTATCTGGATTTCCTCAGACTGATGGGCGAGGCCAGAGTAGTGCTGACCGACTCGGGCGGCATCCAGGAGGAGACGACCATCCTCGGGGTGCCTTGTCTCACCCTGCGGCAGAATACGGAGCGACCGGCAACGGTGGAGTCGGGTCTCAATCAGGTGGTGGGCCGCGACCCTCGAAGAATCCGGGAGGGCTTGGAGCGCGTCCTGAAGGGGGAGGTTGTGGTGGGGAAGCGACCCGAGAAATGGGATGGCCATGCTGGCGAACGTATTGTCCAGGTCCTGTTGGAACGCCAAGGCAACGACCTGAGGCGGCAACGGCCGTCAATCTCCGTCGTTCGGGGCAGTGGGGGGACAAAGCCACCGGGAGTCACGTGCTGATACGGAACGGGCAGTCAGTTGAAGCAGACCCTGCAAGGAAGAGACATTGTCATCCTGGCCTCAGCCCCGTGGGAGGCGGATGGCCGCATCAACTGCCACCATGTTGCCAGGCGGCTAGCGCGCCGTAACCGCGTGCTCTACGTGGAATCCCCCGGGCTCCGGGCGCCCAACCCCTTCCATCGGGCTGACCTCCTGAAGGTCCTGCGCAGGCTCCACAGATGGCTGAGCGGTCAGCTGAGTGGGCCGCCGGAGGTGCTGCCCAACTGCTACCTGCTCTCGCCCCTGGTGCTGCCGTTTCACGGCGAACCGCTCGCGGCACGGTGCAACGCCGCCTGGCTGGGCCGCTCCTGTGCGCGTTGCGCCCAGACCCTCGGCTTCAGTCGTCCTGTCCTCTGGAGCTTTCTTCCGACGGCGGCGGGGCTGGTGGGACGGCTCGAGGAGTCGGCCGTCATCTACCACTGTGTCGACGATTACGCCGGCAACCCCGGTGTCAATGCCGGCATGGTTGCTCAGGCGGAACGTCGGCTGGTGGCCGCAGCCGACCTCTGTTTTGCCACTTCCCGGCCGCTGGCAGAGCGGCTCTCGGCCATGGGGGCCAGGGTGGTGTGCGTGCCCAACGTCGCTGAGGTGGAGCGCTTTGGGCCGCCGCTGCCGCAGTCTCCACGGGAGCTGGCTCGTCTGTCCAGGCCGGTGGTTGGTTACGTGGGGAATGTGGCCTCCTACATGGTGGACTTCGAACTGCTGGGCGAGGTGGCAGCCCGTCGACCGGATTGGTCCCTGGTTCTGGTGGGCCCCTACGGCGGTGGCGATCCTTCCACTAACCTGGGTGCGCTGCGCTCGCAGAGGAACGTTCACTTGCTGGGACCCAGGCCGTACGACCGCATCCCAGCCTACGTCCATGGCTTCGACGTCTGTCTGGTTCCCTTCCGTCGCAATCGGGTGACGGAGTCGGCGCTGCCGCTGAAGACCTTCGAATACCTGGCGGCAGGCAAACCGGTGGTCAGCCGAGCGTTACCTGCGCTCACCGCAGAACCACTCGCCCGTGTCCTCCACTACGCAGAGACAGCTGAGGAGTTTGTTGAGGCTATCGAGGCATGTTTTGCCCATGATAGTGCCGCCCGCCGACGAGCCCGGCGGGAGGTGGCGGCTCGCTATTCATGGAAGAGGCGATTCCCCGAGATCGAAGCCTGTGTTGCTCGGGTGCTCACCCAGAAGGAGGCGAAGGGAAGACCATGATTTCGACCCCGGCCGTGCTTTGGCGCCGACGGGCACTGATCCGCGCGCTCACGCTCTCCAACCTAAAGGAGACGCACCGCAACACGGTCCTCGGCTATCTCTGGTGGCTGCTGGATCCGATCATGATGACGGTGGTCTACACGATTGTCATCGGGTTCATCCGAGGCGGGCGCCAACTCCATGCACCCTATCCCGCCTTCGCCATGTGTGGCCTGATTTCCTGGAAGTGCTTTGCCGGGACGGTGAACCAGTCCATAAGTTCCGTTGCCAGGAGCGAAGGGTTGATAAAAACGTTCACCTTCCCGAAGGCGGTGCTGCCTATTTCCCTGGTCCTATCCCACCACATTCTGTTCGCCTTCGCTCTAATCCCCTTGCTGATCCTGTGTCTCTTTTACCAGTTTGTGATGGGTGTGGCGGCGGCGCGGGTAGGTTGGACGCTTGTGTACGTGCCGATGATTGTCCTGGTGCAGTTTACGATCACGCTGGGTGTGGCGTTGATGTTCTCCTGCTTTGGTGTTTTTTTCAAGGACCTGAGCAACATCATGACGCACATTCTGCGCTTTTGCTGGTTCCTGTCCCCCGGCCTCTATGCCATTTCAGACGTTATCAAGGGGTACAACACGTTCCTGAGCGTGGACTGGTCGAGCGCCAGGAGCCTGTACGTGCTGAATCCCTTCGCCCATATTATGGAGGGCTATCGCGCCGCCATCCTGTACGGGCGCACGCCGGACCTTGGCGGTCTGGCGATGGCCTTCGCTCTGGGCCTCGTGAGCGTTGCTGTCGGGCTCGTCGTCTTTCAGCGTCAGGAGCGGAAGTTCGTCAAGTTTGTCTGAGTGTGACAGGCTCGCGCTATGAGTGTCATTTCCGTTCGGAACCTGGGCGTCCGATACACCATCCACAGGGCGGCGACGGGCAAGTCTCTCAAACGGAGCATCTTTCAGTTTGTGAGCGGCGAGTTCAAGCGCCAGCAGTTCTGGGCGCTGAGAGGTGTCACCTTCGACATCGACGACGGTGACATCCTGGGTATCGTAGGCAGCAACGGCGCCGGCAAATCCACGCTCTGCCTGGCGATGGCGCAAATACTTGTGCCCGATGAGGGAGAGGTGACGGTCCACGGGGCCGTGGCTCCCATCTTGAGCCTGGGAGCGGGGTTCAACAGAGACATGACCGGCCGGGGAAACGTGCGCTTGAGTGGCGCGCTCATGCTTCTTTCGCCCCAAGAGATCAGAGAACTCGAGCCTTCGATCGTGGCCTTCGCTGAACTGGACGACTTTATCGACAACCCTGTCCGCACCTATTCCAGCGGCATGCGGGCGCGGCTCGCTTTCTCGATCGCGACCAGCATCGAAGCCGACGTCTTGATTCTCGACGAGGTGCTGAGCGTCGGCGACGCCTACTTCAGGAAGAAGAGCGAGGAGCGCATGCGCCAGTTGATGGAGCGCGCTCGGGCCATCGTCCTTGTCTCCCATTCCGCGGAGACCATACGCGACCTGTGTACCACTGCGCTCTGGCTCAACAAGGGAGAAATCAAGGCCCACGGCTCCACCGAAGACGTCCTCGGTGAGTACGAGAGGTGGCAGCAAGCTCGCCGAGCCCGGAAGAAGAGCGCGTGAGGGCCCTTTTCCTGGTCCGTGGGTGATCGGCGGCCGCCGGCCGGGGCATGACTACGGATTGAAGCGGCGAAAGACACCACGAAGGCGCCACTATGCGTTGTGCTCTTGTCCATGACTGGCTGACCGGTAGGCGCGGCGGCGAGGAGGTGCTGGAGGTGCTGTGCGAGCTGCTGCCCGACAGTGACCTCTACACGATGCTCTATCTTCCGGGCCGCCTGGCCCCGCCCATTGAGGAGCGTCGCATCGTCGCTTCCTGGCTCAACAGGCTGCCCGGGGTGGCTCGCTATTACCGCTACCTCCTGCCGCTGATGCCCTCGGCGGCTGAGCGCCTGAGGATCCGTGGCTACGACCTGGTGGTGGCGACGAGTCACTGCGTGGCTCACGGGGTGGATGTGGCCGATGGCACGCGCTTTGTCTGCTACTGTCTCACCCCCATGCGGTACGCTTGGGGCATGCTCGAATCCTATTTTCCTGAGCGTCGCCGCCTGGACCTCAGGTATTGGGCGCTGCGTTGGCTGGGAAGGCGCCTCAGAGATTGGGATCGCCGGGCGGCCCGACGCGTGAGTGAGTTCGTGGCCGTAAGCTGCAACGTTCAACAGCGGATCAGGGACTGTTACGGACGAGACTCGGTCGTCATCTATCCACCCGTTGACACCGACTTCTATCATTCCCTTGACGAACGGCCGGGAGACTTCTATCTGTGGGTGGGTGCTCTGGCCCCGTATAAGCGCATCGACCTGGCCCTGAAGGCCTTTGCCAGGCTCGATCGGGAGTTGGTGGTTATCGGAGAGGGTCAGGACTTGGCCCGGGCGCGCAAGGCCGCTCCGCCCAACGTTCGCTTCCTGGGTTGGCAGCCCGATGAAGTACTGCGGCGGCATTACGCCACCTGCCGGGCACTCGTCTTCCCTGGTGAGGAGGACTTCGGGATCGTGCCGCTGGAGGCCCAGGCTTGTGGCCGTCCCGTCATCGCCTACGGCCGGGGCGGAGCGCTGGAGACGGTCGTGGATGTGGAGGCCTGCGGCTCCGAGGAGGGTGCCACTGGTGTCCTCTTCCGCGAGCCGACGTGGATGAGTCTGCTGGGGGCCATCCGTCGTTTTGAGCGCTACGAGTCGGCCTTTCGACCAGAGGCGATCCGAGAACAGGCGCTTCGCTTTAGCCGCCAGCGCTTCAAGGAGGCTCTGGCTCACTACCTGCTTGCTCCAAGACAGGAGACCGATCCGTGCTGAAGCGGCACAGCCACGTCACCTTCACCCTGGCGGTGATCTTTGATGCCAGCCTGGTGTCAGGCGCTTGGCTGGTCACCTACGTGGTCCGCTTTCGGTTGGGCATCATGCAGTTCAAGGAGCTTACGCCGCCCGGCCTGTCCCAGTTCGCCCAGTTGTTGCCCATTGTGATCGTCTGCAACCTCATCGCTCTCGGCTACGTGGGCCTCTACAAGCCGACCCGCAGGCGCTCACTGCTGCAGGAGTGGATGCAGGTGGCCAAGGGGGCGCTGTTGGCCTGGCTGGCTATGCTCTCCGTGCTCTACTACTACAGCAGCACCCCTTACAGCCGAAAGATGCTGTTCATCTTCCTGTTCGTCAACCTGGGCGCGCTCATGGTGTCACGGGTGCTGCTGCGGGGGACGCTGGGGGGCCTGCGCCGGCGGGGCTGGGGCCTTCAGCGGGTGGCCATCGTGGGCAGCGGTCGCCTTGCCCAGACCACCTTTGACAGGGTGCAGCGGAACCCCTGGCTCGGCGTCCACGTGGACTACTTCGTCGATGAAGAGGAAGAGCGCAGCGCGGACGAGATTCGCAACGTTCCCGTGCGGGGTGGGCTGTCGGACCTCCTTGACTCCGTTCGGGAACACCCGGTGGATGGCGTCTTTGTGGCCATCCCCAGTAAGAAAGCCGACCGGATGGACGACATCCTGGAGAAGCTGGCCAGCCTGCCGGTGACCGTGGCCGTCATCCCCGACTTCTCGGGCATCGTTACCCTCAGTGCCAGCGTCGGCGAACTGGAAGGCCTGCCTGTGGTTCAACTCCGCGACACACCGGTGCAGGGGTGGAACGCAGTGGCCAAGCGCACCATAGACGTTGTCGGCTCGCTCGTGCTGCTGGCGCTCTTCGGGGTTCCCATGCTGGTGCTGGCGCTGCTGGTCAAGCTGACCAGCCCGGGACCGGTGCTCTTCAGGCAGGAGCGCATGGGTCTGGGGGGCCGTCCCTTTGCCCTGCTCAAGTTGCGCAGCATGCGGGTGGACGCGGAGAAGGAAACGGGTCCGGTCTGGGCCTGCCAGGATGACTCCCGACGTACGCGGGTGGGCGCCTTTATGCGCCGGGCCAGTCTGGACGAGCTACCCCAGTTGCTCAACGTGCTTAAAGGGGACATGAGTCTGGTGGGTCCGCGGCCCGAACGGCCTCACTTCGTCGAGCAGTTCGTCAAAGAGGTGCCCGCTTACATGCTCCGTCACCACGTCAAGGCCGGCCTCACCGGCTGGGCTCAGGTCAACGGTTTGCGTGGCAGTACCTCACTGGAGAAGCGGCTCCAGTACGATCTCTACTACATCAATAACTGGTCTCTGGGTTTTGACCTTTTCATCCTCCTGCTTACACCGTTGGCAGCCCTCTTCAGCAGAAGTGCCTACTGAACGCCCATCCCTGGAACCTGTGGCTGGGGGCCGAAGGTACCTGCTTGCCGCCCTGACGCATCGGCTACCAAGGGCCGCCACGATAGTCTTGTTGACCTCGTCGCCAAAACCCGACCCCTGCTGAAAGCCCCCACCCGATGTGGTAGGCCCGCTCGGCTTCAGTAGTCGCCAGCGACGGCGGCCGAGGGGACCGCCGCACCCCTTGCAGTTCTCCCTGCTCCTCGAGGCTATCTGCTAAGCCGGCTTCCGGCTTTCGGGCCACCTTCCTGCTACTGGAGGGCCGGCGGCAGCCTTGAGCCGAGTGCTTTTGGAGCTTCGGCTGACACCTTGAGGTCGTTGGGTGGCCGACTTCGCCATAGTGCCTCCTTCGCCATAGCAGCCTATGGCTGCGGCGGCTGAAAGCTTGGCCACGGCGACTGAAAAGGTGCGGCCACAGGCCTTGCACAGATAGCGTTGGACGGTAACGGCACCCAGGCGGATGTCTGTCAGGCCGCGGAGGACCGTCTGATGGCGGATGACGCCCGAGTGGCAGCAAGGGGACTGGGCTACAGGGGAACCTTGACACTTCGGTCGGCTCTGGTAGGTTTTACAGAGCGCGTGGCACTGAACCTGGGCGGCGAGGAGTGTGACACGGATTGTCCACCGTCTGAGGCTACGCGGTCGAGGGAAGGTCCTCGACGTGTCTATACGGATCCGTCCGAGGAGGATCGGCGTGAGCGGGGGTCCCAAGGTCGCCAGGACTGTGTACGAACGATGAAAACCAAATGCGGTCTTGATCTTCTCGCGCTGATCATTCTTCTTCTGCTTGTTTCTCTATTCTATCATCCTGAAGCCCATCCGCTACAGTCGAGATATGTGTATTTTGCTGATGCTTTCGAGCGGGCAGCTCATTTGGTGAATCCCGAGTACGATGGTACGTACCAGCGCCATCAATGGGAAGGCTACTCCCCCTTCTCCGTGCTCTGGGCTCGGTGTTTTGTCTTTCTGTTCCCAGACGATCTCGGGCTGGCCGTCCTGGTCGCCCACATGGGACTCGTTCTGGTTGCCGCAACGGCCACCTTCCTCGTGGGTCGCCTCTATCTCTCCACCGCGGCGTCCTTTTTAGTGGCCACGCTTCTCTTCTGCGGCCGGGTTCTGCTTCCTCTGGCCCGGGGCATGGGTCGAACAGAGATTCATTTGCTCATTCCGCTCAGTTTGCTCTTCCTTATCGCCGTGTCGCATCTGCTTGATCGAGCGGCTATCGCGCGCCGGAAATGGGCGTGGATCGCGCTGGCCTCCACCTGCCTGGCCTGCATATACCTGCTCGGGTGTCATGAGACCCTTTACGCGGCCACGTGTTTGGGTGGGGTAGGTTTATTCTTCGTGGGGCGCTGGCTGGTACGCTCGGTCCGAGTTGGGCGCCTGCTGCCAGGTCCGCCCCGGGCTCTTATGATAATGCTGTTTCTGGCGGCCTTCCTGGGAATAGGCCTCATGGCGGCTGTGCGCTACGGGATACCGAAAGAGCAGAACCCTGAGCCGTTTCCGAAACTGATCACGTACCGCTCCTTCGGAGAAGGAGTGTTGAAAGATGTGCGCAGTGAACTTTCCCTTAGGTCGCCCAAGATAGCAGTCTACCGGGGAACGTTCCTGGAGGGACGGTATCTGACCGAGTGGGGTAGACATCATGAGAACACCTTTCTTCATCCCGGCCGGGGCTTCAACGGAATCTTGCCTCTTTTCCTTCTGCCCGGGCTGGCCATCGGCCTCGTATGTTTCTTCCGAGGAGTAAAGTCCGTGTGGTGCGCTCCGGCGAAGGGGGTTGCTCAACGCGGGCGGTTCTTTATCCTTTTTCTCCTGGTCCTCCTACTTCTCTTCATCGTTATGCTGGGGACCACGGGCGACCCCAAGCCCACACGATACACCTATTGCGCGTATGCGCTGTATGTGCTCGTTGCCTGGGGGTATGAACGCTTGGCAAGATGGATTAACGCGAGGCTACCTTTGGCGGGAGGCCGCGCTGCGACGGTCGATGAACCTCAGTCGAGCCGCCTTTCCTGGCCGGCTTTGGGTCTCGTGATACTTCCGCTGCTCTTTTTCGGCGCGCTGCGCCTCCACAAGAACTACCGGGACCTGCAGAGTTATTTCGAGGAATATGCCCACCAGATTCCCACTATCGCGCTTGCGCCGGCACTGGAAAAGGCACTTGCGGAAGCCAAGACCAACGAAGTCGCCATTTATTGTCCCGCCGCTAAGAGAATGTTCTGGCATCCCGCCGTGGGGCTGTGGATGAAGTTCCAACCTCCCGGCAACATCCGCGTGGTCAGCACGGAAGAGGAGCTGGCTGCATTGCCCCCGGAAACGAAGGTGGTCGTGCCGGAAACGATGCCACACCCTTCGTATTACTGGGTCCCAAGACACCGCTGGCACCAACTGGACGCAGGGAAATAGCGAGGTCCCTCGTTCTTGGATGCGGCGTTATGCGGCCTCTTTTGTCACGGAATGTTTCCTACCATTCACGATGAGAAAACGAGGATGGTTCTCCTGCTGCGGACTTCGTCCGCCGAAGGCGGAACTTGGCCTAAGACTTCTCCGCCGTGGAGGGAGGCTCTGTGGATTGATCCTCGGTGGAGTTCTGTAACTGCTTCAGCTGGGATTGCAGGTGCACCATGCCCCGGTAGACAAATCTGATTTGGATGCTCAGCAACATGAACATGGCGAAGACCACGGCCATGACAACGAAGATGAGACCGTAAATCACGAGGTTGGGTAATGGATACGGAAGAATGCGGAAGACCTTGTGCACGGTCCCGACCACGACCAGCAGTCCGCCCAGAAAGCCCGCTCCGAGCGCACACCAGGAAAACAATTTCACCGATGCCCGCTGGGAGGAGACGAGCAGATGTGGGAAGACAAAGCGGAGGATGCCCAAGCCACCGCGCCGGCGTGTCCCCTCCTTGGGCGAGTCCCAGCGGATGGTGGCGGGAATCTCGGTAATGCGGAATCCCATGGCCTGCGCCTTAGTCACGATCTCCAGATGGATTTCCTTCCGGTCCTCCTCCAGAAGGAGCGACTGGATTGCCTGGCGGCGATAGCCGCGCGTCATGCCGGAAATCATGGTGAGATTGCCACCGAACGCCCACCGCATCACCCGGTTTCCAAGCTTGCTTAGAATACGACGGAAGGCGGGGACGTTTTCCAGTCCGCCGCCGGGAAGATGGGCGCTGGCGATGATCATGTCGGCGTGGGTTATGCGCAGGGCATCATAGATCTTTCCGATAACCTCCGGCCCCCAGGAGAGGTCCGACTCGGTGGTGACCACGTAGCACCCACGCGCGGCGGCAAACCCTTGACGAAGGGCGTATCCCCGCCCGCGGTTGGTCTCATAGTGGATGACCCGGCACTGGGGACGGTTTGCCAACGCACTTTTGGCCTTCTGCAAAGAATCATCGCTGGATCCGTCGTCCACCAGGATGTATTCCCAGGAGACCCCGAGGTCCTCCAGGGCATCCAGAATGCGGCGGACGTTCGCCTGGATCTTCTCGGACTCGTTGTACATGGGCGTGATCAGGGTGACCAAAGGCGCGTCGGACTTGTCGGAGATGTCTGATCCCGTTGTTTGCACGAGCATTCCCCTCAATCCGCATTTCAGGTGGCGCGGCTCCCAGCACTGAACGAGTCTCGTCCCATCAGCATCCGCCGCAACCAGCCCCCTTCGTTGCGGCCCCGGGCCAGTCGAAGAAGATACTGCCGCATGGCTGGCTCTTTCAGTTGGAGTATCATGCGAGCGAGATAGCTTGGCCGCAAATAAAAGCGGCGGTAGACCCGTTTTGACAGTGCATCCAGCCGCTCCGCTGGAATCGCGCAATACGACTCCTTCACCCGGAGTTGGTAGACATCCCCGTTGTCCAGCGCCTCGCTGGCCAGCGTGTCCATCTCCGCCTCCAGGGGGATGCCTGGAAAGGGCACAAACACATGGAAGGTGGCCAGAAAGGGACGGATGGCGCAGGCGAAGCGGATCGTTTTCTCAATGCTTTCTTCTGTTTCTCCGGGAAGACCCAGCAGGAAGGACGCCTCAGGTTTGATTCCGGCTTGCCAAGTATTGCGAAACGTTTCCCGGATCTCGTCCAGGGTGACTCTCTTGTCCATCCTGCGGAGCATCTCCTCGTCGCCGCTCTCCACCCCATAATAGATATTCCGGCAACCCGCTCTGTGCATAAGTCGTAGCAAGGCGGGTTGTACGCTTTTGACATGGGTTACAGCGCGCCAGTAAAGGTCGCGGTAGCCTTCCAACAGCAACAGGTTGCAGATATCCTCCACGCGGGAAGGAGACACGCAGAACTCCACATCGCTGAACTTGATGCCACGCACCCCCCACCGGTGATAGAGTAGATCGATCTCCTCCATGACCCGCTCGGGCGAGGCGACCCGGAAAGGCGCACCGGTGTTGTATTCGTTCCGCCGCGACGTCCGGGCCCCGAAACAGTACGTGCACGTGAAGGGGCATCCACGGGAGGTCAGGACTTCGGTCGTGCGCGGCGCGAAATAGCTGTCGAAGGTGTACTCTTCGAAATGAACAGCTTCACGATCGGGGAATGGGAGGTCATCCAGCTCCGGATAGGGCCTGCGGCCGGTTACTTCCGTGCCCGCCGCGGTGCGGAAGGCCAAGCCGGGCACCTCCGTCAGTGGGCGGCTTTCATTCAGGGCGACGGCGACATCCCGGCAGATCTCCTCCGGTTCCCCCAAGGCCACGGCGTCCACCGTAGGGTCCTTCAACAGGGCCCGGTACAGCGTCGTGTTCAAGGGACCGATCAAGAGTGTGTAACAACCAGGCCGCCTTTGTTTGGCCATTCGCGCCACCGACAGGGCCGACTCGATCGTGGCCGACGGACAATTGTTATGGAACTTATAGCTGGTTCCCGCAATAACAAGGTCGAACCGTGCGTTCTCTAAGGCTCTGCCGAACGCGTCGAAGCCTGCGTTCCCCTCAGCCGACAGGTCGAGCACCTCCACCGGCAACCCGGTCCTTTTCAGGGTCGCCACCACATACAGGTACCCAAGCGGAACCATGTAGGCGTGAAAAGTTGGGCGCGTTATCACCACGGCGGTTCGGATAGATTCAGCCACGTTCACACTGTCTTCTTCCGTGTATCAGGCTACCCTGCGCTTCCGGCCGTTCAGTTCCTTTTCCGCCATCATGGTAACTCCCCCGACGTAGAACGGAAACGAGAGTCGCCTGCAGTACAGTGGCAGCATCCGATAAAAGGGGGAGAACAGCCCGTGCAATTCCGGTCCGAAATACTTGAGCATACAGAAGGCATAGTTAAGAGGCAACGTTTTCCACTGCATTCGCGAATCAACATCCGTAAACCCCAAACGCCCGAGTACATGACGAAGCCCGGCGCACGAAAACAAGTGGATATGTTCCACGGGCGCATACGGGGGCCAGAGCCGGCCCATCAGCCGGGCAGGAACGGACTGGCTATCCGGTGTCTGTAGCATCAGGATGCCACCCGGCTCGAGCAGGTCGGCGCACCGGCCGAGAAGCTTTATGGGATCGAGCACGTGTTCTATGACCCCAAGAAGGGTGACAACGCGAAATTTTCTTTTCGGAAAGACGACGCCAAAAACATCGGCCTGGCGTATGCGACCGGGAAGTTTCTCATTAGCAATTGCGACTGCCTCCGGCTGCAGTTCCAGTCCGTATACATCTGCTCCTTGCTCGGCCAGTGCCACAAGAAAATCGCCGGTGAAACACCCAACATCCAGCACCCGGCAGTCGGCCAGAGATTTTCCACATGCAGCCAACCGTCTGGCGAGACGTCGGGCCGTACCTTCGTATACCCGGGTGTAGTCTTGAGCATACTCGTACAGGAGTCGATAGTTGCCGTCCCTAAATTTCTGCGCATAATGCAATCGAAGGACTTCCTCGTCCGGCAGTGGATAGGTGGAGACTGTTCGGCAACCGGGACAGCGGTAGTATTGGAAGCCGTGGTAGTGGAAAAGTCGCTGTTGAGTAGTGCCGCACACGATGCATGAAGGCATCCCGTCGCTTCGGTAGTCTGTCATTTCGGAGTCCCCCGACGGGGCGTATCACCTCAACGTGTCTGGAATCCGCAGAACGGGTGAAGGGCTGACGAGTGTTGCCGCACAAAGAGATACGATGTCGTAGATCGGGATAACGGCAAGAAAGGGACACTCAATACTGCCCGGAAAAGAGCCACGCCAACCGAAGCAAGCCTCTCCCCGGTTCTCATCGTCCCACCATGCTGCTGAGGACCCCCCGCAGAAACGCCAAGCTGTTGACCAGGCCGACCCCAGGTCCGCAACGACGGACCATGTTGTGCCAGATCCTGCGGGGTGTAAGGTAAAAGTAGAGGAGTCCCAGGCTCTGCAGGCGCTTCAGATCGCTGGCCGAAAGGTCATTCACCTCGATAACCGGGTCACCGTAGCGCGTGTAGCGGGAGTAATCAGCGCTCAGGAGCCGCATCCCTCCTCTTCCGGTGCTGGCGTACTCATAGAGTTCGGTGCCGGGATAAGGGCAGGCGATGTTCAAGAAGATCTGCTGGCAGCCGCGGATGCTTCGGATGAACCTGATCGTGCGCCAGGCCGTTTCCCGCGTCTCGTACGGATGCCCCAGCATGGCCGAGCCGCGGGTTTCTACGCCCACCTTGGCGGCGATTCGGTAGGCCCTGCGGATCTGCTCAAGGGTAACGTCCTTCTTGATCTTTTCGAGGATCTCCGGGTCCCCGCTTTCGATGCCGAAACTGATGCGCACAAATCCTGCCGCCTTCATTGCCCGCAGCATCTCTTCATCGACGGTAGCGGCGTGGGTCCAGCCTTCCCAGGTGAACTCCAGCCCGGCGTCACAGATCGCCGTGCAGAGGGCCAGTGTGCGCTCTTTGTTGAGGGTAAGCGTCTCGTCCATGAAAACGACGTGGTGAACGTCCATCTCCTCGGTGATGTAGCGCAGTTCTTGAACGACGCGCTCCACACTGTGCCACCGCATGCGTCGTCCGTGCATCGTGTGCTGGCTGCAGAAGATGCAGCGATAGGGACATCCCCGCGACGTGAATACGTTCGCATAGGGCACGAACTTTTTGCCGGATACGCTGTGCTGATAGAGGTCGCGGCCCAGGAGCTGGCGGGCGGGTAGCGGCAGCGAATCGAGATCCTCGCTCAGGGGGCGCCGGGCGTTCTCAACGACGGAGCCGTTTTCCCGGTAGATCACTCCCGCAATGCCCTCCAGAGAACTTCCCGCTTCGAAGGCGGCGATGATCTCCTGGAGGGTCTCTTCACCCTCCCCGCAGACCTGGAAGTCGAGCTCCGGGCACTCCTCCAGCACCTTCCTGCCCACGATGGTGGAATGCACGCCGCCGAGCGCCAAGGGAAGGGAGGGAAAGTGCTTCCTGATCTCCTGTGCCAGATGCCGCGCGCTCTTGTACACGGGTGTGGTCGCAGTCAGTCCCACCAAGTGCGGAGCATATTGCCGGACGATCTCCACCAAGCCCTCGGCGCTCGTCTCCTCGCTCTCCATATCGACGATCCGGCATTCACTGCCGGCGTCGAGAACCGCCCCGGCGAGGTACATCAGCCCCAGCGGCGGGCTGACGCAGCCAAGTTTGGCCGCCGCGGCAAAGTTGCCATAAACGTCCAGCCATGGAGGCGCTACCAGAAGAACTCTCATGCGGCCAGAACCTTCTTCTGTCGAATCCGGTACGACTCCTTCAGCACCAACGCCAGCAACCCGCGCCCATATCCCAGCAACATCGACGGCGTGGCATGACGTAACAGCCGCAGGATCTGCCGTGGCCGCAGATAAAAGCGACGCTGAGCCCTGGCGACCAATCCCGGCAGTTCCTCTACGCGCAGCCCCTCCAGCCCGGTATAGCCCTTCACATAGTGAATGCCGGTGGGCGCGATGAAACTCCGGTAGTCGATAGGGGCATCATAATCAGTCTGGTAGTGGTCCTCGAAGACCTGCGTCCCAGGATAGGGAATTAGGATGGAGAAGCCCGCCATGGTCAGTGGCAGTCTACAGGCGAAGGAAATTGTGTCCTGGGCCGTCTGCGGGGTCTCGCCGGGCAGCCCCAGAATGAAGGCGCCGTAGGTACTGATGCCCAGCTGGGAGCAGACCTTCACGGCGGCCCACGCCTGGGCCGTGGTGATCCCTTTCCTCGACCGCCGGAGAATCTCGTCGTTGCCCGACTCGATGCCGAAGAAGATGTGGTGCAGCCCGGCCTCCTGCATCCGGGCGAGAAGGTCGCGGTCGACGGTGTCGACCCGTCCCATGCAGTGCCACTTGAGCCCTGGATGCCGACCCCGCAGGGCCTCACAGAACGCCTCCACCCGTGCCCTTTTCATGGTGAAGGTGTCGTCCTTGACCAGGAGGTAGTCGATGCCATAGCGATCCACCAAGTGGTCAATCTCGGCCATACTGTTTTCAATGCTCCGCTGCCGGACGCGACTGCGCAGTCTGTGGCCCGAACAGCAGAACACGCAACGCCCCGGGCACCCTCGGGAGGTGTAGATAGTGGCGGTCTTCCGCGAGTAGCTCAGGAAGCTCTGCGGGCGATAGAGGGATTGGTCTATCAGGGTGCGATCCGGGAAGGGCAGGGCGTCCAGATCATCTACCGGTTCCCGTGCAGCGTTGAGGACGATGCGACCATCGGCCCGCCTGGCGAGTCCTGCGATACCGCCGAAGCTCGCTCGAGGGGTGGAGAGGGCCTGGAGGAGTTCGACAACGGTTTCCTCCGCCTCGCCGATGGCGACAAAGTCCGCCGCCGGGATTTCCCGGAGCGTTCGTTCCGGCATCACGCTGGGATGCGCACCCCCAAGGACGACGGGGATGTCCGGGCAGACCTCCTTGAGCGTGTCGCACAGGCGCTTGGCAGTGAAAAACTGGGGGGTCATGAAGGAAATGCCGACAAGGATCGGATGCTCTTCCTCAGCCGCCCGGGCGATGTCCTGTGGGGTGATGTGCTGAACATTAGGGTCGAAAAACCGGACGTCGTACCCCTGGGCCTTGGCGCAGGCGGCGATGTAGCCGAGACCCAGTGGAAAGTACAGGCCAGCCGCCTTCTTCATGGGCCCGTAGTCTTCAAAGAACGGGGTCTGAATGAGGAAGAGGGTCTGAGATGTCATGGACGTTTCCTTGGTCAGGGGGCCGCCCCCAGACCTCCTAACCCACATCGGCCACGTGAGTTGCCAAGATGTGAGGCGGAAAACGGACCTCCCGGCGCAGCCTACTGCACTCGCGGCATGCCATGCATGCTCGTAGAGAGAGTTTGAGTACAGCGGAGCGGCTTGTCAAGACCCTTTTGGTCACAGGCACGAGCCGTCGGTCTTGCCATATGGTGTGAGCTGGTGGCGTGGGACAGTCGGGAAGAAAAGGTGTCCTCTCTCGGGACGACAGCCCGACAGCTCCCACAACTTCGATCGCTTGCTGCCAGTATGACCCATAACCGTTGACGGTCTCACTGAGAGGACCTGGAGCAAGCTCAAGGTGTGCCACCCAAGGACCCGCGAAACTGGGGATGGATCCCTTCTCCCTCCGCGCCGTGGCTGAGCGTCCGGTCGGTCAGCGACAGTCCCAGGCTTCTGCACTGCGGCTGCGCCCATGCTGACGTAGCGGGTCAATACCGGTGGGTCTGGCTGCGCCCGCGCTCGGCGTCAAGACGAAAGCGCGCCACCGTCTTCTCCAGGGAGCGCTTTTCCTTGAGCAGGATGTCAGCACCGGCAAAGGCGTCATAGAGAAGCGCTCCTTGACAGCCTTTCGGGAAAGGCAGGTCCATCAGCGCGCAGATGGTCGGCGTGACGTCGGCGATGTTGGCCGTGCCCTCGACGGTGCGACCTCTGGCAATCCCCGGGCCAGCCAACACCAGCAGCGCCTCCAGCGAACTGAGTCCGAACCGGCCGGTTGAGAGCCCCTGGCCGTGCTCGTGGCAGTACTCAGGCCTCACGGCAAGGACGACGTCGCCAACGCGCTCACCATAGGTGCCAAGATGTCGCGCGTCCTCCCGACGCAGGGCGAGCGTGACCGGCCGCACCTTGGTCTCAGGGTCGACGTAGTCGTAGAGGGCTTCGATGATCTGGTCTCGTACGCGCTCGTAGTCCGCTCCCGGCCTGACGATGCCTTGAGGGTCCCGACCTTTCAGGTTGACGTAGACGTACGTGCCGCGCTGGGGCACCGCTTTGGTTTTGCTCCACACGACGTGCTCGGCACCCGTCTTCCGATCCTTTCTGGTCACCAGGAGGCCCTTCTTCTTGAGGATCTCGTCGCCCGGAACGCTTCCGATGCCTCCCACGGCCCCGTGATCCGCCACGACCACGATGAGTGTATCCCGGTCAGCCAGGCGCAGGAGGCGACCGAGCATCCGGTCAGCTGACTCGTAGGCCTCCTCCATCAGGCGGGTGGCCTTTGCCCGGTCGAGTTTCCACTTCTTTGCGGAGATGGGCTCGTAGGCCCTCATCCACAGGTGGTGGACGTAGTCGTGGCAGTGGGTCTGGACGAAGAGGAGGTCCCAGGGCTCCTTCTCGGCGAGGTATTTCGAGACGTCCGCGAGCCAGACGTGGTACTGGTCCAACATCTCCAGGTACGTGCGCTCATCCACAGCCTCGCCGCGTACCACGTCCCAGCCCCCGCGGATGTCCGTCGGGCCCACCGCTTCGATCAGTTCAGTGCCCAGACTCCTGGGAAGCGTGTTCCCCTGGTGAGCAAAGGGCGAGGTCATCAGCAAGCGGAACTCCCCGGCCCTGCCACCGGGGTGGGCCAGCAACTTGAACCGGAAGGAGGCAGGCACGCGCCTCCCATTCATCCGGAAGGTGTCGGTCACCCAGGCGCTCCAGCGGCCCAGCCTGACCCGGGCAAAGGGGTCCTTTCCTCCTACGGATCCGTTGGA
Source organism: uncultured bacterium (assembly GCA_965372835.1). Taxonomy (GTDB): domain Bacteria; phylum Planctomycetota; class DG-23; order CBDVDV01; family CBDVDV01; genus CBDVDV01. The sequence goes on along the minus strand of CBDVDV010000006.1, from coordinate 7,485 downwards.
CCGAAGGATGGTGACCACCCCGGTGGCACGTTTGCCGCCTACGACTTCATAGCGTTTGGTCTCCCCGGCTTTGGTCCGTAAGAGCAGTTCGCAGTCGAAGTGGTCGCGGTCCCTCCACTTGACCTCGACCGGGACAGCACCGGGGTACAGCTCCGTAGCGAAGACGGTGGCGGGGGCGATGGCGTGAAACTCGTCTTTGTAGTTGGGCCCGCAGCCCTCGACCACGCAGCCCTTCTTGATGGTTGGCGGCCAGGCCGTTTCGTACTTGACGAGGAGAGAGCGCTTGCCTGCCCTCTCGGCCACGTCCCAGATGTGCTCGGCCCGGCACTCCGCGGTGTTGAAGCCCGTATGCACCTGGTCCAGGGGCTCACCCACGTGGTGTACGTCGTAGCCTGTGACCGTATGCCGACCGGGATAGGCACCCGTAGCCACAGTGGTCCAGTTGGGCGCGGTGATGGTGGGGAAGGGCGTCAGTGCGTAGACCAGGGTCCCCCGTTTGACGAGCCTCGCCAGGTTCCTCAGTTTACCCTTGCTCATCATGTGCTGGCAGAGCTGAGGTGAGGTCCCGTCGAAACCAACGAGCATGGTGCGCTGTGCCAATGCCATGTCCTGCTCCTTTGCCTGCAAATCTGGGCAGGGGCGCCCACCTCGACGCGAAGTCGGCTGCCCCCCCGACAGCGCCGCTGGGAAGCGCACAGGGTCAACTACTCGGGCGCGGAGTCAGGCCAGCCCGAAGCCCGCCACCAGGAACGCCTCCATCCGCGTGAGCACCTCGGCGAAGTCGGGTGCGCGATTAAACCATCCGTGGCCCTTGCCGGGGTAGACCTCCAGCTCCGAGTGGACGCCCAGCGAGAGCAACTTCTCATGCAGCGCGACGGATTGCTCGCAGGGGATGGCCGTATCCGCCCCGCCGTGCAGGAGCAGCATCGGCGGCGTCTCGCGCCCGGCGCGATGGAACGGTGAGGCGTCACGGTAGGCGTCGGGCATGTCGGCCAGCCTCCCGCCGAGCAGTTCCCGAACCGGCTTGTCGGCCTGGCCGCCTTTCTCGGCCAGGGCGACGAGATCGAGCGGGGCATTGTGTGGGATGCACAGGTTGGCGTGGGCTGGCTGGTCGGCGTAATCAAGACCCCCTGCGGCCTCACCGGCCTCATACTCGGCAACACCGGCGGTCGTTGCGACCATCGCTGCCAGATGACCCCCAGCGGAGCCACCGGCGATGGCGAGGCGCTCCGGATCGACGTTGAACTCGTTCGCTTTTGCCCGCACCCATTTCACCGCGCACTTGGCGTCGCGGAGACAAGCCGGGAATCGGGCCTCGTGGCTGAAACGGTACTCGCAGCAAACGGCGAAGAACCCGTGCTTCGAGGCGAGGTACGCGGCCTGTCGGGCAAACTGCTTTTTCGATCCGCCCAGCCATCCCCTGCCGTGCAGGAAGAGAACCGCAGGACGCGGCCGGGCGGGAGCCGGCTCGCAGAAGTAGGCGTCGAGCAGGAGCCCGCGCTGGTCGGTGGCCGCGTAGGTAAGATCACCCAGGACTCTAAGCCCTTCAGGAAGGCAGTCAAGCTCTGCCATCTCGTTGTTTTCGGCCCTCTCCCAGAACTTCTCCGCTCGAATCCGCTTCATTTCTTCCCTCCCAACGGGGGCCCGCCGGGCACCGTCATCGGGCGCAAGTGCGCTGCCAGCGTCCAGGTGTAACCTACGGCGGGTCCCTGCCGCCGTCAAGCGACCATTCCAGCGAACCTTGCCTCCGCGGAGGCAAGCGCTTGGGCGGGTGAGGTGCCGGGTCAAGCGGAGCCTGCGCGGCCTCGGCGCCGCGGCTACACGTGAAAGGTGGGGAGAGGCCCCGGGCCTATCTGGCTGGCAGGCCGAGCCAGACCTCGCCCCGCTTCTTCGCCGGGACTTCGCCCACGTAAGCGGGTCCCCGGTAGAGGACGGGTCCCGCCTCCGGCTCGCACGAGTCAGCTTCCGTGAGCGCTTCTCTGGTCGAGGCACCTCGCCTGATCTCGTATTCGGCTCCCGGCTCGGTGTCGAAGGCTACGATCTCGCCCGTCTCGTCAAACCCCACTGGTTTCCCTGCACAGAGGACTTCGACCGTCCCGCCGGGCCATGGCCGGTACACCCGGCAGCGGTTCCCCTTGAGACTGCGCACCTTGAGAAACCGGGCGGTTCCGCCGACGATCCGCGCCTCGACCTCAAAGGCTCCCACGGCAAGGAAGCCCGAAAAGTGCGCGTCCCAGTCACGAGGACACGCGGGGGCGAGGCGAATGACGCCGTCGTAGCTCTGGAGCAGCATTTCGGAGACCGCCGCCGTCATCGCGTAGTTCGAGTCAGGCATGCCCCAGCGGGTCTGCCGCTGTTCGTCCGTCAAGGGGATGTCGAAGGCGAAGATCCCGTTGGGCTTGAGGTGCTGGAAGAGCCCGAAGTCGTAGAGGTAGGCGGCCGCCTCCTCAGCCAGGCCCAAGCGCGCGGCGTAGCCGATCATGTTGGGCCAGCAGCAGTCGTCGTTCCAGGTGGGGATGTCGAAGGGGTAGTCCTGGACGGACCGAGACGTGCGCGCGGGAAGCGTCCGGAAGGTGCGAAGCGCCATCTCGAACTCGGCGGGCGGGGAGGAGAGGCCGATCAGTCCTGCGGTCCAGGTGGCGCACATCAGAGCGGTGTGACCCAGTCGGCAGTCGGGTTTGGCGTCGCGGTGGTCGAGGAACACCTCTCCGTTATTCGGTATCTCGGCCAGCCCATTGAGGAGCTCCTGCCACCCGTCTCGGAGTTCCTCGTCGAGCCCGAGGATCTCCGAGGCTTCGAGCGTTGCTGCCAGGTGGACGCGGATGAGGGCCATGTCGATGGCCGGGTCGGTCGCCCACCAGGGAGACTGCTCCGGCGGCGTGGACGGGAAGATGTGGTATTTCCCATCGTCACCGAGAAGGGCGTAGCCCCGGTAGAACTTCGCCACCTCGCGCATGATGGGGTAGGCGGTGGTGTGGAGAAACTCCACGTCACCTGTGTACACGTAGCCCCACCAATATATTTGCGCCAGCCAGGCAGAGACGCACTGCCAGTTTCTGCACGGGAGGTACGAGAGTTCTTCACAGGTGAGGTTGGTTATGCAGGGGAACCTGACCCCGTCGATACCGTAGACCGCTCTCGTCTCGGCCTTCATTTTCTCGATACTGCGGCGGAAGAAGTCAAAAAAGGGCCGGCCAAGATCGACGTGGTTCGCCGTGAAGATGGGCCAGTACATCATTTCGACGTTGTAGTCGGTGATGAGCGCTCCGTGCCAGCCGCCGTGGGGAAGTTGGTAGCCCGGGCCGACGATGGGAGGCGGACCGCACCCGCGCGACTGGCACGCCAATAGGTAGAGTCCTTGGTACCAAAGGGCTTCTACCATTCGGTCCGAGAGAACCAGTTGGGATTTCCGCCAGAACGCCTCCCACCACGCCTGGTGCGCACCCCGGAGGTCCTCAAGCCCGCGTGAGGCGGCGGCGCTGGCGAGTTCCTTCGCGTGGGCCAGCGGGTCGTCCGCCTCTCTGGAGGTCGCGACGCCGATGAAGACGGTTGCCGAGTCCGATCCGTCCGATAGAGTCAGCGTAGCGTGCCGCTCCTTCCCCGTGAGTTCCGCCTCCCAGTTCCGCATCGTGCCGGTTCCCGTCCAGCCGTTCATCGGCTGGATATCGCTCCAGCCGCCCTCGCCCGTGTCGGCCCTCTCCACGACACCCTCGGCGACGATACCGAAGAGCGCGTAGGTGAAGCCGTCGGGAAAGACGTACCGGTGCCAGAACTCGTTCCCTTCGGCGCCGACCTCTGGCTCACCCAACTGCTCGTCGACGTAGCGGGCAATCTGAAGCGAGATCGGCCTGTCGTAGTCGCCCCGACGCTCGACCCGAACGGTGAGCAGGTTGGAATGCGCGTCTACGAAAGTGGTGACCGAGGCCCCCTTACCCGGGCCCCGGAGGGCAGAAGTCACCTCGCCGCGGTGGATTGACAGTCGAGACTCAAACCTCTCGAAGATAGCCCCTGGGTCGACGCGCACGACGCCGGTTGGCTTGCACGTCGGCGGACTGTACGGATAGGGATAGGACTTCTTGTACCATCCGGGCTCGGCGACGAGGCCGTAGGGCTCAAGCGAGTTGAGAGTTTTTCGACCTTCCTCCGTGGCGGCGTTGTCGGCGATGAGCCCTCTCAGCTCGTTGAGTGTGTGAACCCGGTGGCCCTTCCGGTCGTAGCGCTCATCCCAGACGTCCACCTTGCTCAGGGCCACGCTGATGACGCCCTTCGATTTCACTCCCCCGCCGAAGACCGCACCGCCCAGGTCTCCGTTGCCGATACTCAACCCGTTCTGCCACCACGGCGTAGGCCGCTGGAAAACGATCTCCCTTCGCGCCATCTGCTGCGCGAACTCGGCATCAGAAAGATGATTCACCGATTTCAACACACCGGCACCTCTGTAGCCGGTCGACGTCCGTTACCGAGGCGGCGCCCCGCTCGGCGGGGCCCGCCTTCGTTCCTCCTTCTCCGAGAGGGCACCATATCAGGCAGAGGAGGCGCCCTCAAGGCGATCTTCGCGTGCGTCGGAATAGTGGTGACCCATAACTCCCGGGCACACGGCCTCAATGGCCTCGGGGTAGCACGTTCGCGGGTTGGCGCTTGACCAGCAGGACAGGTCGTGCAAAATGCCGATGGGCTGAGGAGGGTATGGCGGGGGGAAAGGTCGGGCGACGGAGGAAGAGCCATGGACCACGGTTGCGTGAGGTATGCGTTCTGGGCCGCTGTCGGGCTGGTGGTCTTCGGAGGATGCGCCGGGGGTGAGCAAGGTATCGAGCCGGTGGGTGGTGGCGGAGGGCCTGCTGCAAGTATGAGCCTCGACTTCACGCAGGACGAGAGGCATCTGAGGCTGGTCGCCCGGCATCCGCAGTTGGGGCAGGTCTTCGAGCTCTGGTGCTATGAGGGAGGACCGTTCCGGCAAGGCACCCCGTCGAAGCGCCCGGACGGCGGCGTTGTCTTCACCCACAAGAGCCGGAACATGACCGCCACCACGACCTTCACGCCGAGCGGCCAAGACCGGATCGTAATGGACGTGGTGGTGGAGGGCCCGCTGGAGGAACTCAAGAAGGTCCCGTACATGGGGCCCTGCATGCAGTTCTGGCACGCCGATGCCTTCATGCGCGAGGGCGATTTGGCGGAGTTTGTCGAACGGTGCTTCTACTACACCATGCGTGGCCCCGTGGCTTCGCTTGAAACTGCACGAGGCAAGATGAAAAGCTTCGATACGGACGCTGCGGAGAACGACCCGCCCTGCACGCAGTGGTACGTGCCCCCTACCAGGGCTCATCCCGGTGACATCTGGGCATTCGGCGCCTCGGGCGACCGGCCCGTCCACGGGCTGGTAGGAGTTACCTCTCGGGACGGCAAGTGGCTGGCGGCCATCGGCTGTAAGCACAACCGCACACTCGGCCAGGGCTGGCACGACTGCATCCACTATGTGCCCGACGTGCAGGCCTACCTCGACGAGCAAGCCGGCCGAATCGTCTACCGAGTCGTGATATACATCATGCCCAATAACCCCCGGAGGCTGCTCGACGCATTTCTCACGGACTTTCCCACTGCCGCCGACGAATCGACGTTCCAGGTCTCCGCCGGTCCCGCCGGAACGCTTCGTCTCGTGCCCCGCGCCGCAGGAGTTCCTCCGCTCACGCTGTCACTTCGTGTGCGCGAGCAGGTGGCCACCGGGTGGCCCCTGCCCCGTTTGTCGCGCGCCACCTGGGATCGAAAGTACTGGGGGACGTTGGTCCGCACCGGACCGTCCTGGCGGATGTGCGCCCATCCAACCGGCGACTCGCTGGAGCTCTGCGTAAGCCTGGCTGCGGACCGATGGAGCCCGGGAAGAGTTCGGGCAGAGGCTCACGTGAGCGGTGAGGGCTGGGTCCCGGGCGAGGCGCCCGAGGGGGTGCCGGCGCAGGTGCTCCGCTCAGCGGAGGGGACGTGGACTGCCGCGCTCTTCTGGGAACGGTGCCCAGATGGGAACCCCGGTCAGGGTGTCCCCGCAGAGACGGAGCCGCAGGGCAGGTCCATCTCGGTCCGCGGGCGGCTCATCCTTTACCAAGGTGATCCAGGCCACCTTGCCCAGCGCTGGGCATGGGCCAAGACCGACTGGCAGCACGCGCGGCCCTTCCGCATGCCCGCCAGTGACGAGGGCAAAGCACGCTGAGGTTCTGCTGTCCAGGAAAGCCGCTGCACTCAGAGCTTGAAAGGGAGTGTACCATGCCGAGGCAACTCATGTTGGTGGCGCCAGGCGAGCTTGGGCTTGGCGAGTACGAGCCACCCGAGCTTGGCGAAGGCCAGGTCCGGGTGAAGTCCGAGTTCGCCGCCGCCAAGCACGGCACCGAGATGGCCGGCTTCAAGGGCTACGCCAGGCCCCGCGGTCGCTACGACAAAGATCTCGGTGTCTTCGTGAAGCCCGAGAAATCGGAGGAACCCGCCGGCCCGTTTAAGCCGCACCCGATCGGCGGCAACATGTTCGTGGGCACGGTGACCGAGACCGGCCCGGGTGTGACCGAGTTGGCCGTCGGCGACCGCGTCCTCGGCTACGGCGGCTTCCGGGAGGTGCACACCACGGCAGCCTCGCGGTGCCGGAAGATGCCCGAGGGGCTTTCCTGGAAGTCAGCAGTCTGCCTCGACCCTGCGGACTTCGCCATGGCCGCAGTACGTGACGGCAACGTGCGCATCGGCGATGCGGTTGCGGTGTTCGGGATGGGCGCCATCGGCCTGATGGCGGTGCAGATCGCAAGGCTCTCCGGGGCCTCGCCGGTCATCGCCGTGGAGCCCCTGCCCAATCGACGCAAGGTCGCCGAGGCCTTGGGCGTGGACCTCGTCCTCGATCCGACCGCCGGCGACGTCGGCCTCGAGATCCGCCTGGCGACCGGCAAGCGCGGTGTCGACGCAGCCATCGAGTACAGTGGGAGTGTGCACGCTCTGCAGGCGGCGATACGGTCTGTGGCCTTCGGCGGGAACGTAGTGGCGGGCGCCTTTCCGCCGCCCTACGGGCCGGGGCTGGACCTCGGCGCCGAAGCTCACCAGAACCGTCCGAACATCATCTTCTCGCGCGCCTGCTCCGAGCCCAACCGCGACCATCCGCGTTGGAGCGAGAAGCGGATCTACGACGTCTGTTGGAGACTTATCACTGAGGGACGGCTCTGCGGCGAGGAGATCGTGGACCCGGTGGTGCCCCTCGAGGAGCTTCCCACCGAGTACTTGAAGATTGCCACCGCCCCCGAGACCAACGTCAAACTCGGGGTGGAGTTCTAAGGTATTTGCACTAAGTTTTTCGACAATGATGGGGTGGCACGGACTGAGCGGAGCTCTGTCCGTGCCCTCCTACCACACACACGGACACGCCCGCGGCGAGTCCGTGCCACCCAGCACCGGTGGGGACTGCGGCCGTAGGAACTACGCCTTTGACCGCCATTGTCCAAAAACCTTTGCCGGGCAGCTTAG